>NZ_JBIINP010000064.1:0-21091 GCF_044337415.1 Luteitalea sp.
CGGAGGTCCACGCGCGTCACTCCGGGATGCGTGCGCAGCACGTCGAGCGCGAGGGCCTCGTTCTCTTCGGGCTCGCTCGAACAGGTCGCGTACACCAGGCGTCCACCCGGCGCGAGTGCCCGCAGCGCCTCCTCGATCAGGGATCGCTGGAGGTCCACGAGGGCGGGCAGGTCACCGGGACCGCGTCGCCACCGGAGATCCGGCTCCCGTCGCAGCGTGCCGAGCCCAGAGCACGGCGCATCGACGAGGATCGTGTCCAGGCCCCCTGCGAACGGCAGACGCGCGGCGTCGCTCCGGAGCACCGGGATGCCGGGGCCCGGCACGCGTGCCAGCGTCTGCGCCAGCAGCGCCACGCGCCGCGCCCGCAGGTCGTTGGCGAACAGGCGGCTGCCCTCGGCCAGTCGGGGACGCATCGCGAGGCTCTTGCCCCCCGGCGAGGCGCACGCATCGAGCACACGCCCGCGAGCGACCACGCCAGCGACGACGCCAACGGCGGCCGACGCTTCGTCCTGCGCGTACGCTCGCGCGTCGCGCAGCAAGGGCAGGGCATCCTTGCCGCTGTCGAGGACGACCCCATCCGGAACGAAGCGCGTCGCACGCCCCCCGAGGTCTGCTGGCAGGTCCGCCCCGCCGGGCATCGGCCACACCGTCACGTCGGCGGACGTGTTGTCGTGCCGGACCCAGGCCTCCGTGGCGTCGTATCCGTACCGGTCGATCCAGCGCTCCACCAGCCACCGCGGGTGCGACCCGCTGATCGCCAGGTACGCCACCGCCTGCTCGCGCCAGCGCGCGTCCTCCACCGGCACGCGCGGAGCCTCGGGCATGCGTGGCAGGCCCTCGCGCACCACGCGGCGCAGCACCGCGTTGACCATCCCCGAGGCGCTCCGCTTCGGGCCACGCTTCACGATCTCCACGGCGTCGTTGACGACGGCGGAGGCGGGGAGTCGGGTGCTGTGCTGCAACTGGAACAGCCCGAGGCGCAGCGTCGTCCGCACCTCGGGATCCAGCGATGCCGATTGCCGCCCCGTGAGGGCATGGATGGCAAAGTCGAGAGCCAGCCGCCACCGCTCGACGCCCGTTGCCAGTTCGGTGAGCAGGGCGCGGTCGCGCGAGTCCTCGAGGGACGGATGGGCCTGAGCCAGGGCCGACGGCAGGTCGAGCTGGCCGGCGTCGACGGCGACGAGGACCTCGGTGGCCGCGCGACGCGCTGGCGCGATCACGGCGTCTGGCTCGCGCGCAGCGGCGTGGCCACGCGGCGCCCCTGGAGCCACTCGCGCGTCGTCATCACGCGCTTGCCGTCGGGTTGCACACGACTGACACGCAGGCAGTGCCCGTCGCCACACGCCAGCAGCGCGGCATCGCCCTCCACCCGGACGAGGGCACCCGGTTCCGCGTCGCCCGCGCCAGCCTCGTCGGCCTTCGCGGTGCGGATGACCAGACGCTGCCCGTCGACGAACGTGAAGGCCCCCGGCCACGGCTGCATCCCGCGCACGTGACAGTCGAGCGCCCGTGCCGGGCGCGACCAGTCGATGAGGCCTTCCTGCTTCTCGAGCCGTGGCGCCAGGGTGGCCGCCGCATCGTCTTGCGGCACTTCCTCGACGGTCTCGCCGCGGCCCATTCGATCGATCACGTCCCGCAACAGCGAGGCGCCCGCCACCGACAGGCGGGCCTCGAGCGTGCCGGTGGTGTCGTCGGGGTCGATCGGCACCTCGATGCGCGCGAGCATCGCGCCGGCGTCGAGCGCCAGCACCACGCGCATGATCGTCACACCGCTGATCGCGTCGCCGTTGAGCACCGCTCGCTGGATCGGCGAGGCGCCTCGCCAGGCCGGCAGCAGCGACGCATGGACGTTGATCAGGCCGCGCGGCGGGATGTCGAGGAGCACCTGCGGCAGGATCCGGCCGTAGGCGGCGACGACGCCGATGTCGGCGCGCCAGGCGCTGAAGGCGTCGAGGAACTCGGGGGCCTTCAGCTTCGTGGGCTGCAGGATGGGCACACCGGCGACCAGCGCCCGCTCCTTGACGGGCGCGTCGCTGACCTGCTGGCCGCGCCCGCGCGGGCGATCCGGTTGGGTCACGACGCCCACCACCTCGTGGTCGGAGGCGAGCAGGGCATCGAGCGTGGGCACCGCGAACGCGGGAGTGCCGAAGAAGGCGATGCGAAGAGGCATGACGGGGAGGGGCACGGTCACCACTTGCCGGCGCGCCGCAGGCGCCTGATGCGACGCGTGAGGGCCCAGCGGTACACGGGGCGCAGGCGGTCGAGGAACAGCACGCCGTCGAGGTGGTCGATCTCGTGTTGCAGCGCCCGCGCGAGGAGGCCCTCCGCCTGGATCTCGCGCGTGTCGCCGTCGCGGTCCATGGCGCGCACGCGCATGCGGAGCGGGCGCGGCACCGTGGCCTCGATGCCGGGCAGGCTCAGGCAGCCCTCTTCCTTCAGCTGCAGGCCGTCGCTCTCGAGGATCTCGGGATTGATGAGGACGAGCAGCTGATCGGGGCGACGACCCGCCGACAGGTCGACGAGGCACAGCCGCAGCGACTCGCCGATCTGCGGCGCGGCCAGGCCCACGCCGGACGCATCACGGAGCGTCTCGTGCATGTCGTCGATCAACGTGTCGATCGCGGGCGTGAGGGCCTGGACCGGCGCGGCCCTGGCGTGGAGGACCGGGTCCCCGTACCGCAGGATCGGCCGGCGCATGGCGTCAGGCTTCGGCTGGCGTGGCCGTGAACCGCTGCGCGACGCGCGCATCGACCCGCTGCATCTGGGCGCGGATGTCGTCGAGCGTGTCGGCCCCGTACCGTTCGAGGACAGCGTCGGCGAGCACGAAGGCCACCATGGCCTCGGCCACGACGGCCGCCGCCGGCACCGCACACACGTCGCTGCGCTCGATCGCCGCCGGCGACTCCTGCATCGTCTGGAGGTCCACCGAGCGGAGCGGCTTCATCAGCGTGGAGATGGGCTTCATGTAGCCGCTGATGCGGAGGTCCTCGCCGTTGGTCACGCCGCCTTCGAGGCCACCGGCGCGGTTGGTCGGGCGGGCCACGCCGACCGGGCTGGCCGCCGCGCCCGCTGCGGGCAGGACGATCTCGTCGTGGACCTGCGAGCCGGGGACCGACGCCACGCCCACGCCCTTGCCGATGCCGACCGCCTTGATGGCGGGGATCGACATCACCGCCTGGGCAAGACGGCCATCGAGCTTGCGGTCCCACTGCACGTAGCTGCCGAGCCCGGCCGGCAGGCCGCGGACGACGACCTCGAAGGCCCCGCCGAGGGTGTCGCCGGCGGCACGGGCGGCGTCGATGGCCTCGATCATTTGCTGCTGCAGGGTCTCGTCGACGCAGTGCAGCGGGGCCTCGTCGTCGATCGCCGCGATCTGCTCGAAAGTGAAGGCGAGCGGGTCGCCCGCCGACACCGCGCCCAGCGTGAAGACGTGGCTGACGATGCGGACGTCGAGGGCGGTGAGGAGCTGCCGGGCGAGCGAGCCGGCCGCGACGCGGGCCGCCGTCTCGCGGGCGCTGGCGCGCTCGAGGATGTCGCGCATGTCGTCGCGGTCGTACTTCAGGGCACCGGCGAGATCGGCGTGGCCTGGACGTGGGCGGGTCACCGGCGCGCGCTTGGCGCCCGTGGCGTCGGCCGGCGCCTCCGGCCCGACATGCATCGTCTGTTGCCAGTTCTTCCAGTCGCGGTTGCGGATCAGCATGGCGACCGGGCTGCCGAGCGTGTGGCCCTTGCGGACGCCGCTCAGGATCTCCGCCGTGTCGGTCTCGATCTGCATGCGACGCCCTCGACCGTAGCCGAGCTGGCGGCGCCGGAGTTCGCGGGCGAGTGCGTCCTGGTCGATCGGGAGGCCGGCGGGCAGCCCCTCCACCATCGCAACGAGAGCCTGGCCGTGTGATTCCCCGGCCGTGAGAAAGCGAAGCATCAACCCGCGATTCTACACGGCGCCCGAATCGCGGACCCCGTCCGGATGGTAGTTCCTGCGTAGGGCGGCGGCCGCGCAGCACGCAGTTTTCGCGGCGCGTGCGTCGTGTCGCGCGCATTTCCGCCGAAATTCGCGCGCTGCCGCGTGGCGAGCG
Source organism: Luteitalea sp. (assembly GCF_044337415.1). Lineage (GTDB taxonomy): Bacteria > Acidobacteriota > Vicinamibacteria > Vicinamibacterales > Vicinamibacteraceae > Luteitalea. The sequence goes on from NZ_JBIINP010000064.1 coordinate 4,077, forward strand.
GCTTGCTCAGGTAGTCAGGCGTGATTCCCGCTGACGTGGCGTCGATTCGGGGCGGCCGACTGCTGGCCGTCGAGGGGGGCCTGCTGGACCTGGCGACGGGCCTGAGCGTCCGGCTGGAGTCCACACGCGTCACCGCCCCTGGGCCCGGGAACATCGGTGCCGGCGACAGGCCCGTTGGCGCGTGCGGCAGGACCGTCGTGCTCGATGCCTGGACCACACAGGATCCCTTCGGCCGCTGGCGCCGCCTGCGCGTGCTCGCGGAGGCGAAGGACTTCGCAGGCGCGCCGCCCGCTTCCGATGGCGAGCCTGTCGACCTGGACAACCTCTCTGGTCAGCATCCGTCGCGAGTCGGCATCACGCGCGTGCCCGATCGCGCCGCCTGGTGTCGTCTTGCGGCGATGGCCCGCGGCCTCGGCCTGGTGCCGGTGCATGTCGACCTGTTGCCCCGGCTCGACGTTCGCGGTGGCCGACAGTGGCCGCCGCTCCTGATCGCTGTGCGCGACGAACAGGAGCACGTCCCGGCGAGCGTGGTGGCGTGGGTGGCGCATGGCGGGCGAGTCGCCGCCCTCGCCGCCATGCGCCCAGACGACCTGCCCGTCATGCACACGATCGTCCCGGCCGCGGCGCCTCGGTCCGCCACGACACGGCCGGCCCCCCAGACAGCCCTCGTGCACCGTGCCTGGCGGCATCGCACCGCCGCCCCGGCCGCGCCGGCGTTCCGCTGGCATGCCCACCCCACCGGAGGACGAACCCGCATGACTCATCTCGAACTGCTCGACGTGACCGCGGCCCTCGAGGACCTGCGGCGCGACGACGACGCGCTGGCGGCCATGTGTGGCGCGGTGCGCCAGCACACCGGCGCCCGACGCGCAGCCGTGCTCGCGGTGAAGGCCCGCGAGGTCCGCGTGCTGGCCACCGACGATGCCTCCGCGGAGGCCGTGCAGGCATGGCAACGCCTGTGTCTCGAGGACGGTCTCGATGGACTGGCGTCGGCCACGGGCTGGCACGCCGCCGGTCGCCACGGCGCGTGCGACGACATGGCGGTCTACGTGTGTGGCACGTGGCCCAGTCGCGACGAGGCGATCGGGCGCGGCGACCTGCTCGCCGTTTTCGCACGGATCGCTGCGGCGCGCGTCCCTCCGCCGGTCGCCGCGCCGGTCGCGGGGGCGCCGCTGGCCGAGACGCTCGTCGGCGACAGCGTCGTGATGCAGGACGTCCGCGCGCAGATCGCGCTGGCGGCTCGCGCGCCGTTCCCCGTCCTCATTCGCGGCGAGAGCGGTTGCGGCAAGGAACTGGCCGCCCGCGCCATCCATGCGTTGGGGTTGCGTCGCCATCGGCGGTGCGCCGCGATCAACTGCGCCGCCCTGCCCGACGAGCTGATCGAGTCGGAGCTGTTCGGGCACGTGCGGGGCGCGTTCACGGGGGCGTCGGCCGATCGTGCGGGGCTGTTCGACGAGGCCGACGGCGGCACGTTGTTCCTCGACGAAGTGGGGGAGCTCGGCGTGCGCGGCCAGGCCAAGCTGCTGCGCGTGCTGCAGGACGGCGAGGTGCGTCGCGTGGGCGAGAACACGGCGCGTCGGGTCGACGTGCGTGTGATCGCGGCCACCAACGTGTCGCTCGAGGAGGCGGTGCGCCGCGGCACGTTCCGGGCGGACCTGTTCTACCGGCTCGACGTGGTCCGCGTGCGCATGCCGGCGCTGCGTGAACGTCGCGACGACATCCCCGAGTTGGCGCGCCACTTCTGGCGCGAGTGCGCGGCGCGCGTGGGCAGTCGGGCGCGCCTCGACGGCGCGGTGCTCGACGCACTGGCCCGGTGCGACTGGCCAGGCAACGTCAGGCAGCTCCAGAACACCCTCGCGGCGCTCGCGGTGCGCGTGCCCCCGCGGGGGCGGGTCGGCGTCGACGACCTGCCTCCGGACCTGCGCGCCCCCGAGGCGCCCGAGCCAGAGGTCGTCCCCGCCGGGCTCGGCGCCGCGCGCCGCGCCTTCGAGGCGACGTACGTGCGCAACGCGCTCTCGCGTGCCGGCGGCCGGCCCGCCCGTGCCGCGCGCGACCTCGGCCTCACGCGCCAGGGGCTCAGCAAGCTCGTGCGGCGGCTCGGCCTCGAGGAAGCGCCCGACGGGCCTCGACTACCATAGGCCGCGACCCATGCTCCGCTTCCTGGCCCGTCGGCTCCTGCTCACCATCCCCGTGCTCCTCGGGGTGGCGACGATGGTGTTTGCGTTGATTCACCTGGTGCCGGGGGATCCGGCCGTGTCGATGCTCGGGGAAGCGGCCACGCCGGCCGACGTCGCGGCCCTGCGCGGCAAGCTCGGGCTCGACGACCCGCTGCCCGTGCAGTACGGGCGCTTCCTGTCCGCGGCCGTGCGCGGCCACCTCGGACAGTCGCTGCGCACCGGGCGTCCGGTCACCACGGAGCTCTCCGAGAAGCTCGGCGCGACGGTGCTGCTCGCGGTGACGGCCATGGGCGTCGCGCTGGTGGTGGCGTTGCCCCTCGGCATCCTGGCGGCCGTGCGGGCGGGCACCTGGGTCGACAGCGCCGCGATGGCCCTCGCGCTGGTCGGCGTGTCGATGCCGAACTTCTGGCTCGGGCCACTCCTCGCGCTCCTGTTCGGTGTCACGCTCGGCTGGCTGCCGGTCTCGGGCCGCGGCCCCTCGAGCGAGATGCTGATCGGGTCGGTGCCGCGTGTGCCCCCCGAGTACCTCGTGCTGCCGGCACTCACGCTCGGGCTCGCGCTGGCTGCCATCCTGGCCCGCATGACCCGCGCGAGTCTGGTCGAGGAACTGAAGGAACTCTACGTCCGCGCGGCGCGGGCGCGGGGCCTGTCGCGCACCCGCACGGTGTTGCGCCACGCCCTGCGCAACGGCCTCATTCCGATCATCACCATCGTCGGCCTCCAGTTCGGAGCCGTGCTGACCGGCACCATCATCACCGAGACGATTTTCGCGTGGCCGGGCCTCGGACGACTGCTGATCCAGTCGATCCAGTTCCGCGACTACCCGATGGTGCAGGGGTGCATCCTCCTCATCGCCGTCACGTACGTGGCGGTCAACCTGATCACCGACCTCGCCTACGGCCTGGCCGACCCGCGGATCCGCTACGAATGACCCTGCGCATCGGCCTCGTGCTGGTTGTGGCCACGGTGGTCCTGGCGGTGGCCGGGCCCTGGCTGGTGCCGGCCGACCCGCGCGTGCAGGACCTGGCGCTGCGGCTGGCCGGGCCCTCGCTGGCGCATCCGCTGGGACTGGACGAACTCGGACGCGACATCCTGGCGAGGCTGGTGGCAGGGGCGCGGGTGTCGCTGCTCGTCGGGCTGTCGGTGGTCTCCGTGTCGGCGGCCGTCGGGTTGCTGGTCGGCGGCGTGGCGGGCTACGCGGGCGGCTGGGTCGACACGCTGATCGGCCGCGTGATCGACGTGCTGATGGCCTTTCCCGGCATCCTGCTCGCCATCGCGCTCGTCGCCGCGCTGGGACCGAGCCTCGAGCACGTGGTGCTGGCGCTCACGACCATCGGCTGGGTGGGGTACGCGCGGCTGGTGCGCGGACAGGTGCTGAAGGCCCGCGAGTTCGAGTACGTGCAGGCCGCCCGCAGCCTCGGCGCGTCTGCACCGCGGGTGCTGTGGCGGCATGTGCTGCCCTCGGCGTACCCGGCCGTGCTCGTCCAGGCCACCCTCGGCATGGCCGGTGCCATCGTCGCCGAGGCATCGCTGAGCTTTCTCGGGCTGGGCGTCCAGCCGCCGACCCCGAGTTGGGGCGCCATGCTCGACGCAGGACGCGGCCACCTCCTCGATGCCCCCCACCTGACGATCTTCCCGGGAGTGGCGATCGCGTTGCTCGTGCTGGGGTTCAACTTCCTCGGCGATGGGCTGCGCGACCGGATGGACCCGCGCAGGTAGGGCGGGGTGCCTTACCCCGCCGTTGGTTCACGAACGGCGCGGTCGGAGACCGCGCCCTACCTCGGAGCGGTCGCCCAGGCCGACGCCTACCTCCGGCCCGTTGTGTCGGCCCGTCGGAACAAAAGGTCAGTTGCGGTGTCCAACCAGACATCGGTACGCTCAGGAGGTGACTGCACGGTGGCAGGGGAAGCGTCGATGAAGCCCGTCACACTCGACTGGGCCGGCGTCAGTGACGCCGAAGCCGCGCTCGTGTCCCGCTGCCTGGCGGGGGATGAGCAGGCCTGCACCGAGTTGGTGGAGACCCACCAGCGCATGGTGTTCCAGTTGGCGTACCACCTGCTGGGTGACAAGGAGGAAGCCCTCGACCTGTCGCAGGACGTCTTCCTGACCGTGTTCCGGATGCTCGATCGCTTCCGTGGGCAGTCTGCCCTCCGCACCTGGGTCTACCGCATCGTCGTCAATCAGGCTCGCAATCGTCAGCGGTGGTGGCGTCGGCGTTACCAGTCGGCGCAGGTGCCGCTCGATGTGCACGTCTCGACGCATGGCGACCTGCCGTCGCCGGCCGACGAGTGCGGGCCCGAACGGTTGCTGCGCCAGAAGGAGCAGGCCGAGCGCGTGTGGGAGGCCTTGCGGGAGTTGCCCTTCGACCAGCGCACGGCCCTTGTGTTGCGGGAGATCGACGGACTCAGCTACGAGGAGATCGGCTTCTCGCTGAACGTCGCCGTCGGCACCGTCAAGTCGCGGCTGGCGCGGGCGCGCCAGTTGCTTCGTGCGGAGTTGCAGGAGTCATGACCACCACCGCGTGCCACGACATCGTCGAACGCCTCTCGGCCTATCGCGACGGGGAACTGTCGGTGGCCGACCATGTCGACGTCGGCCAGCACCTGCGGGAGTGCGCCGCCTGTCGGCGCGCGCTCGACGACATCGACGAGTTGGGGCAACTGCTCCGCGGGAGGGCCGCGCGCATGGCGGCCGCTCTTGGCGACGAGCCGACGCAGCACGGCCTGGCGAGTGCGGTGGTGAGCCGCGTGTTCGCCGAGCAGGAGCAGTCGTGGCCCGTGCGGCTGCGTGAGGCCTTCGACGACATGCATCTGGTGTGGGCCGGGTTGTGCGCCTCGGCGGCCGTGATCGTGTGCGCCGGGCTGGCGGCGGGGCTGGTGCTGTTGGCGCCGGCGGCCGAGCGTGCAGACTCGCTGCGCGCCATCATGACCGTGATGGCGCTGCGGGGCACCGAGCTCGAGCCGCTGCCGTTGGCGCCGGGCATGGAGGTGCCGCGCGTGTCGCCCGACGGCATCATGCCGTTGATGCTCGCCAACGATCTCTCGGCGGCCGACGATGAAGAGATTGAAGTGGCGATCTCCGCGGTCGTCACGCGCGATGGCCGCATCGAGCAGACCACGCTGCTCGAAGGATCCGATGGCCAGCAGCTGGTGCAGTCGCTCGAGGACTCGGCCCGCTTCCACCCGGCGAGCCGGGCGGGCAGCCCCGTCGCCGTCAGTCTCGTCTGGCTGGTGAGTCACACGACGGTGCGGCCGCCGATGGTCAAGCCGCAGTCGTCGCGACGCCTGCCCTCCGACATCTCCACGTAGGGCCTTGCCCGGACGGCGCACGACGCCGGCGCGTGTGGCACTGGCCGCCGCGCGCGGCGTCGCGGTGCGTCAGCGCTTCGGCTTCACCTCGAGCGTGGCCAGGTTGGTCAGGCTGTCGGTGGCCCGCAGCACCACCGCGCCGTCCCCGAGATCGGCCAGGGGCACCGTGAACGTCTCGCGCAGCCCGTCCATCACGCCATCGTCCGGGAACACGGGTCGCCACTGGCCGTTGGCCAGCAACACGTCCACGCGGTCGAGCGTCGAGGCGCCATCGACCACTTCGAACGACAGGCGTGTGGGCGCTGCGGCGCCGGTCGTGCTGCCTGCCGCGTCGCGCAGGCGGATCGCGGGAGGCGTGTTGTCCACCGTGATGGGACCGCCTTCCTTCTCGCCTGCGAGCGCGGTCGCCGCCGGATTGGCCCGGCCGTCCGTGGCCACGACCCGCACCAGGTACCGGGCATCGGGCAGTTGCGACGTGTCCCACGTGTAGACGTTGCCGACGAGGTCCTTCGCCAGCGAGCGCCACTGGTCCGTGCCGACGCGGCGCACCAGCACCTGGAAGCGCAGGTCGTCCTTGTCCGGGTCGCTGGCATCCCACTGGAACGTCTGGAAGCCCTTCTGGAAGAGGCGTCGACCGACCGCTGCCGCTGTCGCCGTCGGCGTGGCGGCCGCGATGGCCTGGTCACGCGCCGGCGCCGGCGTCGTCGACTGGAAGCCCGCGAGGTCGGGTGGTTCCTGCGTGCCGTACGGCTGCTGGAACACCACGCCGGCCGGGTGGAGCGTGAGGGTGGTGACGCGCGGACGCTGGTTGCGGGGCAGGTACGTCAGCGTCACCTGATCGAGGGCCGCGGCGCCTGCCAGCTCGACGCGCCACTGCAGGTAGCGGGCGGCCGGGCTGGCGATGCGCAGCACGCCCTCGTCCTCGCGCACGGGTACCCAGTCGGCCCACGTCTCGTCGGGCGTCGACGTGTTGCCGCTGCGCGTCGAGAAGCGCGCCGTGCTCCCGCTCGGCTGCTCTCCGTCCCAACGGAGCGTGCCCCACGAGGCCCCCGTGGTGGCGTCCTTTACCTCCGACGTGTACTGGCCGGTGGCTGCCGGGGCCGCCGACAACTGGAGGATCTTGCCCGGGTTGGAGGCCGTGATGAGGAAGCCATCGCCACGCGGGATGATGCGCGTGAGCTGGCGCGCCTGCACCTGCGCGAGGCGCGCCGTACGCGCGGGGTCGCCATCGACGGCGTAGACCACGCCGTTGTCGGCCGCCACGAGCAGGCGACCGTTCGCCGTCGGCAGGACGTCGAAGGGCAACTCGCCGGTCGCCTCCCAGTACGTGTCGACGAGGCCGTCGGCGCCGACGCGATAGATGGCGCCCTTGCCTCCGCCGGCCGCGGCCGCGGTCGGCGCAGCCGCGGCTGCCGGCGCTGCGCTCACGGTCGTCGAGTCGCCAACGGCGACGATGGTGACCTCGGTCGAGACCTGCGCGGTCGCGGTGCCTGAGGCGGCAGGGGCGGCCGGCGTGCTCGCCGCCGGTGCGGCGCCTGGCGACACGGCCAGCACCCACACCGTGCCGTTGGCACCGGCGCGGATGGCCTGCACCTGCGTGTAGGGGCCATCCAGCAGGGCGAACGGCTTGCCGCCCTGCGGGATGCGATAGAGGCGTCCGGGGCTGTCGGTGCCGACCAGAACGTCGCCCCCGTCAGTGACGTGCAGCGCGGTGACGTTGGCGGCCGCGCTCTCGAAGATCCTCGTCGGCGTCCCGCCAGTGCGGGGGAGCCGGTACACGCGTCCCTTGCCGCCGGTGGCGACGTACACCTGCTGCTGGCGATCGACGGCGAGCGCCCACACATAGGTCTCGTCGGGATCGAAGAAGACGCTGGCGGTGCCGTCGCGGGCGATCCGGTACACCTTGCCGTCGGGCGAGGTGGCCGCCAGCAGCGCGTCGCCATGCCACGCCAGGGCATGCACCTGCAGTTCCTCGGCATCCCAGAAGACACGCGCCGTGTCGCCGGTCAGCGCGAGGACTTGCCCCTCGTTGCCGGTGCCCACGTAGGCGGTGCCGTCGGGCGCGGTGACGGCCGTCCACAGTGTCGGCACCGCGGCCTCGTGCAGCACACGAGCGGCGGGCCCGAGGGCGAGGCGGCCGTCGCGGGTGACGGCGACCTGCTCGCCTCGGCCGGCCATCCAGTGCTCGATGCTGGTCACTTCCCAGCGGGAGGGGCCGGCGGCCGACAGGGGCAGCGAGACGGCGGCCGCCAGTGCGGCCATCGCCAGGAGCGAACGGGACAGGTGGGTCATGGAATGGTTACGGAACGAGTGGCGTGATCGCGATCGTGCGCTGGCCGGTGGCCACCGCGTCGGCGGGGATCTCCCACTCGCCGAGCACGTCCTGGTCGAGCGACGTGGCGACCACGCCGGGCGTGGCGCCCAGCACCTGCAGCACGCTGCCGGGCAGCGCGGGCAGGTCGCGGCCGTTGACGACGGAGCCGGCCGCCGGCCGGACGAGGCGCACGTACCAGCGATCGCCGCGGCGCTGCTGGTTCAGCAGGCGCACCAGTTCGTCCACCGAACGGGCCTGCTCCACGGTCCGGCGGCGGCCCTCGAGCTGGGCCAGCGTCGAGCCGTCGATGATCTGCAGCTGGAGCGTCCCGGTGGCGCCCGCGGGCAGCGGGATGGCCAGGGTGTGCACCTGCGGCGCACTGCGGAAGTTGCGCGTCTCGGCGCGCAGCGTGATCGTGTCGCCGGCGCGGGGACGCGGTTCGGCGATCCAGGCGCGGTCGAGGCGGGTCGAGCGCTGGCGCTCTTCCGTGTCGAGAGTGAGCGCGATCTTGCCGAGCCGCGGCGTGCCGAGGTCGCTGCGCAGCACGGCCGCCAGCGGTGCGGCCACCGAGGCGGCCGCCGTCGCCACGGCGCTGTCGCCGCCGAACACGTTGTCGAGGCGCAGCACGCTCGCGCCGATCTCGGCCGAGCCCGCCACCTTGATGGTCGAGACGCCGATCTCGCGCTGGTAGGACTGCAGCACATTGGCCACCGCGGCGAACACCACGAGCGGCGAGAACAGCTGGTCCTCGGACACCTCGAAGGCGAATGCCCGCGCCGCGCCGCCGTTGGCGCGCAGGGTCACGGTGAGCGGGATCGTCCGCGGGCCGGCGCCCAGCGTGCCGCCGATGGCGGTCGCGCGGTCCTGATCCATCACGCCGAGCACCTCGCCGAGTTGCGCGAGCTTGATCGAGTTGAGCAGGCTCGGTACCACGGCCACCACGTGGGCCCGCGTCATTGGCAACTGGGCCGGGCCGAGGTTGAAGAACGGGTGCCCGAAGGCGAGCACGCGCGAGCCCTCCACGCTGGTCACCGTCCCCGTGGCGCCGAGGGAGAGATCGCCCCGCACCAGACTCACGCCCACGGCGTCGCCCGGCTCGAGAGGGCCCTCGGCAGTCGCGCCAGGCTGACCGCCAACCAGCGCGGCACCGGCCGAGACCGGCGCGAAGCCGGCCTGGCCCAGCGTGTCGGCCAGCCAGCCGCCGATGCCGCTGGTGAAGCCGCTCATCGACAGCGGCGTGGCAATCGGACGGAGCAACGGACGGCTGCCGGCATCGAGGTCAAGACCCGGCAGCGCACTGACCGGCACCGCGATGCCGTCGCGGCCCGGCATCGAGGCGAGGAAGGCGGTGCGAAGGGCATCGGGCGTGAGGGGCGTGTCGAGCGGCCAGGCCGCCACTGCCCGCAGGCCAGCGGCGGGCATCGACGTCGCGTCCTGCATCTCCGCGATGGGCGTGATGCCGGCGATCGGCGCCTTCGGGAACTGTCCCATCGAGTAGGCGACGGCGCCCACGAGCCGGCCGTCGATGTACACGGGGCTGCCGCTCATGCCGGCGATGACGCCCGTCTGCTCGAGCCCGGCGCCCTCGAGTCGCGCGAGGATCACCTGCCGGCGGGGACCGACGACGCCGTCGAGCACACCGAGGATGTGCGCCTTGAAGCGAACCGGCTCGCTGCCTTCCAGTCGGGTGATGCCCTCGGCGACCTGGCCTCGGCGGATCTCGGAGACCGGAAACGTCGCCAGGCGCGCGGGCACGGGCGCCACGCAGAGCAGCACGGCGAGGGCGACCGCGAGGCCGCTGCGACGCAGTCGAGATGACGAGGAGGCAAAGTCGAGCAAGGTTCGGCCGTTATGACACGCGGGGGAGAGGGGGTCAAGCAGCGTGGGGCGCGCGTCATATCGTTGGACGCACGTTGACGCGGTTCGGACGAGTCTGGTACGGTGCCCTCGACATGTCGGCCTCCGCCGCGTTCTCCTTCGTCTCGCAGTCGGCCTCCAGCCGCGTGCCGTTTTCGGCGCGGTATTGGTGGTGGCCTGGCTCCAGAGCCGAGGGGGCGGCCGTCTAGCCGCGTATCGACCAGCACCGTCACCACGGATACCTGGCGCCCCTTCGGCCCCCGCCGAACGGGCGCTTTTTGTTTGTCCACGAAGAGCTTGAGACGTCGAACGCTGAACGCTGAACACCGAACACCGAACGCTGAACGCAGATCCCCCGGACGTAGCCGTCGGACTTGTCCGACGGTCACGGAACGTCAGGGGAGGAAACCAGAGACCCGAGTCCTGAGACGAGAGCCCTGAGTCTGTTGCCCATGCCAACCCCATCGACCCTCGTGTCCACCCTGGCCGACCTCACCGTGGAGGCCTTGCCCGCCGCCCGGGCCGAGGCGCTGCGCGTGGCCGACCTCGTGGAGTTCCGGCTCGACCGCCTGCCGCCCCTACCCGTCGCCGAGGTGATGGGGGAGGCTGCCGCCCGCGCCGTGGTCACGTTCCGGCCGACACGTGAAGGCGGGCTGTTCGCGGGCGAGGAGTCGGTGCGCGAGCAGCGCCTGCGGGAGGCGCTCGATCAGGGCGCCGCGTTCGTGGACGTCGAGTGGGATGCCGAGTTCGGCGACGCGCTCATCGCCGCCTACCCGGGCCGCGTCGTCCTGTCGCGTCATGACTTCGAGGGCATGCCTGCCGACCTCGTCGGACAGGCGGGCGCCATGGCGGCGCGCCGGCCGGGTGTCGTCAAGCTTGCGATCACGCCCGCGCGGCTCACGGACCAACTCGCGTTCCTCGCCGCGGCTCGCGCGGTCGGCGACATCCCGGTCGTGCTGATCGCGATGGGCCCCGTCGGGCTGCCGTCGCGCCTGCTCCCTGAGCGGCTCGGGTCGGCGTGGACTTACGGCGGCGCGGCCGTGGCGCCGGGACAGGTCCGGCCGTCAGTGATGCGCACGCGATACCGCGTCGGGCAGCACGGGCCGGCGACCCGGATCTACGGCGTCGCGGGCCGGCCGATCAGCCATTCCTGGTCGCCGACGCTGCACAACGCCGCCCTCCAGGCCCTCGGCGTCGATGGCGTGTACCTGCCCTTCGAGGCGCAGGACATCGACGACCTGCTCGCGATGGCCGAGGCGCTCGACGTGCAGGGCCTCAGCGTGACCGCGCCCTTCAAGCTCGACGCGCTCGCACGCGCGGCGATCGCCGATCCGCTGGCCACCCGCCTCGGCGCCGCCAACACGCTGACCCGTGTCGAGGGCGGCTGGGCCGCCCGCAACACCGACGTCGAGGGCTTCCTGCAGCCGCTGCGCGACCGGCTCGCCCGCGACGGCCGCGGACTCGCCGGCCTGCGCGTCGCCGTGCTCGGGGCGGGCGGGGCGGCCCGCGCGGTGGTGGCGGGCCTGGCCGACGAAGGCGCGAGTCCCACCGTGCACGCCCGCCGACGCGAGCAGGCCGAGGCACTCGAGCCGCTGGGCGCCTGTGTCGGCGATCCCGTGCCCTCGGCAGGCACGTGGGACGTACTCGTCAACACCACCCCGGTCGGCACCGCGTCGCACGGGCCGAGCGACACCACGCCTCTCGAGGCCGAGCGGTTGGCCGGAGGCGGCCTCGTCTACGACCTCGTCTACAACCCCGGGCAGACCCGCCTGCTGCGCGATGCCGCAGCGGCAGGCTGCGACACCCTCGGCGGGCTCGAGATGCTGATCGGACAGGCGGCCGTGCAGGTGGCCACCTGGTTCGACGTCGAGCCGCCCATCGACGCGATGCGCACCGCCATCCAAGCCGAGGCCCCGCAGCTGGCCCTCGTGCCGGAGACCCCATGTCCGCGATGACCCAGACCACCTTCGAGGAGTTCGTCGATCTCGCCGGTCGCGGCACGTTCGTGCCCGTGTGCCGCGAGCTGCTGGCCGACCTGCTGACGCCCGTGTCGGCGTTCCTGCGTGTTGCGGAACACTCCGATTACGCGTTCCTGTTCGAGAGCGTCGAGGGCGGCGAACAGGTGGCGCGCTACTCGTTCCTCGGCAAGGATCCCTTCCTCGTGCTGCGGGCCCGTAACGGCAAGGCGGTGCTCGAGCAGGGCGGGCAGACGTCGGCGCTCGACGAAGAGTTCGTCCCGGCCCTGCGTCGCATCATGGCCGAGTACCGGTCGCCCTTCGTGCCGGGCCTGCCGCGGTTCACCGGCGGCGCCGTCGGCTTCTTCGGCTACGACGCGGCGCCCTGGTTCGAGCCGGCGCTGCAATCGGTGTGGAAGACCTACGAGGGGCAGCAGGACCCGCGCGACGAGGCGGCGTTCATGCTGTTCGACACGGTGCTGGCCTTCGACCACGTCAAGCACCGCATCCTGCTCATCGCCAACGCCCGCATCTCGCCGAGCGACGACCTGGCCTCGCTGTACCAGTTCGCCAACGCGCGCCTCGACTTCCTGCAGCGCGAACTCGAGCAGGCGCACACCCAGCCCATCGCCAGCGGCGGCGACGACGCGACGCCGCCGGCCGTGACGGCCCTGACCTCGCGCGAGGAGTTCGAGCGCAACGTCCGCACCGCGCAGGAGTACATCGCCAGGGGCGACATCTACCAGGTGGTGCTGTCGCAGCGCTTCGAGGTGGACCTGCAGGCCGACCCGTTCACGGTCTACCGCGCGCTGCGCCACGTGAACCCGTCGCCCTACATGTACTTCACCCGCGTCGGCGACCTCTCCATCGTCGGGTCGTCGCCGGAGATGCTGGTGCGCGTCGAGGGCGGCCAGGCCGAGACGCACCCGATCGCCGGGACGCGTCCGCGCGGCCGCACCCACGAGGAGGACCTGCGCCTCGGCGAGGAACTCAAGCGCGACGAGAAGGAGCGCTCCGAGCACGTGATGCTCGTCGACCTCGGCCGCAACGACCTCGGTCGCGTGTGCGCCTACGGCAGCGTCCGCGTGCCGACGTTCATGACGCTCGAGCGCTACTCGCACGTGATGCACCTGGTCTCGCGGGTCGTCGGCACGCTGGCCGACGATGCCGACAGGCTCGACGCGCTGGTGTCGTGCTTCCCGGCGGGGACCGTGTCGGGCGCGCCGAAGATTCGCGCGATGGAGATCATCGCGGAGCTCGAGGGGCGGCCGCGCGGCATCTACGCGGGATCGGTCGGCTACCTCGACTTCGCCGGCAACCTCGATTGCTGCATCGCCATTCGCACCGTGTGGATGCACGACGGCAAGGCGTTCGTCCAGGCGGGCGGCGGCATCGTCGCCGACAGTCACCCGTCGGCGGAGTACGAAGAGAGCCTCAACAAGGCGCGTGCCGTGCTGCGCGCCCTCGAACTCGCCCACTCGCTCGGGCGCCACGCCGGGTAACCATGGTCCTGCTGATCGACAACTACGATTCGTTCACCTACAACCTGGCCCAGTACTTCGGCGAACTGGGCGCCGAGGTGGTGGTGCACCGCAACGACCGGATCACGCTCGACGAGATCGCGGCGCTCAAGCCGTCGCACATCGTCATCTCGCCGGGTCCCGGGCGGCCCGAGAACGCCGGCATCTCGGTGGAGGTGCTGCGCCGGTTCGGGCCGGACGTGCCGATCCTCGGCGTGTGCCTCGGACACCAGGCGATGGGCTACGCGTTCGGCGGCCGTGTCGTGAACGCCCCGGTGCTGATGCACGGCAAGACGTCGGACGTCGAGCACGACGGGCAGGGCGTGTTCCGCGACATCGCGCAGGGGTTCACCGCGGCGCGGTACCACAGCCTCGTCGTGTCGCCGGAGGGCTTGCCAGACACGCTGCAGGTGACCGCGCGCACGAAGGGCGACGGCATCATGATGGGCCTGCGCCACCGCCATTACCCGATGCACGGCGTGCAGTTCCATCCCGAGTCGGTGCTGACCGGCCCGGGGCATCACCTGCTGCGGAACTTCCTGGAGCTCTGATGTTCGCGCCCCTGCTCGAGAAGCTGCAACGCCACGTGACGCTGACGACCGACGAGGCCGCCGGGGCGATGGCGGCCATCATGCGCGGCGAGGCGACGCCGGCGCAGATGGCCGGCTTCCTGATGGCCCTGCGCGCCAAGGGCGAGCGGCCCGAGGAACTGGTCGGCCTCGCCCGGGCGATGCGCGCCGCCGCCGTGCCGCTGCCGCAGCCGTCGGGTGACGTGTTCGACACGTGCGGGACCGGCGGCGACAACGCGGGCACCGTCAACGTGTCGTCGATGGCGGCCGTGGTGCTGGCCGCGTGCGGCGTGCGTGTGGCCAAGCACGGCAATCGCTCGGTGTCGAGCCGCAGCGGCAGCGCGGACGTGTTCGAGGCGCTCGGCGTGAACGTGACGGCGTCGCCGGCCGTCGTAGCTCGCTGCCTCGATGAGGTCGGCATCGCGTTCCTGTTTGCGCCGACGTTCCATCCGTCGATGAAGCACGCCGCGCCGGTGCGCCGTGAACTCGGCGTGCGGACGGCCTTCAACCTGCTCGGCCCGTTGACCAACCCGGCGGGCACGACGCGACAACTGGTCGGCGTGCCGCGCCCCGAACTCACCGAGCTCGTCGCGCGCGCGCTCGGGTTGCTGGGATCGGCGCATGTGTGGGTGGTGCACGCCGCCGACGGCCTCGACGAACTGTCGACGACCGGCTACACGAAGGTGTCGGAGTGCCGCGCTGGTCTGCTGCGCACCTTCTTCGTGCACCCGTCGGACTTCGGCCTCGCCAAGGCGACCCTTGCCGACCTGAAGGGCGGCGATGCCACGGAGAACGCCGACGTGGCGCGACGGGTGCTCGGGGGCGAGCATGGCGCCGTGCGCGACATCGTGCTGCTGAACGCTGGCGCGTGTCTCTTCATCGCCGGGCGCGTGCGCAACGTCGCGGAAGGCGTGCAGCGGGCGGCGATGGCGCTCGACGAGGGCCGCGCCGCCGAGACGCTCCGTCGCCTCGTCGAGGTCTCGCAGGCGCCTGCGGAGATGTCGGCATGAGCCAGGCGCACGGCCCCTCCGTCCTCGACACGATCGTGGCGGCGGCGCGTCGCCGCGTCGAGGTCGCGCGGGAGCGGCGCAGCCTGGCCGACCTCGAGCGTGCCCTGGCGGACCGGGCCGGGACAGCCGGTCCTACCGGGACCGGAGCCTTCCTGGCGTCGCTGGAGCAGCCGGGCATCCGCGTGATTGCCGAGTGCAAGCGCCGGTCGCCGTCGAAGGGCGTGCTGCGCCCGGAGTACGACCCGGTCGCCATCGCGAGCGCCTATGCGCGCGCCGGCGCGGCCGCCGTGTCGGTGCTCACCGAGCCCGGTTTCTTCGATGGCGACCTCGAACACCTGATCGCCGTCCGCCAGGCGCAGCCCTCGTTGCCCCTCCTGCGCAAGGACTTCACCGTCGATGCGTACCAGATCGCCGAGGCGGCCGTGGCCGGGGCCTCGGCCGTGCTGCTGATCGTGGCGGCCCTCGATCAGGAGACGCTGGTCGCCTTGCTCCGCTACGCACATGGCGTGGGCGTGGATGTGCTCACCGAGGTGCATGACGAGGACGAGGCACGCCGGGCCATCGACGCCGGCGCCACCATCGTCGGCGTGAACAACCGCAACCTCAAGACACTCGAGGTGTCCATCGAGACGTCGTTCCGCGTCGCCCCGCTGATCACGTCGGCGCGGGTGCGGGTCGCCGAGAGTGGCCTGCGCTCGGGCGCGGATCTCGCGGCCTTGCACGGCGCCGGGTACGGCGCGTTCCTCATCGGTGAGCGCTTCATGACCGATGCCGATCCGGGCGAGGGCCTGGCGCGCGTGATCGCCGAGGCGACGCAGGCACTGGAGCCGACGCGATGACGCGCATCAAGGTGTGCGGCATCACGTCGGTCGACGACGCGGTGATGGCCGTCGAGGCGGGGGCGGATGCGATCGGGCTGATTTTCTGGCCGTCGAGCAAGCGCGCCGTGGATGTCGAGCGCGCACAGGCCATCACGCGGGCGTTGCCGCCGCTCATCGCGACGGTCGGCGTGTTCGTGGACGAGACGCCCGACCACGTGCGATCGGTGGCCGATGCGGTGGGCCTGTCGGCCGTGCAGTTGCACGGCCAGGAGGTGGTGCCTGACTGGGCGCGCTTCCCGCGACCGGTGCTCAAGGCGATGCCCGTCGAGGCATACGCGTCGAGCCCCTGGCAGCGGGCGCGCGCGGCGATCCTGGTGGACGCCCACGACCCGGTGACGATCGGCGGCACGGGCCGCACGGTGGACTGGGACGCGGCCAAGGCGATTGCGGCGACGCGCCCGCTGGTGCTGGCCGGCGGCCTCACGCCCGACAACGTGGCGCAGGCCGTCGTGTGGGTGCGGCCGTGGGGGGTGGATGTGGCCTCGGGCGTGGAGCGCTCGCCGGGCACGAAGGACCCGCTGAAGGTAAAGGCGTTTGTCGAGGCGGTCCGATCCGCCGACGCCGCGCAGGGAAGGTAGGGCCCGCGCTCCGAGCGCGGCCCAACGTGACAGGAACGACGCATGAGCATGGCAACAGCACAAGAGGGCAGGGGACGGCCGGTCTTCGGCCGGCGCGACCCGGATGCCCGCGGCTACTTCGGCGAGTTCGGCGGGCGGTTCGTGCCCGAGACGCTCGTCGCCCCGATCGAGGCGCTGACCGAGGCGTACTTCGCCGTACGGCGCGACGAGACGTTCGTGGCGGAGTTCGAGCACCTGCTGCGGCAGTTCGTCGGTCGGCCGACGCCGCTGTACGAGGCCCGTCGGCTGACGGAGTCCTGCGGTGGCGCCACCATCCTGCTGAAGCGGGAGGACCTGGCCCACACCGGCGCGCACAAGATCAACAACGCCCTCGGCCAGGCGTTGCTGGCGCGGCGCATGGGCAAGACGCGCATCGTCGCCGAGACCGGCGCGGGCCAGCACGGCGTCGCCACGGCGACCGTGTGTGCGCTGCTCGGCCTGCAGTGCGTCGTGTACATGGGCGTCGACGACATGGCACGGCAGGCGCTCAACGTGTTCCGCATGCGGATGCTCGGCGCCGAGGTGAAGGGGGTCGACTCGGGCGCGCGCACGCTGAAGGACGCCATCAACGAGGCGATGCGCGACTGGGTCGCCACCGTGCGCGACACGTACTACCTGCTCGGGTCGGCGCTCGGACCGCACCCGTACCCGCTGATGGTGCGCGAGTTCCAGTCGGTGATTGGCGAGGAGGCGCGCGTGCAGTGCCTCGCGACGTACGGCCGGTTGCCCGACGCGGCGGTCGCGTGCGTCGGTGGCGGCAGCAATGCCATGGGCTTGTTCGACGCGTTCGTGGCCGACCCGTCGGTG
>NZ_JBIINP010000223.1:0-6072 GCF_044337415.1 Luteitalea sp.
TTCGAGTGCACCGGCGCGGCGGCGGTGGCCTTCGACGCGATGCTGGCGCTGGCCAAGAACGGGGTGCTCGTGCTGTCGAGCATCACGGGCGGCCACGAGACCCTGCAGGTCCCTGCCGCGCAGATCAACCAGGCGCTCGTTCTCGGCAACCGCGTCGTCGTCGGCACGGTCAACGGCAACCGGGAGTACTTCGAGTCGGGCGTGCAGCACATGGCCCAGGCCGAGATGCAGTACCCGGGCTGGCTGGGCCGCCTGCTCACGCATCGCGTCGAGGGCCTCGACGTCGAGGCTATCGTGCAGGCACTCTACCATGGGACCTCGGTCATCAAGGTGTACTGCGAGGTGAGCCGGTGAGCACGCCTCCCGCTACCGCCGAGCACGCCAGGCTCGAGGCCGCCCTCAGCCGGGAGAACCACTGGCGACGCTGGGGGCCGCACGTGAGCGATCGCGCGTGGGGCACCGTGCGCGAGGACTACAGCCGCAACGGCGACGCCTGGCAGTACTTCCCGCACGACCACGCCCGCTCGCGCGCGTACCGCTGGAACGAGGACGGCATCGCCGGCATCTCGGACCGGCGGCAGGAGATCTGCCTCGCGCTGGCCCTGTGGAACGGCCGTGACCCGATCCTCAAGGAGCGGTTCTTCGGCCTGACCGGCCCGGAAGGCAACCACGGCGAGGACCCGAAGGAGTACTACTTCTACCTCGACTCCACGCCCACGCACTCGTACATGCGGATGCTCTACAAGTATCCGCAGCGGGAGTTCCCCTACGACGAGTTGCTGACGCGCAACCGGGCGCGCGGCCGCGACGAACCCGAATTCGAGCTCGTCGACACGGGCATCTTCGACGACCACCGCTACTTCGACGTGACGGTCGAGTACGCCAAGGCCGACGAGGAAGACGTGCTCATGCGGATCACGGTGGCCAATCGCGGCCCCGAGGCCGTGCCGCTCCACGTGCTGCCGACGGTCTGGTTCCGCAACACCTGGTCGTGGGGCATCGGCAGCGACAAGCCGTCACTGCGGGCCGTGCCCCGCGACGGCGTGGCAGGGCTGCAGGCCGAGACGCGCCACTACGGCACCCGTTACGTCAGCTTCGAGGGGCAGCCCCCCCTGCTGTTCTGCGACAACGAGACCAACACCCGCCGCCTGTATGGCGACCCCGACGGCCCCAGTTGCCCGAAGGACGGCATCAACGATTACGTGGTCGACGGCGCCACGGCCGCCGTCACTGGGGCCGGCACGGGCACCAAGGCGGCCGCCCACTATGTGATCGACGTGCCGGCGGGCGGCACGCACGTGATCCGCCTGCGCTTCTCTCCCGCCGCGCCCTCGTCCGCCGCGTTCGTGGACTTCGACGAGGTGATGGCCACCCGCCTCCGCGAGGCCGACGAGTTCTACGCCACCGTCATTCCCGCTCACCTCTCGGTCGAGGAGGCGCGGGTCATGCGCCAGGCGCTGGCGGGCATGTTGTGGAGCAAGCAGTTCTACCACTACGACGTGAAGACCTGGCGCGAGGGCGATCCGGGCCAGCCGCCTCCCCCTCGTGGCGGCAAGCGCGACGCGCGCAACGCCGAGTGGCAGCACCTGTACAACGACGACGTCATCTCGATGCCGGACAAGTGGGAGTACCCGTGGTACGCCGCGTGGGACCTCGCCTTCCACTGCGTCCCGCTCGCCCTGGTCGACAGCGACTTCGCCAAGCGCCAGCTGCTGCTGATGCTGCGCGAGTGGTACATGCACCCGAACGGGCAATTGCCCGCCTACGAGTGGAACTTCAGCGACGTCAACCCACCTGTCCACGCGTGGGCGGCCTGGCAGGTCTACTGCATCGAGCGCGACCGCACCGGCACGGGCGACACGGCGTTCCTCGAGCGGATCTTCCACAAGCTGCTGCTCAACTTCACCTGGTGGGTCAACCGCAAGGACGAGGGCGGCAACAACGTGTTCGAGGGCGGCTTCCTCGGCCTCGACAACATCGGCGTGTTCGACCGCTCGCAGCCGCTGCCGGGCGGCATCTACCTGGAACAGTCCGACGGCACGAGCTGGATGGCGATGTACTCGCTCAACCTGCTGACGATCGCGCTCGAGCTCGCGCGGCATGACGCCGCCTACGAGGACGTCGCCAGCAAGTTCTGGGAGCACTTCCTGTTCATCAGCTACGCGATGGGCCACGAGGATCAGGCAGGCGACGTCAACCTCTGGGACGAGGACGACGGCTTCTTCTACGACATCCTGCGGCTCGGGCGGGGCCAGTACCAGCGCGTCCGGATCCGGTCGATGGTGGGCCTGATCCCGCTGTTCGCGGCGGCCACGCTCGAGGCGAGGGATATCGAGGCGCTGCCCGCCTTCCGGCGACGCATGCGCTGGTTCCTCGACCACCGGCCGCAGTTCGCGGCGAGCGTGGCGGTCATGAACGTGCCCGGGCAGGATTCGCGAGGACTGCTGTCGCTCGTCTCACCGGACCGGCTGGGCCGCGTGCTCGCCTACATGCTCGACGAGGACGAGTTCCTGTCGCCGTTCGGCGTGCGGGCACTCTCGCGCTACCACGCGCACCATCCGTTCTCGGTGATCGTCGGCGGCACGGAGCACCGCGTCGACTACGAGCCGGGCGAGTCGCAGACGCCACTGTTCGGCGGCAACTCGAACTGGCGCGGGCCCATCTGGTTCCCGGTCAACTTCCTGCTGATCGAGTCGCTGCGGACCCTGCACCGGTACTTCGGGCCGGAGTATCGCGTGGAGTACCCCACCGGGTCGGGACGGTCCCTCACGCTGGACGAGATCGCCGACGAGATTGCGGCGCGGCTCACCAGCATATTCCTGCCGGGCGCCGACGGGCGTCGTCCCGTGTTCGGCGGCGAGGATCGCTTCGCGACCGATCCCCACTGGCGCGACCTCATCCCGTTCCACGAGTACTTCCACGCCGACACGGGCAAGGGGATCGGCGCCAGTCACCAGACGGGATGGACGGGCCTGGTGGCGAGCCTGCTCTACAAGAAGCCGCTGGTAACTTGAAATTGGAGATTCGAAATTCACGTGGCGCGGGCCTTCGGCGACGCGCCTCGAGAAGCCACGCGCGAGCAAGGCCGCAAGGCCGAGCCGCCTCGCATTACGAATTTCCGATTTCGAATTGCCCGGATCAGGCGCCGTCGCCAGCCGGTAACCGCAGCGTGAAGACCGTCTCGCCGGGCACGCTCGTCACGGTGGCGCTGCCGCCGTGGCGCTCGATGATGGCGCGCACGATCGAGAGGCCGAGCCCGCTGCCCTGTCGCGTCGCCGCACGCGACGGGTCGACCTTGTAGAACCGGTCGAACACATGCGGCATGTGCTCTGGCGCGATCCCGGGGCCCGTGTCGCTCACGGTCAGGATCACGTCGTCGGCCACCAGGCGTGCTCCCATGCGCACCGCCCCGCCCCGGGGCGTGTAGCGCAGCGCGTTGGCGACCAGGTTGTCGACCGCCTGCTCGAGTCGGTGCGGATCGCCGTAGACCTGGTCTGCCGCGTCGTCCACGGCCACGTCGATGCTGACGCCGGCCTCGGTCGCCACGGGTTCGTTGCGCCGCGCCACCTGATCCAGGACCCGGCGCGTGGCGAAGACCCGCATCTCGAAGTCGCCGGCGCCGCTCTCGAGTCGCGCCACGTCGAGCAGGTCGGCGACCAGGCGCTCGAGACGCCGCGTCTCCCGCTCCAGTGTCGCGAAGTACCGGGTCCGACGCGCCTCGTCGGCGGCGATGTCCGGCATCTGCAGCGTCTCGATGAAGCCCCGCATCGCGGTGAGCGGCGTCTTCAGTTCGTGCGACACGTCGGCCAGCATCTGGCGACGCAGTTCGTCGACACGCTTCAGCGCGTCGTCGCGCTCGGCGAGCTGCTCACCCATGCGGTTGAACGCCCGCGCCACGCGCGCCACCTCGTCGCCGCCGGTCTCGCAGGCCCGCGCCTGCAGGTCGCCCTCGCGCATCGCCTCGGCCGCAGCCTCGAGTGCCGACAACTTGCGCCGCGCCGGCGTGACGACGAACCAGGCGGCGATGACCGAGCCGCCGAGCAGGAGCAGGAGCCCTGACCAGGACAGGAAGCGGCTGGCCTCGCGCAGCAGTCCGCGCTGCTCGAACATCAGCACGACCACACCGCGCAATTGCCCGTTGGCGTGAATCGGGGCGGTCACCATCGGCCCGACATCGCTCTGCGGTGGCGTGCCCGGGGGCGACGGGAGGAACTGTCGAGCGAAGATGACCTGCTCCGGGGGCATCGGCGCCTCGGGCGCGCCCGACACCGTGCCGTCGCTCATCACGGCGTACAACAGCGGCCAGTCAGGATAGCGCTCGCGCTGCACGCGCTTGATGTCGACGCGCCGCCCACGCTCGAGCGCCGCCGAGTACTCGCGCGCGAGGTCCTGCACTACCCCGTGCGGAGAGAGGTGCGGATCGCGCGACACGGTGCGCCACTGATAGGCGAACAGCAGTCCCTGGATGAGCGCAATGCCGATCACCAGCAGGACGAAGCTGACGCCGATTCGCCAGTAGAGGCTGCGCCACCAGCCGACCGCGGAGTGTGTCATCACGCCAAGCTCATCATGCAAGTGTGGGAAAAGTATGACGGGAGCAACGCGGAAAACGTAAACATCGGCGGCCCGGCGTTCGTACTTGACCGTGATGTCCGAGGCCACTGCCGGCCGCGCCCTCGTGATCGAGGACGACGCAGCCATTCGCGAACTGCTGCACCTGCACCTCGGGCTGGCGGGCTACGCCGTCGAGGAAGCGGTGAACGGTCGCGATGCGCTCGACCGTGCGCGCCGGGACGCCTTCGACCTGCTCGTGCTCGACGTGATGCTGCCCGGCCTCGACGGCATCTCGGTGTGTCGCGCCCTCCGTACCGCCGGCGCCAACGTCAACACCCCGATCCTGATGCTCACCGCGCGCGACAGCGAGGCCGACACGGTGATCGGGCTCGAGAGCGGCGCCGACGACTACCTCACCAAGCCCTTTGGCGTCCGCGAGTTGCAGGCACGCGTGCTGGCGATCACCCGCCGTCACCAGCACGGCACGGGCCGCGCGCCCGAGGCGCCCACGACCGTCGATCTCGGCAGCGGCGTCACCATCGACATCCCGAGACGCGAAGTGCGCCAGCACGGTACGGTCGTCGAGCTGACGCGGCAGGAGTTCGATCTGCTCCTGCAGTTGGCCACCAATCCCGGCATCGTGTTCAGTCGCACGCGCCTGCTCGAGACGGCCTGGGCCAACGACACGTACACCGAACGCACGGTCGACACCGTGGTGAGCAGACTTCGCAAGAAGCTCGAGCACGATCCGCGCAATCCGGCCGTCATCCTCACGGCGTGGGGCGTGGGCTACAAGTGCGCCAGTGCGTGAGCCCAGCGCCAGACGTCAAGAATGTAAAAAGGCTCGGGCGCACAGCGACGCATCACTGGCGCAACACTCGCACAACATCTGCGCGGTCGAATGAGTCACCGCAGGGTCGCCCGGGCAGGCACAGGCGTGCGAGGAGACGGACAATCCAACAGGGGTTGGGGTGAACCGACAGCAACTTCTCGCGTGTCGATGCTCGTCCCGGACGGCTCCTGCGGTGCTGATCGTTCTACCACAGCCAGACGCCCCCGGGTACACCATCTCCGTGGGACATGGGGCGCCATCGCCGCTCCCCACCTTGGATAGCTCTCCTCGCGCCATCGCGTAGGCATCGTCCTACCGATTGACGACGGGCCGGCAGGACTTTCCCGCGATGTGCGGGATTTCCGACGCTGCGTCCGGCGCAGCACGCGGGTACATGCTCGTTTTGGCCCATGGCGCGCGTGGCATGAGTTGTGCTGATGAGGAGGGCGTGCTTACCGCACACCTTCTTCTCGTGCCGCAGGCCCCCGGGGCCGGACACACCCGCCCGCGCGGGACGTTCAGGCTCGCGTCATCGCGCGTCCATCCGCACCACTCGTTCCTCACGACACGTAGTTCATTTCACTGAGCCAGGGCACCTTGCCCACCCCCCGCCGCGCCGACCGCCATCGGCGCGCGGGGACCATCCTCAGTGCGTCTGCAGGTCTGCCGCCAGTCGATCCAGCCCC
>NZ_JBIINP010000225.1:0-6053 GCF_044337415.1 Luteitalea sp.
ACGGCCGCCACCACCTCGAGCCAGGTCCGCCGTTTCTTGCGGGCGAGGTCGTCGGCGGTGGTCACGTACGGCAGCAGCACCAGAACCGGCAGGTCCACCGCGCCGGTCACGTCAGCTTCGGAGCGGACCGTCGAGTCCGCGAAGAACATCAGCCCCACGAGCGCGAGACCGAGGCCGAGACCTGCTGCGGCCCCCATCGTGTTGATCTGGCGACGATTGGGCTTGAACGGCTTCTGCGGAACCCGCGGCGGGTCGAGGATGCGGAACTGCTCGCCTATCTGACGTTGCTCCAGGCTGGCGGCCATCCTGGAGTTCTCGCTCTTGGACAGCAGCTCGCGGTATGAGGCCTGCAGTGTCTCGTAGTCGCGGCTCAGGGCGACCCATTCGGACTCGACGCCCGGCACGGCCTCCAGACGACTCTGGTATCCGGCGATCACGCCGCGGAGTCGGCGTTCCTCGCTCGTCTTGAACACGATCTGCCTGTCGAGCGCCTCGAGTTCGACGCGCTGCTGACGGATCCGATCGCGGCGCCGCGCGTCGTCCGCGGAGAGCGGCCGTTCCCCTGCCGTGTCGTCCCCTCCCAGGGGGCGCTGCAACGACGCCGACTCGGCCTGCTTCTCGAGGTCCTCGATGAGGCGCTTCATGCGGCTCACGTCCGGGTGCTTGGGACTGAGGCGGGTCTCCATCTGCGCCAGGGCCGTTCGTGCGGCCTCGAGTCTCTGCGCGGGCGTGGCGCCGGCGGGCGCACCGGTCATCGGGTCAGCGGAGGCCCCGGGCGACGTCGAGGCCGTGGCTTCGCTGTCCGCGACGGCGTCGTTGAGAAGTTGCTCGAGAATCAGCTTGCGGTCCTTGTCTCGCGCCAGTGACTCGACGGCGGCCTGCAGGCTGAGCTGCGCGTTCTGGATGGCCTGCATGTTGGCCTGCGCCTGAGTGGGCAGTCGACCGGCATTGCGTTCCCGGAAGTCCTTCAGCTTCAGCTCCTGCGCCTCGAGCCGCGTGCGCGCATCGGCCATCTGCGCCTCGAGGAAGGCACTCGTCTGCTCGGCCTGGGTGCCCCGCTCTCGGGCGTTCGTGTCGATGAAGAAGCTGGCGAGGCGTTCGACGACCTTCTGGGCCGTCGCGCCGTCTTCGTAGTCGAACGCGATGCGGAAGGCCTCGCTGTCGTTGCCGCGCTGCCCCCCGCGGGTGCCCACGACGGGCTGGATGGTCACGCGCGACGTCATCTGCTGGATCACGTCCTCCATCGGCAGCGTGCCGCGCTCGCCCGGAAAGAGGTTGAAGTCCGTGACGAGCTTCTCGAGCTGCGTCCGGCTGAGCACCTGCTGGCTGATCGCGCGCAGGCGCTCCTCGACGCCTTCCGTCACGGTGGCGCTGACGTACGACTCCGGGACTCGCTGTGGGACAACCTGGATCAGCGCGTCGGACCTGTAGAGACTCGGCAGGAACCGCGACGCAAGGAGACCGCCCATGAGGCCGAGGACCGCCGGGATGATGACCAGCCAGCGCCATTGCACCAGGGCCCGCATCAGGGCGCTCGGCGAGAGTTGTCGACCGGGAAGCATGTGATTCCTAGGCGCCTGTGCGACCGCGCCGCCCACCGCCGATGAGTGGGACGTTCACGGCGAGGCCCACCCTGAACGACAGCCTGTCCAGCAGGGGCGGGAACGTGGGAGGCAGTGACGCCGGGTCCGAGTACTCGTGGTTGTAGTAGCCGTAGCTCGCGAAGGCGCTCAGACGGCCGCCGAGCCTCTGGCTGAGGGCGATGTTGGCCCCGAGAACGTCGAACGCCGTGGTCATCGACGATGCATCAGGGATCTGCCAGTGCGCGAACGAACCGGCGACCTGCAGGGTGGTGCCCCTGGTCAACGAAAGGTTCGCGCTGAGCGAGAACCGATCCAATACGTAGACGTCGGTCGTGAGTCCCTGCAGCAGCGAGAAGTCCCTCGCATAGAGCGCCTGCACGTCCCACCGATCCCGCGTGACCGCGAGAGTAGCGGAGCCGGATGGCAGCCAGTCGTCGTACAGCGCGGCATCGGCGGCGTCGGTCGTGGTCAGTCGCGCCATGCCGATCATCAACGACAGCGTCACCGGTACCCGCCCGAGGGTGGCTCCGCCCTCGACACGCTGTGACCTGGACGAGCCGACGGCGAGGTCCGCGTCGTCGAAACCGAAGGCGTTGTAGCTGTAGGAAGCGCGCAGGCTCACGGACGGCGTCAGGGTGTGGTTGTAGGTGGTGGCAACGGCTTGCGAGCTGTTGTCTCCGGAAGTTCCGGTCGCCTCGGCGTTGTCGGTGAAGGTGAAGCGGCCGTACGTGTACGACGCGCTCAGCATGCCGCTGCTGCCGACCCTCTGCTCCACCGTCCCGGTTCCTGACGTACTGAGAGATCGCTGCTGATACAGACCGGTGGAGGGGACCAGTTCCGGTACGCCAGGCCCGAGTTCGCCGCCTGCGGACGGCAGGAACGCGCTGAAGACGGGGTCATAGCTCACCCTCGCATTACCCCCGACAGTGAGACCACCCCCAACCCGCGTGCGCGCCACCACGGACGCGTTTCCTCCCGTGAGAAGTCCATCGACGTATTCCGGGTAGGACATGGTGGAACCGCCGGTGTCGAGGCCGAAGCTCCGCGCGTCGTTGCCACGCCGGTATGCGAGCGAGGCCGTCAGCATGCCGACAGGCCCGTCAGGCATGGTCATCGGAGCGGCTGTCTCACCCGCGAGTTCCTGACCCGAGTTGTCGTCGTACCCACCCTGCAGCGTCGTGGTGAAGTCGAGGCTCTGGCGTGTCGGTCCCGGTTTGCGCGACTCCCGAATGCGCGTACTGGCTCGCCCTCTTGGCTCCGGCTCTTCCGGATCGCGCGACGAGGGTCGACCGCTCCTGCCCCGGCGTTCCTCCGGCTCCGGTGCGGGGGCCTGTGGCTCCGTCGGCGCCGCGGTGACCGGCGCCTGTGGCTGCGCGGGCGCCGGCGCGGGCTGCTGCGCCCACGCCACGCCGGCCCACAGCGTGATCGCCATCACCAGCCCGCAGCAGGGAGTCGCACGCACGCTACTTCTCGGGAATCACCACGGTGTCGCCCGGGCGCAGCACGAGGTTCTGTTCCGCCTTCTTGCCCCTGGCGACGTCCTTGTACTCGAACTTGTGCGACACGCTGCGGCCGTCCTCCACGCGCATCACGGTGATGTCGTTGGAGGCGGCGAACTCGGTGAGGCCGCCGGCAATGGCGATGAACTGCATCACGGTGGTCTGCGCCGTGAGCGGGTAGGCGCCGGGCTTGCCGACCTCGCCGGTGATGTACACCTTCCGGCTGTTCATCTGCCGCACGACGATGGTGACCGACGCGTCGGTGATGAACTCACGCAGCGAGGTCTGGATCTGCTCGGCCAGTTCATTGGGCGTGAGGCCGGCCGCCTTGACGTCGCGGATGAGCGGCAGCGTGACCATGCCGTCGGCGCGCACGGTGACGTCGCCGCTCACGTCGGCCTCCCGCCACACCAGCACGCCGAGCACGTCCTCGGGGCCGATGGTGAAGCCGGGCTCGGTCGCAACGGCGGGGCCGGTCGGCTTCGCGGGCGACTGGGCCAGCGCGCCGATCGGCGCCAGCGACGACAGGAGCAGGAACAGGGCGGTACAGAGACGCAGGGCCGACATGAGCGGGGTGACCTCGGGCCGGTGTGACGGCCGAGTGTCGGCCGAGCTTACAGATCGAGATTCCATACGGGGCGCGCTGCCCGTTCGTTCACGCAGGTGAACGAGGCGGGACTTGGAGAACCGAGGGGTGGACGGGCGTCGCCGCGAACGGCGACTGGCGGCGTGTCTCGGGGAGGGAGCGACACGCGCGCACGAGAGCCGGCGGGAGGGCGCCGGCCGTCCTGCACGTCAGCGAGTGTTCAGGCCGTGGCTGGCCAGGCGCAGTGCTCCGGAATCTCCACGGACACGGAGCGTTGCAACAACGAAATCGACACCACCAGGCGGTCCCTGCTCTTGACCGACTGCAGGATGCCGGACGATCCGGTGAGCGGGCCCGACACGATCTGGATGCGCTGGCCCACGTGCAGGTACGGCCAGGACTCGACCTGCAGGCCCGAGTCGACGACCACCCGAAGCGAGGCGACCTCGTCCTCGTCGATCGGGTACGGCGTCTTGCCGATGCCCACCACGTGCATCACGCCCGGGGTGGTGAGGATGGGCAACCGGTGCTGGACGTCGAACCGGCAGAACACGTAGCCGGCAAACAGCGGGGTCTCGACCACCTTGACGCGGTCGGACCAGCGCTTGCGCTCCTTGTGGAGCGGCAGGAACTGCTCGTAGCCCTTCCCGGCGAGGGCGTCGGCGACGACGCGCTCGGTGCGGGGCTTCACGCGGAGGGCGAACCAGTTCATGAGTTCAGAATTCAGAGTTCAGAATGAAGCGCGGGGCGGGCATTGCCAGGCTGCCGCGGTGTCCTTGGCCCGGCGCGCGTGCTACCGCCCCGTCAGTCCCATTCGTGAGGTTGCGGGGACATCCAGTGGCGAGCCTTCGCCTGGGCCGAGTCGTACCTTGCCGCATGTGCCGACTGCTCTTGGATATCAATCGGCAACCGGTCGCCAACTTTAGTTCTGGCTCTTCCGGCAGTGCTCACTCTAGCACAACTTCGGACAAGAAATGAAAGAGATTCCGACGATCACGTAACTGTGGTGTTAGGTTTCCCTACACATTTCAGAAACGTGATCGGGGTCGGCAGTCGGCAGCCGGCAGTCGGCAGTCGGCAGTCGGTTGAGCGCAGGTGAGGCTATCTGGCGAGGAGACGGCCTTCGACGCCGGCGTTCCCGAGGCGGGAGAAGTACCGGTAGGCCGTGCGCGACAGATCCGTGATCGCGCGCGACATCTTGCCGCAGGGCTCTCCCACCGACACCACAGACACTACCCCTCGACTCGGCCGGCTGCGCCGGCCTCGCTCAGGGGTAGACCACTCATGCAGATCCTCGCTCTCTTGCTCCTCGTGCTGGGTGCCGCGTGCACCGGGGTGACCGCCCGCCCGCGCGTCGAATCGCTGGCCACGCCCTCCGGAGACGGCAGCGGCATGTACGCTCTGACGACCGGGGGCGACGGGCACACATATCTGAGCTGGGTGGAACCCGTGCCGAGCGGCGGACACGCGCTGAAGTTCTCGCGCCTGACCAACGGCGCATGGGCGCCGGCCCGCCAGATCGCCCAGGGCACCGACTGGTTCGTCAACTGGGCCGACCACCCGTCGGTGACGGCCGCCCGCGACGGACGTCTCTACGCGCACTGGCTGGTCAACACCGGCAAGAAGACCGGCGCCTACGGCTACGCCATCCGCGTGCAGTCGTCGGCAGACGACGGCCGCTCCTGGCAGACCGTGTTCGAGGAAGGCGTCGGCAACACCACCGACTACTCCGGCTTCCTCTCCTTCCTGCCTGATGGAGACGCCATGGCTGCGGTGTTCCTGACACCGCTCGACGCCGGCGGCGCCACCGCCGGGCACGGGGATCACGTCGACCATGGCGGGGGACACATCAAGACCGTCGGCACGGTCGCGTTCGGACGCGACGGCCGCTCGCGCGACCGCACCGTCGTCGACCTCGATGCCTGCTCGTGCTGCAGCACCGATATGGCCAGGACGTCGCGTGGGATGGTGGCGGTCTATCGCGATCGCGACCCCGCCAACATCCGCGACATCTCCATCGTGCGCCAGGTCGACGGCCGCTGGACACCGCCAGCCCCGGTCCACCGCGACGGCTGGATGATTCCCGGGTGCCCGACCAACGGACCCGCCATCGCCGCCGAGGGCTCGCACGTGGTGGTCACCTGGTTCACCGCGGCGGGCGACACGGCGCGGGTGCTGGCCGCGTTCTCCGACGACGCCGGCGCCACGTTCTCGGCGCCGATCCGGGTAGACGACGGTGACCCGGTGGGTTGGGCGGGCGTGGCGCTGCTCGAGGACGGCCGGACGGTGGCCAGCTGGCTGGAACGCAGCGGCGGGGGCGGCGAGGTGCGCCTGCGCGAGGTGACGATGACGACCCGCGGCGAGTCGTTGACCGTGGCCACCGCC
>NZ_JBIINP010000065.1:0-20978 GCF_044337415.1 Luteitalea sp.
GTGCACAGCACCGGCACGCCCACCGCCGCCTTGATCGCCTTCGCGGCGGGCAGGTTGATCCCCTCGATGCGATCGCCCCGCGCGCGGGCCCAGCGCTGCTCGAACAACCGCTGCGTCGGCTCGAAGCGGAAGAGCAGGTAGTTGCGGAGCGCGTGGCTGCCGCTCGAGAGCAACTGGTCGTAGGTCTTGACCAGTTCGTCGACCGGAAAGTCGCCCGGCGGGTTGCGCGGGTGCGGGAAGTAGCTGCCCGACGACACGTGGATGGCGTCCACGCCGGCCTCGTCGAGCCAGCGGCACACCTGCACGCTCTCCTCCAGCGTGTTGCCCGGCTTCTCGTCATCGTCGAGCGCGTCGTTGTGATCCTCGGCGCTGATCTTGACCTGCAGGTGGAAGTCGGCGCCGACCTCGGCGCGAATCGCGGCCACCACCTCGAGCAGGAAACGGGCGCGCTGGCGCAGCGGGCCGCCGTAGTCGTCGGTGCGGTCGTTGATGCCGGAGCTGAGGAACTGGGTGAACAGGTAGCCGTTGGCGGCGTGCAGTTCCACGCCGTCGAGGCCAGCCTCACGCGCGCGCCGCGCGCCTGCAGCGAAGGCCGAAACCGTCTCGGCGATCTGCGCCTGCGTCATCGCGACGCACGGGAATCCGTGCAGCGGCTCGTCGCGCTCGGTGGCACTCCAGGCCTGGGCGAACTCGATGCCCGGGATGTCGCGCTGCCGTCCGGCGTGCGAGAGCTGCAGGATGAACCGGCAGTCGTGCTCGTGGACGGCGCGGCCGAGTGCGCGCCAGAACGGGATCCGTTCGTCGCGATCGATGGTCGCGTAGTTGGGCACGATGCGACCGCGGATCGTCACCGGCACGAACGACGAGACGATGGCGCCGACGCCGCCTCGCGCGAACTGCGTCTCCCAGTTGATGCGCGCCTGGTTGCCCGAGCCGTCGTAGTTGTCGAAGCGCCCCGAGACGTTGGAGCGGAACACGCGGTTCTTCACCGTGAGGTTCCTGAACGTCAGTGGCTGGAAGATCGTGTCGGCCATGGTGGCAATTTGAAATCGGACATTTGAAATTGAAGGGGGCGTGGCCTTCGGCCTCCGCCCCTCGGCGAACTGCCGACTGCCGACCGGTCCACGGTGACACTCGGCCCAGCCCCCAGCCCCCAGCCCCCAGCGCGTGGCGCCTAGAGCCGCTTCAGGTACGCGATGAGCGCGCGCTTGTCCTCGTCACCGAGCTGCGTGCCGTAGTAGTGGCCGCGGTCGAGCACGAAGTCGGGCGCGACGTTGTTGCGGAGGAAGCCACGGAACAGCGACTCGTCAGACAGCAGGTTCAGCACGATCCGGTTGCGCACGATGGCGGGCAGCCGGGTGGGGTCGACGCGCGCAATCAGGTCGATGGGCGTCCCGGCGGGGATCTGCACGGGCTTGTCGCGCCCCGTGACGGCCAGCTCGCTCGGCGTGCTGGTCACGATGATCGACTGCACGCCGAGTCGCTTCTCGGGCCAGAGGAGCTTCTCGACGGCGTCGTGGAACGCGGCCATGCGGCCCGCAACCGACGGATCCTTCACGTACGTGCCGAGCGCGTTGTTGTGGAGGTACGGTGCCGTGGCCCACATCGACACCAGCGACGGCGTGCGGTAGTAGCCGCCCTTCGACACGGTGACGCTCAGCGGCTCGGACGGCTTCTGCGGGTTGTGCAGGCCCGTGATCGTGCCGGCCGGGGGCAGCTGCTTGTAGGTCTCCGACGAGAACTCCTCCCAGACGTTGCCCTTCTGGGCGTTGGTGCCCATGGCGCGCGCCACGTTGGTGCCGAGCTCGCGCACGGAGTACCGGCGGTCGTCCGAGAGGAAGTTGTCGGTGAGGAAGTCGGGCGACTGCACGGCCTCCTCGAACCAGGCCTTCCGTGCGCCGGGGTCCGACAGCGGCGAGGGCGGCTGCTTGCTCGAGTGGCACTGCGCGCACTCGCGCGCGAACACGCGGCCACCCTGCGTCACTTCGTCCTGCGGCTCTCCGAGGTAGCGTGCGCCGCCCGGGGCGTCGGCCAGCGGCATCGGCCCGATCGTCCGGAGGAAGGCCTCGGCGGCTTCCATGCGTGCCTCGGTGGCGCGCCAGTCCGCGCACTTCTCGCGCGCCTCGGCCATGCGGAACGGCTGCTGCGGCACGAGCCCGGCCACGGCATCGATTCGCGTCAGCCAGATGTCGGCGCACATGCCGATGTTCACGTACACGCGCAGCGATGCCCCGGCGACCCCCACCGAGTCGGCGCCGTCCTTGAGGATGTGGTGCACGGCCCGTTCGGTCCCGTCGGGCATGCGCTCCATCACCGTGGGGCGATGCGCCAGGTGGAACACCGCGTTGATGTTGCTCGGGTTGTGGACGTGGTCGGTGGCGAAGCGCGACGTGTCGGACGTGCCCGGGGGCTGCCGGCTGCCGAGGTGCCAGCGGAAGTCCTTCGACGTCATCTTCAGGTTGAAGAGCCGGCCCTCCTCCCAGTACTGGTTGCCGATGGCGCCCGCCAGTTCACTCCAGCGCGGCCGCTCGGGGTCGGCGGGCGGGTGCAGCGGGTTGAAGCCGACATGGCAGAAGCCGCACGCCATCCCGATCAGGTACGGCGGCTCGATCCCCTTCGGGTGCGCGCGGTACTGATCGGCGTTCCACTTCGCAGGGTCGAACTTCGGGTTGTCGAACCGCCGCAGGCCGACGATGCCGGCTGGGCGCCCGAACTCGGCCGGCAGGCCGTCGGGCGCGCAGGTGTCGAGCCACAGGCCATGCGCATCGGGGCCGGTGGCCGCCTGGCACCCCGGCTGGGTGACCGCGCCGAGCTCACGGAAGCGCCGGCCGTGGCGACGCGAGTCCACGTAGTTGAGGAGATCGACGTTGCCGTCGGTGATCTCCGCCATGCGGACCCAGAACTTCTCGTTGCCGCCCGTCCAGAAGTACCAGGTGTCGCGGCCCCGGCGTTCCACCTCGCTGAGGCGCGTGCCGTAGCCGAAGTCCTCGTCGGTGTCGTAGCGCGGCTGGGGCGCGCCTGTCGGCTGCGCTCGTGTTCCGGCCTCCGGCCCCCGCGTCGCGGCCACACCCGCCAGGCCGGCCCAGGCCAGTCCCAGCAGCGCCAGCGTGATCCCTCGACCTGTTCCGGTCATGCCCCGTCTCCTGAAAGCTCCGGCTTGCGGATTGCCGCCGTACCGGGATGAACGGCGGATGCGGCCAATCCGTACCGGCACGCCCGGCTCG
This sequence comes from Luteitalea sp., assembly GCF_044337415.1. Lineage (GTDB taxonomy): Bacteria > Acidobacteriota > Vicinamibacteria > Vicinamibacterales > Vicinamibacteraceae > Luteitalea. The sequence goes on from NZ_JBIINP010000065.1 coordinate 3,225, forward strand.
GGGCGGCGATGGCATGTCCTGCTGTTCGTTAGTACGTCGCCGAGCGTTGTCGCTCATGACCCGACACTCCGGCCGGCGCACGCATGAGGCGTCGCACGAGCACGACCATGGCCAAGAAGAAGCCCTCGCGTCCCACTCGCCCGACCGCGTCTGGGCGTCGCCCGTCCACTCGATCGACGGGACGCCGGCCGCGCACCGGCTCGGCCGTCGCGTCTCCCGGGATCCCTGGTGCGTCGCCGGGGGCCTACGAGGCGACGTGCCGCGCGCTGGTCGTGTTCGCCGCGCCCAGCGAGCGCAGCGACGCCACGGCGCGTGCCATCGCCGAGGCGGCCGTGCGTGCGTCCATCGGCGAGGGGTACGTGGTGGAGCCGCTCGGGGCCGGTGCGCGTGACGACCGCGTCAGCCGTGCAGACGACGCGACCATCCCTGTGGGCGAGGCGTGGGCGGCCGCGCGCGCCCTCGAGGCGCACCGAGACATCGCCGATGCCGAGCCGGCCATCGAAGCGGGGGCGACCGGTCGCGGGGTGTCGGGCGTGGCGCCCGCGGCCACGCTGGCTTGCTCAGCACGAAGCCGTAGCTCCCGGGCCGGTGCGCAGGCGCGCAACATCACCCCCACGCGCCTGGCCCGCGAGGGATCGGCTGCCCTCCGTGCCCGCCTCGGCTGAGGTCCTGGCGATGCCGGGCGTATGGGAGACCGACGCGGAATGGCGACGCCTCAAGGGCGAACTCGTCGCATGGCGCAAGCGCCGGGTCGCGGCCGACCCGTCGGGGCAGCATCACTCGCAGCTGGAGGCCACGCACGGCCTCGTCGATGGCGTGCTCGAGCGCCTGCATGGGCCCATCGCCGCGATGAGCGGCGTCGGCGCGCATGTCGCGGAGGCCTGCCGCGTGCACGACAGGCGGCTGGCCTGGCTCCGTCGCCTGTGGTCGTTCCTGCGCGATCGCTTCGACCAGCGCGACGACCCGACGCTCGGTCCGGTGCTTCGCGCGGCCGACGAGGTCGTGTGGAGCTGTTACCGTCAGCCGTTCGCGTCGCTCGGCCCGCATGGGGACGGGCTCGCCGGCCCGCCGCCGCTGCCGTTCGTCGAGCCCGTCCTGACGCCGGAGGTCTTCCCGCAGGGCCTCGTGCCCGGTGAGTTGCGGCGCGACGTCGACGCGCCCTTCCTGCGCTCTGCGCTCGAGCAGTTGCCCTTCGCGGTGGTGCGTGTGCCGGCCTCGTGCGCCACGGCGCCGTGGTGGCTCGTGCACCTCGGCCACGAGGTCGGGCACGTCATCGACGCGCAACTGCTGGGAGCGGCGGACCGTGCGCGGATCGTCGAGGGTTGTGGCCTCGACGACGACGCCACCGGTGCGTGGACGCGCTGGAGTGGCGAGACGTTCGCGGATGTGTACGCGGCTCTCATGCATGGGCCGTGGGCGCTGTGGGCGCTGTCGACCGCCGAGGCGCAGGATCCCGTCGGCCTCGCACAGCGCCGCGACAGCTACCCGCCGCCGGTCGTGCGCCTCCTGGCCATGGCACACGCCCTCGATTGCGTGGGCGCGCCACTCGACGACCTGCAGGCCGAGATCGCGCACTGGCAGCAGATGGTGGATGCCGATGCGTCGTTGATGGCCATGACCGCCGCGGGGCGGCTCGTCGTGGAGGGGCTGGTCGCCCATCGCGTGCGTCGCACCTCGTGGGTGGACCTCGCCGCGTGGGTACCCGCCGCGTGGAGCCGCACGGCCCTCACGCCACGGGGCCGACAGATCGCCACCCGTCCGGCGACGCCAGATCCACGGCCGCAGCGATGGTGGGTGCGGGCGGCCGTCGCCGCCGCCGTGCTGCGCCGCCGCGATGCCGACGCCAACAGCCAGGCGGCGACGTTCGATGGCGAGCGCCTCGGCGCCGACCTGCTCGCCTGGCTACCGGCGCTGCGCGAGGGCGGCACCCGCAGCCGCGGCGCGGTGTCGACCGCCGTGATCGACGCGCAGTGCGCCGCGCTGGCGCGCGACCTGATGGATGCGGAGCCACTGCCATGACGGCGCCCGTCCGCTTCACCGTGGTCATGCAGGCGCAGGACGCCGGCGATGCGGGCGCCCCGGGACCGGCCACCTGGACGAGCGACGTGCGCGACGCCGCCGGCACGGTGCTCGACGGCAGTACCCGGATCCTCCGCGCCCTGCCGCTCGAGGACGATGACGTCCTACTCACGTTCCCGGCCTGCCACGCGCCACTCGCCGACGGTGCGTCCGACGCCGACGTGCTCCACGCACTCGATGCCCGCACGCTCGGCCGCTGGTACGCCAACATGGCCGGTGGGCAGGCCGCCGATGGCATGGCGCGGCGGTTCGGGCGGTACGCCTTCGAGCTGGTGCTCGGCGAGGCCGTGTGGACGGCAATGCTGGCCTCGGCCGGCGACGCGCCCATCGACCTGCGCATCGCCTGCGCGCCAGACGCGTGGGCGCTGATGCGCCTGCCCTGGGAGCTGATGCACGACGGACAGCACTTCCTGGCGGCGCGCCCGGGGCCGCTCGTGCTCCTGAGTCGTCAGGTGGAGGCGCCCGGGGCGCCGGCGGGAGCCCGGGCCTTCACGCCGCGCGTGCTCTTCGTGGTCGGCGCCCTCGAGGGCGACGTCGAGATTCGCGCGGGAGCGGAGTACCTCGGCCTGCTGCGGCGGTTGCAGGCCCTCGACCTGCCGCTCGAGTCGCGCGTGCTCCGCGACGCCACCGCGGAGTCGCTCCAGGCCGAGATGGCGCGTTTCCGGCCCTCGGTGGTGCACTTCGTCTGCCACGGCGGCTTCATCGAAGGGCGCGGGGCGTTGCGGCTGCTGGCCTCCGACCCGGCGCTGCCCTTTGTCGACTACACGGCGCCACAGCTGCTCGCGTTGCTCGCCACCACCGACGAGGCCGGCGAGGTGCGGTATCCGCCCGTCGTCGTCCTCAACGCGTGCTACAGCGCCACGCCACCCGCACCCGGTGCGGACCCCATCGAGCAGTTGTCGGCGGCGCCGGTGTTCGGCACCGGGTCGGCCGTGCTGCCGACCCAGGCCGGCATGGTGCCGCTCGGGGCCGAGCTGGTGCGCGGCGACGGGGTGCACGGCGGACCGGCGCTGGTCATCGGCATGGGCGGCAAGGTGGCCGATCTGGCGTGCCGCCTGTTCACACGCCAGTTCTATCAGTCGCTGCTGCGAGGCAATCCGACGTGGTCGGCCGCGGCGGGCCGTCGCGGCGCCTTCGTTCACGGGTTCGATCCACTCGACACCATCGACTGGGCGATGCCCGTGGTGTTCGTCGAGGCGTCGGCGCACTTGTCGGTGGACGCCGCCGAGCTCGACGTCGCGCGTCGTCGCGAGGCGGCGGCCCGCCAGTTCCGTCGGCAGGCCGATCCCCCGGCGTTCTGCGGTCGCCTGACGTACTTCGACCAGTGGCGCCAGCTCACGTCCGCCCCCTCGGTGCCGGCGCGCCGGCTGCTGGCGATCTCGATGAGCGCCTTCGATGCCGACAAGCAGCTCGGCGCGACGCGGTTGCTCGAGGAACTGGCGGTGGCTGCCGTGCACGCCGGTCACGTACCGATCCTGCGGGCCTACGCCAGCAAGTCCGGATCGCCGGAGCGGCCCAACGACGTCCCGGCCATTGCGCGCGAGTTGCTGGCGGCGGCGCTGCAGACGCGCCTCAACTACGGACTTGGCGCCCTCACCGCGGTGCCGCAGGTCCTGGCGCTCGTGCAGCGGCAGCAGGGCGACACGACGGCGCCGCTCGATCCGGCGATTGCCACGGCCTGGATGCTCGACCAGAGCGAGGCGTGGCGTCTGGCGATCCAGCAGGACCTGTGGCGGGTGCGCGACGAGATCGTCGCCCACGTCGGCGGGCGACCCCGCGGCCCGGGCACGCCCCTCGCGGTGGTCCTGCTCGACGAGGTCCAGCGGTACGCCGACGTGGCCGGCCGGTTCGTCACCGACCTGCTGCGGGCCGGCGGCCTCGGCACGTTGCAGGATCCCATCCCGGTCGCCTTCACCTTCCGCAAGGACCCCAACTACGCTGGCCCGTTCGAGCAGATCCGCACCGCGCTCGATGCGGTGTCCAACTGGGCGATCCGCGAGGAACTGCGTCCGCTCAGCGAGGCGATCAGCGATCGCTCGATCTACCTGCACCTGCTGCTGCACCGACCCCGGCCGCTGGTGCCCGTGCCCAGCCTGGCGGAGCGGCAGGTGGACCTGCTGTACCAGAACATCCATCGGGCCACGAGCGAAGGCTATCCATCACACTTCAGGGAGACCGCGCAGCGGCTCGGCGACGCCCTGAAGATCCTCCAGGACTACAGCATCGTGCAGCCGGCCACCGACGAAGACGTCATCCGGACGCTGGGGGACCACTGATGTCGTCGGCCTCGCCAACGCCCGACGTGGCCGGGGCGCTCGACCGGCTCGAGAGCCTGCTGTCGAGCAGCGCCCCCGACGTGCCGCGCGACGTCGGTGATCCCGACGTGGCGCGCTGGCTCTGCCTCGTCCCCGCCTGGTCGCCTGCGCTGGCACAGCGCTGCGGGTTCCCGGGCTGGCAGCCCGGCGACGAGCCGGCCCGCCTGCAGGCGTGGCGGGCCGAGGGGCTCCTCGACCACGAGACCTCGCCGCTGACCATCGACGAGACCGGCCGGTTCACGCCGCCGCAGGAACTGTTCTGGATGCCACGGCAGGAGCGTCAGCGATGGCTGACGCGTCTGCTGGCCGAGGATGGTCGCGAGCGCCTGCGTACCCTCGCCGTCGACCTCGCCACCCGCATCCTCGGGCAGCCGCGCGACCACCACATGCCGTCGACCACGTGGCGCTGGGCGACGCTGGCGGTCCAGGCCCTGCAGCCGGTCTGGATGCTCGAGGACGCCTTCGTGCCCGAGCTCCAGCAGGCGCTCGCGGCCAATCGGCCCGACGAGGCGTGGCTGTGGATCGAGGCCCTGCAGCGCGTCGCCGAGGTGGCGCCGGGCGACGCCACCACGCTGCAGCAGCGCGCCGTGCGCCAGCTCGCGCTGTTCGACCGTACCAGGACCGATCGTGCGGTGCTGCGCGACTACCTGCCGCGCCCCGCCTTGTTCGAGGCCTACCGCACCCTGCTCACCGGGCCCGACTCCGACTGGGCGCTGCACTACCTCGGGGGCGGCGGCGTCGGCAAGACCATGTTGATGCGCGCCTTGACCTCCGGCACCGCCGAGCACCTGCCGCCCGGCATCGACCTGCCGCCGACGGTCACGGCCCGCATCGACTTCGACCACATCGATCCCGACTACCCGGCACGGCGGCCCGGGTTGCTGTTCGCGCACCTGGCCGAGGAGCTGCGGCTCAAGGACGAGGCGCTGCGGGCGTCCGAGGGATTCGAGCTGCTGTTCCGCAAGATCGGGTTGCTCCACGAGCGGCCCGAGAGCGAGCGCACCACCGACGACGAGATCGACGACATGCTGCAGGTCTTCGCCTGGGCCTGCGGCGAGCTGTCGCAGTCGCGCGGCGCCCGGGTGGTGTTGCTGCTCGACACCTGTGAGGAACTGGCCCGGCTCGGCCCAGGCGGGCGCCTTCCCGACAGCGTGGAGCGCACCTTCGACCTCCTCACGCGGCTGCACGATCGGCTGCCGTCGATCCGCGTCGTGCTGTGCGGCCGACGCGCGCTCGCCGGCACCTATGCCGGTGGCGTCGGCGTGAGCCCGGACCTGCCGGCGCGGCCGTGGCTCGCCCTGCACCGCGTCTTCGCGTTCTCGGAAGAGGAAGCGGGCGCCTACCTGTCTCGCGTCGGCGTGCCGGCCGCGCTCGTCGATCCGATCCTCACGCGGAGCGGCGCGGCTGCCTCGTCGGCCACCCTCGGGCTGCCCTCCGAGACGGTGGTGCCGCGCTACAGCCCGTTCAGCCTGTCGGTCTACGCCGGGTGGGTGGCGCGCCAGCCGGCCCTGACGCCCGCCGACATCCTCGACGACGTGGTCGACCACTTCGTGCGGATCCGCATCCTCGACCGCATCCACAACATCGACGTGCGCCGGCTGCTGCCGCACGTCGCACTGCTCGGCCGGTTCGACGAGGCGACGCTGCGCGCCTGCGCCGACCTGCGGCCCGACGTCGCCGACGCGGTGCTGCGCGAGCTCGGCTCGCAGGAGTGGATCGATCGGCAGGCGGGCGGCTACTACGCCGTCGAGCACGAGCTCCGCACGCGGCTGTTGCAGTACTTCAAGGACACGCAGAAGGAGGAGCTGGCGGCCGCACGGGCCCGCGTGCTGCCGGTGCTGCGGGCCCTCCTCGAGGACGGGGGCGTCGCCGACGTGCCCGACGAGGCGGTGGTGCAGGCGGTCACCGAGCTGCTGCCCGGCAATCGTGACGCGATGCTCGCGACGTGGCGCGTGCTCGATGGCCGCATCGTCGCCGGCGCGCACGCCGGCTGGGGCACCCGCGTGCTCGGGCGACTGCTCGCCGACGAGCAGGGCCTGGCCTCGCCGGCCCTCGATGCCGGTGTGTGGGCCGCGTGGGTGACCACGTATGGCGAGTGCGTCCTGCGCACGCAGGGGGCGGCGGCCCAGGTCGACCTGTGGCCCCGCGCGTGGGACCACGCCGCGCACCTCACCGATCCCGTGGTGCGTGCCACGGTACGGGCGCGGATTGCCGCCGGCGGCCTGGCGGCCGGCAGTGCGGCCGGCGGCACGGGCGACGTGGACCGGTGGGCGATGCGGTTGTTCAACGTGGTGACCGCCACGGACGAACAGGCGTTGGCCAACCCCGCGGATCTCGCGCCGGTGGTGGCCGCGTTGATGGCCAGCGCCGAGGCCCTCGATCGCCGCGGCGATCCGTTCGTGCCCGCCGAGCCGATGCTGGAGCGCGTGGCCAACGCGCTGACCGGCCTGGGGCACGCGCCCTCGCGGGCGCTGGTGCTGGCCTGCCTGGGGCGGTTCGCAGCGCGGCGGCAGGACGCCGACAGCGCGCACCGGCGGTTCGTCGAGGCGCTCGGCATGATCGCATCGTCGGAGGACCGCGAGCTGCCGCCGTGCCTGCAGTGGCCGGTCGGCCTCGATGCAACTTCGTGGGTCGTGCTCGAGGCGCTGCGCGGCCTGGTAGGCCTGGAGCCGGTCGAGGACACGCTCGTGCGGTTCGCGACGCTCCCGCCGGTGCGCAGCGCGACGGCGCTCAATCGCATCGAGGCGCTGCGTCTCCGGCTTGCCGAGGCCGGTCACTGGGTGTCGTCGCGCGAGCGCGTGGAATTGCGGCTCGAACAACTGTCCGCACCTGCGGCGCCGAGCGGTGGCGCCGCGGTGGCCAGGCGCTTCGGCGAGGAGAAGGTCGACCCCAGCGACGTCGCCGTGGTGAGGTCGATGGGCGAGGCGCTCGTGCCGCCGCGCGCAGTCGCGTTGGCCATGGACCTCATCGACCATGCCCGTCCTGCGGAGGGGCTGCGGTTGCTCGCGGAGCTGACCTCGCTGGCCACGAGTGCCAGGAACACCGTGGTGGCCACCGCCGCCGAGGTCGCGCGGGTGGAGGCCGTCACGCGCCTGCGGCTCGGCGAGCATGGCCGGTTGAGCCGACAGCTCTCCGAGGGCCTGCGCTCCCTCGACATCGAGGGCCGCGAGCGCGCTCGCGCCTTCATCGACACCGACGGAGGGTTCAATCCGGAGTCGACGGCGCAGATCGCGCTCGACAACGAGGTGGTGACCACGCGTGGCGATGCCCACGCGGTGTGGCGTGCGCGCCGGGCCTTCACGCCCGCGGAGCGTGCGCAACTCGCGCGGATGGGGCCAACCCTGCTGTCGGTCGGCGGTCCGTCCGATGGCGAGTGGGCCCGGGCGTGCGTGGCCCTCGACCTGGTGGAGTGCAGCGAACTCGGCGGTGACGTGGCGACGCAGATGGCGGCCAACGCGCCACCCTCGCCCGAGGACTGGTGGAGCCGGCACCCTGCGTTGCCCGTGCATGCCCTGCGCCTCTGGGTGCGCAGCGCCGCGCTCGGCGTCTCGCCAGGGGGACCCACGACACACCTGGTTCGCCGCGTCGGGGTGAGGCGAGCGGCGCTGATCGCGCTCGATGAGGGCGAGCTGCTGGCACTGCGGCTGCCCTCGCCGGCGCTGCGCCTGCTGGCGCTTGCGCTCACCTGGTTCGAGGATGCGGGCGACGCGTTCGGCACCTGGCAGGTGCAGGCAGTGCTGGCGATGACGCGCATCCGCGCCGGGGTGCCGCGGGAGGCTGTCGATCTGTCGGGGCTCCGCGCCGCGCACGAGGCGATCGCGCTGTGGGAGACGGCGGGGCTGCCGCCATGGGACGCCATCGTGTCGGCGACGTCGCTGCCGCTCCCGGAGTCTGTGGGAGGCACCGGCGCCCAGCTCGCGGCCGAGCTCAGTGTGCGCTCGTCTACCGGCCTGGAACGTGCCCCGGCCGAGTGGACGCCGTGGTTGCACCGCCTCATCGCGCTCCACCACTGGGTGGCCGGCGGCGTGCGTCCCGAGGTGTTGTTCGCACGCGCCGACCAGGTGCCGCTCGAACTGCGGGCGTGGCCCGTGGACGGCTTCGGGCCGACCACGACCTCCGAGACCGCGCTCGCGCTCCAGAAGGGGCGCCCCCCGCAGACCGATCCCGGCACGGGGCGAATCGTGCTGGAGAGCCCTCGCTGGTCGGAGAGTGCGCCAGCTCCGGCACCTGTGGATCCCGGCACTGGCGCCTTCCCGACGCTGCCGTCCGTGGGATCGGCCGCGCCCTCGGCGAGCCCCGGCCCGCCTCGGTCGCGTGGGGGCGCGTTGGTCTGGATCGGCGTCGGCGTCGTCCTGCTGGCCGCGCTGCTCGCGCTGGGTGCCCTCTGGGGTGTCTCGCGGGTGGGGAACTCGTCGATGGCCGATCCCGGCGCGTCGCTCGGCGAGCCCCTCGAGAGCCCGACGCGTCCTGTCGACACCGTGGGGTCCGACGGGCCGAGTCTGGCCGCGTCTGCGCCGCCGGGCGGCGGAGTGGCGGCGTCGGGGACGGCGCCGGCCGCGCCGACCGTCTCTGGTGGTCGCCTCGCGCCCGCCGCGTCGGACGCGACGGTGGTCTGGCCTGGCCTGATCGTGGCCGTCCTCGTGGGCGCGGCGGCGGCCTCCTGGCTCCTGATTCGTCGCCGGCGTCGCGCGGGCGATGCAGGCGATGCGGTGGCGTCGGTGAGCCCGGTGCCTGTTCGCGCCTGGCAGGCGGCGATCGCGCTGGGCGGTGGCGAGGCGTCCTTCGGGCGCGCCGGGGTGCTCGACGCGACAGTGACGCTGCGCGACGAGGATGGACACACGGCGACCTCGGCGCACCTGCGCATGCGGCGGTCCGACGCGTACGCGGGTCTCGACGCGTTGCGCCAGCCGCCGATGGGCACCGCGTTGTCGACGGCGGTCCGCGTGACCCCCGCCGTGGACCGGGTCGACCTGCTGTTGCCGAGCCGCGCGGCGTGGCCGTGTTGGGAGGCGCTGCTCTGGACCGGCACGCTCGAGGGCTCACGCCTCGGTCCGCCGGTGGTCCGACACGTGCCCGTGTCGCGTGCGCGGGGGTTCCGCCCCGCAGAGGGTCGGTTGCGCGTGGCGCTCGTCGCCGACTCGCCGGGGGAGGCGCGGCAGGCGACATACGCGTGGGAGGCCTCGGTCCGGGCCGAGCGCGTGACGCTGGCCCCGGCCACCGCCGAGCAGATCCGCAGCGGCCAGCCGGTCGCCGGCGTCGGCGTCGTGCACGTGGTGGCCTCGACGGTGGAGACGCCGCAGGGGCTGTTCGTCGAGGTGTCGGGCCACGACGCACCGCAGGGCGAATCGCTCGAGAGCCTCCACGAGGCTCGCGGCACGCTGTTCGACGCATCGCAGCTCGCGCACGTGTTCCCCGAGGCGTCGTGCGTGCTGCTGCAACCGGCGCGCCGTGCGTCGCTCGAGCTGACGCCCGCCGGCCGCGAGGCCTGCGCCACCGCGCGGCTGTTCGGCGCGGCGCTTGCCGAGCAGGGCGTGCCCATCGTGGTGGTGCTGCCGCCGCTCGACGGCGAGCTCGGCGCGCACATGGTGCGGTTGCTGGGACGGCGCGTGCCCTCCCTGGCGATGGGCATGCCATTCGACACCTTCGGCTTCGTGCTGCGGGCGCGGCAGATGGTGTTCGAGCATGCGCAGCGTCTGCTGCCGCGCGACGCGGCGATCGAGCTGGCACTGCAGGTGGTGGTCTATGTCGCCTGAACGAAAGGACTGAGCCCATGAGCCTGCTGACCATCCTCGACAGCTGGAGGGCGCACGAGGCTCCGTCGCTGGTGGTGCACGACGTGCCGGCCAGTGCCGTGCTGCCGGCCGGCGACACCGGCCAGACCTGCCGTGCCGGGGTCGACTACTTCCGCCTGTGGCTGGCGGAGATGCGGCTGGCCCGCGATCGCGAGTGGTTCGCGACCCGGCACCCCGCCGTGCACGCGCTCGTCCGCCTCCGCTTCGGCGACGCCGACGTGGAGTTCCCGACCGTGGCCGGGCCGCTGTCGCTGCCGGGGCTCGACCAGGCGCACTTGGGCGACGTCATCCAGCTCGATCACCTGCTCACGCCGCTCCTGCCCTACAACGGCGGCGTCGTCGAGATCGCGGCCGGGCTGCTCGCCCTCGAGGGCACCAGCGCCGTGAAGGCGGTCGTGAAGGCGATGGAGACCATGGGCGCGGCGCTCGCCGTGCCCCCGCTCTCGACAGCCATCGCGGCGACGGGCGCCCTCGGGTCGGCGCTGCAGGTGCTGCTGGGCGCCGCGTCCGGGCGGCAGCACCTCGGCGTGCACCTCTCGTATGCGGGCGCGCAGGTGCCCAAGGCGCTCCACGCCGGCTACGTGGCCATCGTCAGGCAGGACGCGACGCGGCTCGAGGCACGCGACCTGTCGGTGCAGCACGGGCGCCTGCACCTGCGCGGTGCGCCGGTGACCGGCGTCGACTACATGCTGCTGCGCGTCGAGCGGGTGCAGGAGCGCGACGACTGGCGCGCGCTGACCGCCATCGACGCGCCGTTCCGCGAGGCGCAGGCGGCGCTCGCCTACGGCAACGAGGCGATGGCGAAGGCGTCCATGAGCCGGGCGTTGCTCGAGGCCCTGCAGTCGAAGGACCTCACCGAGGCCGACAGGCGCCGCGTGGCGAGCGAGCTGAAGAAGGCGTGGGAAGACGCCAGGAACCAGGGACTCGGGCTCGAGCGGACGACGCCGTCGCTGGCAGACGCCATGGCGCTCGCCGTGCCCGTCGAGCGATTCGTCGAGGCCGCGCCCGTGTCGATGGAGGCGCTGCTCTCGCTGGACTGAGGACCGGCCGACCCGTCGGGCGGCCGTTGACGTGCAAGAGGAGAACCCATGGCCAAGCGCGCATTCTGTGTGGGCATCAACGACTACCCCTACGACGGCTCCGACCTCAACGGCTGCGTCAACGACGCCAACGCCTGGGCGGCGACGCTGAAGGGGCTGTACGGCTTCAAGGACATCAAGGTGATCGTCGACAAGGCGGCGACGCGCAAGGCGATCCTCGACGGCATCAAGGCCCTGCTCAAGGGCGCCAAGGCAGGCGATGTGCTCGTGTTCACCAACTCGTCGCACGGCTCCTACAAGGCCGACACCGACGGCGACGAGGAGAAGTACGACGAGATCCTGTGCCCGTACGACATCGCCGACAACGACATCTGCGACGACGACCTGCGGCAACTGTTCGCCAACGTGAAGGACGGCGTGTCGCTCACCGTGGTGCTCGACAACTGCTTCTCGGGCACCGCCACCCGCGCGCCCGTGTCGGAGATCATCCCCGGCCTGCGCACGCCCGACGACCGGCGCGTGCGGTTCCTGAGCCCGGCGCTCCGCGGCGGCAAGGTGCTCCAGAACCCCTGGAAGGCCAAGCCGAAGCGGCTCGAGGCCCACCCCGAGGCGGCGATGAAGGAGGTGCTGCTCTCCGGCTGCACCGACAAGGAGTACTCCTATGACGCCAACATCGAGGGCACCTACCACGGCGCGATGACCTTCTACGCGCTCAGGGCCATCCGCGAGGCGCCGGGCACCCTCACGTACAATCGGCTCCATTCACGACTCACGAGCCTGATCGGCGACTATCCGCAGCACCCGCAGCTCGAGGGCAGCAACGCCAACAAGCGACGGAAGCTGTTCACCTGAGACGACGTGTACGAGCTCGACGGCCGGCAGAAGAAGGCGCTGCACGCGGCGCTCCGTCATGCGTTCCCGCGCGCGACGGCCCTCGAGCGCCTCGTCCAGTTCCACCTCGACGAGCACCTCGCGGTGATCGCCGGCGAGGGCGCGCTCGACGACGTCATCTTCCGGCTGATCGCCTGGGCCGAGGTCCAGGGACGCCTCGACGCGCTCGTCAACGGCGCGCGCGCCGAGGTGCCCGGGAATCCGCAGCTGCTCGCCTTCGAGCGGGCGGTGCTCGAGGCCCGCGACGCGCGGCCGCTCGACCCCGCCCTGCGCACGTTCGCCGAGCGCGTGCAACTGGCGCCGACGATGCCGGACGAGCCCGACCTCGAGAAGCGCGTCTTCCGCGCCGGGTTCTCCGACATCGCGCAGTGGCGCGCGCGGCTCGGGCAGGCCGAGCTCGCCGTGTGCCGCCTCGAGGCGCCCGCCTGGCGGGCCCTCGGGACGGGGTTCCTCGTCGGGCCGGACCTGGTGATGACCAACCGGCACGTGATCGAGGCGCTGGCCGGCCACGACGCGCCGCCGATCGTCGCGCGCTTCGACTTCAAGCTGTCGCCCGACGGATCCCGCCTGCGCGAGGGCGAGACCTTCGGCCTGGCACCCGCATGGCTGGTCGCGAGCAGCCCCGTCAGTGATCTCGACTTCGCGCTGCTGCGCCTCGCCACGCCCGCCGGGCGGCTGCCCGCCGGCGGCACCCCCCAGGCGCCGCCGCGCGGCTGGGTCACGCCCGCCTGGCGAGAGCTCGAGCCCGACGAGACGATCTTCGTGATCCAGCACCCGCAGGGCGACACGCTCAAGCTGGCGTCGGGGCGCTACGACAGCCGCGAGCCGACGCGCCTGCGCTACCGCGTCGACACCGAGCCGGGCTCGTCGGGATCGCCGTGCTTCACGGCGCAACTCGAGCTCGTGGCGTTGCATCGGGGCTCGGCCGAGGGCCTGGCCAACCAGGGCGTGCCGTTCGATGCAATCGCGCGCGCGCTGCCGCCCTCGACCATCCCGGCCGCCGCGCCGTTCGTGACGAGCGAGCACGAGCCCGAGGTCGCGGTGGGTGGTGCCCCCACGCCGGAGTCGCTGCCCGCGCCACGGTCGCGTCGGCGCCGCCTGGCGCTCGCGGGCGTCGCTGCCGGGGCGGTGGCGCTCGCCCTCGCCGCCGTGCCCTACCTGTGGTTTCGCCCCGTCGACGACGCCCGCGCCGACGCCAGTGCCGAGGCCGCGCCGTCGCCCACGGTCGAGAGCAGGCCGGCAGCACGCCCCACGCGCGAGATCACGGTGCCCTACACCTGGGCCCATGTGGAGGGCGTCGCGGGCTGCGCTGCCGACGGGCCGCCGGCGCGCGCCCTGTTCCGGCTCGAGACGGTGGGGCCGTGGCCCGTGTCGTCGGGGCCGCGCGCCCGTGAACTGCAACTGGTGGCCATCGGCGCCATCGAGATCGAGGACGCCAGCGTGGCGATGCGTGGAGGCCGTGAGGCCGCGGCCATCGCCCAGTCGCGACGGCACCTCGCGCGCAAGTGGGTGTTCCCGGAGGACGTGCAGGCGCCCGTCGTGGTCGTGGTGTGCGTTCGCACCGCCGGCGCGGCGGCTCCTGGCGCGGTGCCGGAACCGTCGTTCAGGCTGACGACGTGGAAGGAGGTCGGGTGATGAACGCCGAACGAAGAACGCACGCCGCACGCGGGATCGGCCACCTGGCGTGGGCGGTGATCGCGATGCTCGGGCTCGGCGGGTGCCGCGACGCGGCGGCGCCGCCGCCGGTCTCCGCCCCCGTGCCCCAGGCCTCCGCCGTGCTGTACGGCCGTGTCGTCGGCTCCGATCACGCGCCGGCGTCGCCCGCCGACTGGCAGGTGCGGGTCACCGCCGAGTACGAGGACGGCAGCGCCGCGCAGCCGCACGACCGCGAGAGCGGCGGCGACCTCTTCGCGTTCAAGGTCGTGCCCGGCAAGCGCGTGCGCCTGTACTTCGAGGCCGTGCCCTACCAGGCCACCGTCACCGAGTTCCTCGACGTGTCGCGCGACGACAGCGTGCCCCTGCGTGTGCCCGACATCGTGATGGATCGCATCCGCTGGACGATGGCGCTCTTCGCGCAGGGCAATGGCGAGGCGTTCGGCCGCAACCTCGAGGCGCAGGCGGCGATGGCCGAGGCGACCGGGTCGTCAGACATCTTCGTGGCCAACCTGGAGTTCTACCGCAAGGCGTCGGCGAAGTTTCCCGACTGCATGAGGAAGATCGAGGCGTTCGAGGCGACGCCGCGCCACGCCACGCTCGTGCGCGAGGCCGAGCATCGCGGCGTGCCGGTGGGACTGCTGAAGGGCCTGGTGACGGCGCCGGGCAACACGGCGCTGCGAGAGCCCGAGAGCCTCCGGGCCCTGGCCGCGGCGCCCGCCGTGGCCGGTTCGCTCCGGACGGTGGCGCGCCAGGCGCTGGCCGGCACGGACCAGGCGTCGGCCCCGGCCGCGCCGCCGGTCACGCCGGCGGTGCGTACCCCTCCACGATGAACGCCCGCCCCGTCGAGTTGGCCAGCCGCACCTTCAGGGCCTCCTGGTAGTCGTCCGAGAAGTAGAAGGCCCTGGCGGCATCGACCGACGGGAACTCGATCACCACGAAGCGCTGCGGGTGCCAGTCGGCCTCGAGGGGCGTGACCGCGCCGCCGCGCACGAGGAAACGTCCGCCGTGGCGCGCCACGCTGGCCCCGGCGAGATCGCGGTAGGCGGCATAGGGCTCGGGGTTGGTCACGGTGACTTCGACGATGACGTAGGCAGGCACGGACAGGCTCCTTTCGCGAGCGGCCTGACTATACTGCCTGAGCGATGACCGAGACTCCGCCGCTCGTCGGCGTCATCATGGGCAGCAAGTCGGACTGGGACACGATGCAGCACGCGGCCGACGTGCTCGGCCAGTTCGGCGTGCCGTTCGAGGCCCGCGTGGTGTCGGCGCACCGCACCCCCGAGCTGATGCGCGAGTACGCGCTCGAGGCGGCGGCGCGGGGGCTCGAGGTGATCATCGCGGGCGCCGGCGGCGCGGCGCACCTGCCCGGCATGGTGGCCGCGCAGACGGTGGTGCCCGTCATCGGCGTCCCGGTGCAGAGCCGCACCCTCAACGGCCTCGACTCGCTGCTCTCGATCGTGCAGATGCCCGGCGGCGTGCCCGTCGCGACGATGGCGATCGGCACGGCGGGCGCGAAGAACGCCGGGTTGTTCGCGGTGGCGATGCTGGCCGTGCGCCGCCCCGACCTCCGCGCGAAGTTGCAGGCGTTCCGCGACGAGCAGGACCGGATGGTCCGCAGCGAGCCGCTCACGTGATCGCGCCGATTCTCCCCGGTGCCACCATCGGCGTGCTGGGCAGCGGGCAGCTCGGCCGCATGTTCGCCATCGCCGCGCGGCGCCTCGGCTACCGCGTCCACACGTTCTCGCCGGACCAGGACTCCCCGACCGGCCAGGTGGCCGACCACGAGATCACGGCCTCGTACGATGACCTCGCGGCCGTGGCGGCCTTTGCCCGCGACGTGGCGGCAGTGACCTTCGAGTTCGAGAACGTGCCGTCGCGCACCGTCGAGGCGCTCGGCGCCGGCACGGTCGTGCGTCCGTCAGGGGCGGTGCTGCACACGACGCAGCATCGCGTGCGCGAGAAGCAGTTCCTGGTGGGCGCGGGCCTGCCCGTGGCGCCCTTCGCGATCGTGCAGCAGGCCGCCGACCTGCAGGCCGGGCTCGCGCGCGTCGGCATGCCGGCAATCCTGAAGACGGCCAGCTTCGGCTACGACGGCAAGGGCCAGGTGCGCATCGCCACGGCCGACGACGCGGCATCGGCGTGGGCGCGCATCGGCTGGCAGCCCGCCGTGCTCGAGGGCGTGGTCGACTTCACGTGCGAGGTGTCGGTGGTGGTCGCCCGCGCCGCCGACGGAACGATGGTCGACTACGGCGCCATCGAGAACGCGCATCGCGACCACATCCTCGACGTCTCGGTGTGGCCGGCGCGGGTGCCCGCCGACACCGCGGCGCAGGCCGTGAAGGTGGCACGCGCCGCCTGCGAGGCCCTCGACGTCGTCGGCGTGCTGTGCGTGGAGATGTTCGTGACGCGCGACGGCGAGGTGATCGTCAACGAGCTCGCGCCGCGTCCCCACAACTCGGGGCACCTCACGATCGACGGACACGTCACCTGCCAGTTCGAGCAGCAGGTGCGCACCGTGTGCGGCTTGCCCCTGGGCAGCACCGCGAGCCATGCCCCGGCGGCGGCGATGGCCAACCTGCTCGGCCACGAGTGGGCGCACGGCGAGCCGGCGTGGGCGGCTGCGCTCGCCCTGCCGGGCGTGAAGCTCCACCTCTACGGCAAGTCGGAGGCGCGGGCCGGCCGGAAGATGGGGCACCTCACTGCCACCGCTGCGACACCGGACGAGGCCGAGGCCCTGGTCCGCGAGGCCCGTCGTCGGCTGGACCCGAGATAGAGCAGGCTCAAGGCCCAGGGCTCAGGGCTCAGGGAGCAGTCAGAAGGCCACCAGGCGACGGGCTACAGGCTACAGGCTGCCCGCATAACGCCTGTACCCGGCACCCAGCGCTGCGTGGGGCTTCCCTTCGCCCCCGGTACCCGGTACCCGGTACCCGATACCCGCTCCCCGTCTCTCGAACCCCGATCTGCAGCGGCTGCCGTGGGGCCGGGTTGGGACAACCGGCCCTACCTTCCCAGCCCCCAGCCCCCAGCCCTCAAGCCCTCAAGCCCCAAGCCCCAAGCCCCAAGCCCCAAGCCCCCTGAGCCCTGAGCCCTGAGCCCTGAGCCGATTCTGCCGATATCAGATCCGTGGGTGTGTCGACGATGGCGCCGACGGCGATGTGTCCGGGCTGTGGACATCAGATGGAGACGGTCGGCCTGAACCTGCGATACGGGCAGGTCGGGCAGGTGGACGTGTGTGACCACTGCGGCGGCCTCTGGTTCGACCACGGGGAGAGCCAGCGCCTCAGTCCGGGCGCCACGCTGTCGCTGCTCGACCGGCTCACCCTGCGGCCGGAATGCGGCATCCAGCCGCGGTCGGCCTGTCCACGGTGTCGCCAGACGCTGCTCGAGGTGCAGGACCAGCAGCGCGCGACGCGCTTCACGTACCGGCGGTGTTCGTCCGGACACGGTCGGTTCATCACCGCCTATCACTTCCTGCGTGAGAAGGATCTGGTGCGCGAGCTGACGGCGCCGGAGATCGAGGAGGTGCGGGCCCGCGTCCAGCAGGTCAACTGCGTCAACTGCGGCGCCCCGGTCGACCTGTCCGGACGGCTTGCCTGCACGCACTGCGGAACACCGGTCTCGATGGTCGACCCGCAACAGTTGCGCCGGGAACTCGATGCCCTCCACCGCGCCGACACGCGCGATGGCGCCGTCGATCCCACACTCCCCATGCGGCTCGTGCACGAACGAGCCCTCGCCGAGCGAACGTGGGCCACGCTGCCCGGCGAGCGGTCGTGGGTCGATCGCCTGGCCCGCGCCGACGAGGCCTCCACCATCGTCGACGCCGTTGTGCGCCTGCTCGGGTGAGCCGGCGCGCCAGGGTTCCCCGCCAGCGGAGCCCTGGGGCCGATAATGGAAGCGTGCCGCCTGGACCGGGGGCGCGCGGAGCACTGACATGATCGACATCAAGGCGCTGACGCGCTCGGCCAACGACATCGAGGC
>NZ_JBIINP010000226.1:0-6029 GCF_044337415.1 Luteitalea sp.
CGCGGCAGCGACGGCGCGATGATCGCCGACCGCCTCTCGACGGGTGTGACTCGCTACCTCGTGAACGGGGAGCCGACCGAGGGCAAGCTCGCACTCGGCCATCGCGGCGTGGTGCGCGTGAAGCTGCACGCCAAGGGCCGCGCCGCCCATTCCGGGTACCCGCACCTCGGCGAGTCGGCCATCGAGAAGCTGCTCGACGCGCTGGCGCAGGTGCGCGCCATGGACCTGCCGGTCGACGCCGTGCTCGGGCCGACGCAGGTCAACATCGGCGCCATCGCGGGCGGGCTCGCGCCCAACGTGATCGCGCCAGACGCGACCGCCGACCTGCTGTTCCGCATCGTCACGCCGCACGAGCAGGTGATGGCGGCGCTGGCGCCCCTCGCGTCGTTGGTCGACGTCGAGTACGTCTACCACGTGCCGTTCCTCCACATGGCGACGCTCGAGGGTTTCGATGCCGAGGTCGTGGGCTACACCACCGACGCGCCGCTCCTGAACGCCTGGGGCACGCGGTTGATGTACGGCCCCGGCTCCATCCATGTGGCCCACACCGATCACGAGTCGGTGGCTATCGCCGACCTGCACCGCGCCGTCGACGACTACCAGCGCATCGCGCGCGCCCTGCTGGCAGGGTAGGGACCGTTGCCGCGATGCGGGCGCGGATGGGCCGGGCTGGGACAGCCGGCCTGCGAGGAGGCTGGCGTTCCTGCTCAGGTAGCCTGTAGCCTGTAGCCACCAGCCCCTATGAGCAGCCAACCTCTCGCCTACCTGAACGCCGAGTTCCTGCAGAGCGACGATGCGCGCCCGCTGCGCATCCTGTCGGAGTACTTCGAGCCCCACCGCCGGTTCACCGAGGAGGGCATCAAGGACACCGTGGTGTTCTTCGGATCGGCCCGCATCAAGGCCAGGGCCGAGGCCCGCCGCGAGCTCCAGTTGCTCAAGGTGCGCGGCAAGTCGACCCCGCAGGCGCGGGCCACGAAAGACGAGATCCGTCGCGCCGAGAAGGCCGTCGAGTGGGCGAAGTACTACGAGGACGCCCGCACGCTGGCGCGGCTGCTCACCGAGTGGACCGCCGAGCTCGACACCGAGATGCACCGGTTCGTGGTGTGCTCGGGCGGCGGCCCCGGCATCATGGAGGCCGCCAACCGCGGCGCGCACGAGGCCGGTGGCAAGAGCATCGGCCTCAACATCAAGCTGCCGTTCGAGCAGGGGCCCAACCCGTTCGTGGGCGATCGCCTCCACTTCGAGTTCCACTACTTCTTCATGCGGAAGTTCTGGTTCGCGTACCTCGCCAAGGCGCTCGTGGTGTTCCCGGGCGGCTTCGGTACGCTCGACGAGGTGTTCGAGATCCTCACGCTGGTGCAGACCCAGAAGCTCTCGAAGGAGCTGAAGGTCATCCTGTACGGCACCGACTACTGGGACCAGATCCTCCACTTCAAGCCGCTGGTCGAGTGGGGGGCGATCCACGAAGAGGACCTCAAGCTCATGGACCGCGTCGACACCCCGCGTCGCGCGTTCCAGGTGCTGCGCGAGCACCTCGAGACGCACCACCTGCGCCCGGAAGTGCCGCAGGTCGGCCATCGCAAGCCCGACATCGCCAAGACGCGGGGATGACCGCATGACCCTGCTCGAGGCGTTCCGCCGGCTGTCCCCCGACTGCCCGCCCGAGGACTTTGCCGGGCAGGACGCGCTGGCCTTCGTGCAGGACGAGGTCAACATGCTTGCGCGCCGGTTGACCTTCGAGGAATCCATTCGCGAGGACGCGGCGACGGAAGTCACCGTCCACATGCTGTTCGGCGGATCCCGCACGACCGGTGCGCTCGAGTGCGACTCCGACAAGCGCGTGCGTGGGTTCCTTCGGCGCGCGCTCTCCAACAAGGCGATCGAGTTGTGGCGGGCCCGCCGCGCGCTCGCCGAGGACACCATCGACGACGCCGATCACCCCATCGAGCTGGTCGACATCGCGCTGAGCGCCGAGGACGTGCTCACCGAACCGGACCTGATGCGGGAGGCCCTGGCGATCGAGCAGCGCTTCATGGATGTGCTGGTGCCGGCGTGCGCCGAGACGTTCACGCAGGTCAGGGCCCGACAGGACTTCCTCACGGTCGTGACGCAGATGCGCGCGCTCGCCTTCAAGGCCACGACCATCGACGAGGTCGTCCTCGAATCGACCGGGCGCACCGGCGCGACGGCAGAGGCGGCCGTCCATCAGCGGCACCATCGGGCCCGGGTGCGCCTCGTGGAGTTCATCGCGAACGAGTCGGGCGCCGGCCGGCTCTCGGCCGAGCAGGCCGAGCAGTTCCGCGGCTGTGTCAGTTTCCTGCATCGCCGTGCGTCCAGCGCCAAGGAAGCCGCCCGCGCGGCCCAGCGTGACCAGCGATGACCCAGACACAGACCCCGCACGACGCCCTCGCACTTCTCGGCCTTCCAGGGCTCGCGCTCTCCGACGAGGCGGCCCGGCTCCAGTGGGCTACCTCCACGCAGAGCCAGGCGCTCGGCAAGGGCGACGTGGCCGCGCTCGCCTTCTCGGCGCTGGCGGCCACGGGTTTCGTCGACGTGCCCTTCACGGCCGTCAGCCACGGCACCCTCGGCCGCCTCGACGCCGCCATCTCGGCGCCCGCGCTCGGCATCGTGCGCATCTCCGCGCCCGGCGATCTCGACCTGCGCGTTCACCTGCCGGCGGGGCTGCCGCACGACGAGGTGCGGTTCGTACCGGACGAGGACGGCGGCACCGCGTACCTCGACCTCGCGCGCGCCACCGCCGTGGTGGTGCGGGCCGGACTCGATGCGGTGCTCCTGCGCACGACGGCCGACGGCGTGTCCGTGCACGGTGTCACGCCGCCGGAGGCGTGCCTGTCGCCCCTGCAGGTGATGCCGTCGGTCGCCACGTGGGCCGGCGCGTGTCGCGACGGCTGGCTCGCCGAGCAGGTGGCGCCGCTTGTCTCCTCCGACGACCCGTGGCCGCAGGTGGTGGCCGCGGGCATGCTTGCGCGCCTGGCCATGCCCGCTGATGCGAGCGAGGCCCGTGCGTGGCTCGCCGCCGCGCGCGCCGGCACCGCCGACGCGAGCATGATCGAACCGCGCCGCTGGGCGGCGTCGCTGCCGGCCGACGATCGCGCCGCGCTGTCGCGCCAGGCCGTGGTCGAGTGCGCCGCGCTGTGCCTCGACATCGAGGACGTCGAGGATGCCGTGCATGCGTCGTCGCCCGGTTGGGATGATGAGGTGCGCACGCTGGCGCATCGCCGCGACGACCTCGAGGCCGTGCTCCTGCTGCTCGACGCCGCAGGCGATGCCGCCGACCTCCGGCAGGCGCTGGTGGCCGTCGACCGTGCAGGCTTCCTGCTCGGGCTCGCCGTGCCGACCGGCGCCGGGCTCCAGGACGAACGCCTCAGGCGCGCCGGGGTGAAGGATCCCGACGCCTGGTGGGCCCTTGCTGCCTGAGCTGGCGCGGGGCCGCGCCGATCGCGCGGCCCGAGCCCGGCTGCAGCCCGTGCTCGAGGCCGGCCCCTGGTGCTGGCCGACCAACCCCGCATCGGCGGCCGCCGCGCTCGCTCGCGACATCACCGGACTGGACGACCCGCCCGCGCCTCGCATCGGCGCCCTTCCGGGGCTCAGCGTGGAGCGGACGTGCGGGTTCGCGTGGATCCTCCATTCCGGTGCGCCGCTGCGCCGCGGGCCCGAGATCGGCACCACCACCCGCCAATCCTGGGATGCGGCGTCGCTGGCGCTGCCGCGCTCCGTTCCCCTGTTGTGGCAGTCGGTCCACGCCGCGCACGCGGGGGCCCTGCACCTGCTGCCTGCGGGCGCGCACCTGACCGAGCCCGGCCAGGCACCTCCCTGCGATGTCGTCACCGGCCCGTCGTTCGGTCTTGCGCTCTTTCTGTTGCAGGCGTCGATCGTGTTCCGCGTCCCGCTCCCAGGCGATCTCGTGGCCAGCGCGGCCGTGTCGCCCGATGGGCGCGTGGAGGAGGTCGATGGGCTCGACGTGAAGCTCTCGACGACACGCGCGTTGCTGCCGGGCGTGCGTCGCGTGCTGGTGGCGGCCTCGCAGGTGGAGGAGGCACGGCGCCACGCCGGGCCGCTCGAGGTGATCGGCGTGCATGGCACGTCGCTGGCGCTCGAGCACGTGTTCGGCGATGGGCTCGCGGACCTGCTGCTGCAGGAGGGCCTGAACGCGGAGCGGCGCCGGGAACTGTGCGAGTGGTTCTTCAGGTTCGCGCTGGAAGGGCGCGGCGAACTCGTGGACTGGTCGCCAATCGCGGCGGCGGCCTCACGCGCGCTCGCGGCGTGGCCAGACCTCACCGACGACCAGCGGTTCCAGCTCGCGTTCGCCCTGGGCATCGCCGAGCGTCACGAGTTCAACGCGGGAGCGCTGCCCGTGCCGACCGTTGCGCAGTTGGCCGATCGCCCGGCGCACCTGCGGTTGCACCTCCTCGCCCACCTCGTCCAGCAGTCGGCAGACACGGGGAGCCCGGACCCGGCGGCGATCGCGCCACTGCTCGCGCGATTCGCCGAGCCCGACCTGCGCGAGGGACACCCGATGGCCTGGCGCGTCGAGGGCGCACGGGCGCGCCTGTTGGCGGTGACGGGCCAGCCCGAGCTCGCACTCGAGCGTCAGGAGGCGCTCGCGCGCACGTACTACGACGCGCTGCTGTATCGCGACATCTCCTTCCCGCTGGCCGAGTGGTTCCGGCTGGCCGGGGCGCTTGACCATGTCGACGCGTTCGCTCGCGCTGACGCGATGCTGGCGGCGATCCTGCCGCTCGGGGCCCTTGGCTTCCAGGGGCAGGCGTACATCGACCTCGCACGCTCGCGCGCCGCCGTCCGGCTCGGTCTCGACGGCCAGGAGGCGTCGCTGGCCGTGCTCGCGACGCTCGCCGACGACCAGGCCGGGCCGCAGCACGTGCGGTGGGCGGCAGCGCGCGCCTGGCTGCGTGCCGCGCCCGACGATGCGGCGACCCACGAGTGCCGCGGGGCCATCACCGACGCCGCCAGCCGCGCGCAGGCACGTGGGGCCACGCACCCGCACGCGTCGCAGGTGGCCCTGGCGCTGGTGCGCATGGATGAGGCACTGGCATGCGGCGACCCACCCGCCGCGGAGCTCGGACTGGCCGACCTCCACACCCTCCAGCCAGGCATCGTCGATCACCTCACGCGCGCCGCCGGTGATGTGCCGACCGCCGCGTACGTGGCGAGGTACTTTCCGTATTGAACCAGGCAACGGGCCGCAGGCCACAGGCTGCCCGCGAACTCCGCCGTGGCAGGCAGCCTGTCGCCTGTGGGCCGTAGCCTCCCGACTCCCAACTGCCGACTGCCGACTGCCGATCATGAGCTCCGTCCCCGACTTCGACTGCCCCGACTGCGGCGAGCCGCTCGTGCACGCGCACACCGAGATCTCCTCGGGCGCGTTCCGCACGCAGGCGGCCTCGATGCCGCAGATGCCCATCCACTACTACGACTGTCCGGAGTGCCAGACATGCTGGAAGTTCGGCACGCGCCTGCTGCCGGATCCGGTGCGACAGATCGCGCGCGACTCGCACGGCCAGTCGTGATGCCGCTGGCGTGGGCGGCCAGGGCGGGCGTGCGCAGGAGCGCATTGCTCGCGTTGTGGCTGGCGCTCGCCGCGTGCCCTGTTGCCGCAGGGGCGCAGGTGCCCGGCGAGACCTTCGAGGCCGTGGTCGCGCGTGTCGTCGACGGCGACACGATCGACGTTCGCCGTGCAGGCGATCGCCAGGCCATCCGCGTGCGCCTCGACGGCATCGACACGCCCGAACGCGGCGAGCCGTTCGCCAGTGCCGCCACGCGGTTCACGCGCGCCGAGACGTTCGGTCGCACAGCCTCGGTGCGCGGCACCGACATCGACAGGTACGGTCGCCTCGTCGCACGCGTCACGATGGCGGGCGCCGACCTCAGCGTGGCGCTGGTGCGCGCCGGCCTCGCGTGCGTCTACCGCAAGTACACGCGTGACCCCGTGCTCTACCGTGCCGAAGCAGATGCCCGCAGCGCCGGGCGCGGCTTCTGGGGGAGTCCGC
>NZ_JBIINP010000280.1:0-4448 GCF_044337415.1 Luteitalea sp.
CCGGGTGCCGGGTACGGGTACGGGAACGGGAAGGCCACCGGCGCGGATCGTGCGGGCGAGGCCGACGCGGTCGGATCCGTACCCGTTACCCCGAACCCGGCACCCGGAGTAGGATGCTCCCCATCCAAGGAGTCACCGTGCGCATGCGCCTGCTCTTCCCGCTGCTGACCGGGGTTTGCACTGCCCTGCTGGCCTTTACCTCCCTCGGCGCCCGCCAGGGCCCTGCGGCCGACATCGCGATGGATGGCGACGACATCGCCGGCATCGTCACCGGCCCCAAGGGACCCGAAGCCGGCGTCTGGGTGATCGCCGAGACCACCGGCCTCCCCACGAAGTTCGCCCGCATCGTCGTCACCGACGACAAGGGGCGCTACCTCATCCCCGACTTGCCGAAGGCGAGCTACCAGGTGTGGGTGCGCGGGTACGGGCTTGTCGATTCGCCGAAGACCACGGCGACGCCAGGCGCACGACTACCGCTCAAGGCCGTGGTCGCGCCCGACGCGAAGGCCGCCGCGCACTACTACCCCGCCGGCTACTGGCTGTCGCTGCTCGAGGTGCCCGCCGAAAGCGAGTTCCCCGGCACGGGCGGCAAGGGCAACGGCATCCAGCCGACCATCACGTCGCAGCAGCAGTACCTGCGCATCCTGAAGTCGGGCGGCTGCACCACCTGCCACCAACTCGGCACGATCGGCACGCGCGAGATCCCGAAGAATCTCGGCACGTTCAACACGTCGGTCGACGCGTGGGAACGGCGCCTGGCGTCGGGTCAGGCCGGCGCGCAGATGATCGGCACGATGAACCAGGTCGGCATGCGCTTCTTCAAGGAGTTCGCGGCGTGGACCGATCGCATCAAGGCGGGGGCCGTGCCGCCCGCGCCGCCGCGGCCGCAGGGCATCGAGCGCAATGCCGTGATCACGCTCTGGGACTGGGCCGACCCGAAGCACTACCTGCATGACGAGGTGTCGACCGATCGCCGCAACCCGACGGTGAACGCCAACGGGCCGCTCTACGGCGCGCTGGAGCTGAGCGCCGACTACGTGCCGGTGCTCGATCCGGTCACGCACACGGCGAGCCGCATCCCCCTGACGGTGCGCGATCCGAACACGCCCGCGACGCCGCCCGACATGGCGCAGCCGTCGCCGTACTGGGGCACCGAGCCGATCTGGAACAGCAAGAACAACGTCCACAACCCGATGCTCGACCACCTGGGCCGCTTGTGGCTCACGTCGGCGGTGCGCGCCTTCGACAACCCCGACTGGTGCAAGGCCGGCTCGGATCACCCGTCGGCCAAGCTGTTCCCGATCAACAGATCCAGCCGTCACCTGCAGATGTACGACCCGAAGACGAAGAAGCTCACGCACATCAGCACGTGCTTCGGGACGCACCATTTGACGTTCGCCGAAGACGCCAACAACACGCTCTGGACGAGCGGCGGTGGGCAGGTGGTGGGCTGGCTCAACACGAAGCTGTTCGAGGAAACGGGCGACGAGGCGAAGGCGCAGGGCTGGACGGCGCTGATCATGGACACGAACGGCAACGGCAAGCGCGACGCCTACGTGGAGCCCAACGAGCCCGTCGATCCAACGAAGGACAAGCGCTACAACGGCGGGTTCTACTCGGTGCAGCCGGCCCCCGACGGCTCGATCTGGGGCTCGGTTCTCGGGTACCCCGGCGCCGCCGTGCGGCTCGTGCCCGGCAGCAACCCGCCCGAGACGACGCTTGTCGAGGTGTACGAGCCGCCGTTCAAGCACCCGGACCCGCAGAAGCAGGGCTTCTCGCCGCGCGGCATGGACGTCGATCGCAACGGCGTCGTGTGGGCCGCACTCGCGAGCGGACACATGGCCAGCTTCGATCGGCGCAAGTGCACCGGGCCCCTCAACGGTCCGAACGCCACTGGCCAGCACTGCCCCGAGGGCTGGACGCTCTACACCGAACCCGTGCCGCAGCTGAAGGGCGTGACGGCCACGGGCAGCGCCGAGGCGAGCTACTACACGTGGGTGGACTGGTTCGACACGCTGGGCCTCGGAACGAACACGCCGATCAACACGGGCAACGCCTCTGAAGGCCTGCTCGCGCTGAAGGACGGCAAGTGGGTGGTGCTGCGCGTGCCGTATCCGCTCGGCTACTACACGAAGTGGATGGACGGCCGCATCGACGACCCGAAGGCCGGCTGGAAGGGTCGCGGCCTGTGGTCGACGGTGAGCACGCGGGCGCCGTTCCACATGGAAGGCGGCAAGGGCACGGCCCCCAAGATCGTGCGCTTCCAGTTGCGGCCGGATCCGCTGGCGAAGTGAGTGCAACGAGCCCGCTTGCCGAGACGTGGGCCATCGGGGCCCGCATCTCGCGCTACCTGCTCGACGGTGTGCCCGCGGCCGCCCTCGATGCCACACCTTCGGGCAAGGGTCGAACGGTGCGCGACCAGTTCGCGCACCTGCACGACGTGCGCCTGCTGTGGCTGAAGGCGGCACGCCCCGACCTGATGGACGGGCTCGCGAAACTCGGATCCGGGAGCGGCGCCGACCACGGTGCGCTGGCTGCGGCGCTCGGTGCGTCCGCCGCAGCAATCGAACGCATGGTGGCGGACGCGGAGGCGGGTGACGGGCGCGTGAAGGGGTTCAAGCCGCACGTGACCGCCTTCGTCGGCTACCTGCTGTCGCACGAGGCGCACCACCGAGGCCAGGTCGCGCAAGCGCTCAGACTCACGGGCACGCCCCTCGACAAGAAGGTCGCGTTCGGGATGTGGGAGTGGGGCGTGCGGTAGGCCTAGGGCAATGCCTGTAGGCGACGCACGATCTCCTGCTGCGCGTCAGCCTTGCCGGCCGCCGAAAGCACCAGGTGGAGATCCTTGAGGACGGCCTTGGCATTGAGGGCCGGGGCCACGCCGCCATTGGCGAGGGGCTGCTCCCAGTCGACGCGGCTCGCGGCCTGCTGCAGGGCGTCCAGGTACCCGGCCACGGCGACGCGATCCGCATCGTCGCGGCGCAGCACCGACGCCGCCGCCCGAGACAGGCGTTCATCCTCGCCCCACTGGAAGACGGCCGGAGCCGAGGCGACCGTCGCGGCCAGGGCCTCGAGGATCTGACGCTGGTGCGCGACGGTCAGCAGCGGGTGCCGCCCGAGGAACTTCAGCAGGTCGGCCGTGTGAGCCGTCACGTGGACCCACCCGAGCCCCGGCTCGAACCCCCGCCGATCGGTGTTGGTCTTCAGTTGCCGGCTGCCGCGGGTCACCAGCGCATCGACCGTGGCGGCATCGAGCGCCCGCTGGCCGAGGTCGGCCGCGACCACCAGCGACAGCCCGAGCGCGCTGAAGGACCGGCGCAGCACCGGGTCTCCACCGAAGGGGTCGGCTTCAGCGCCGAGGCCGGGGAGCCAACCGGTAGCGAGGTGCTGCAGGTCGGCGTTGGACAGCCGCTTCTCGCGCACCACCCACCGGGCCGGGATGCCATAGCCGCAGCGGTCCCGGAGGACCGGGTCCGGATCGCCGAAGTGCTGCCCGAGTTCCAGCAGCAGGTCGAGGGGGGCGACGCCCGCGGGCACGAGGTAGCCGCCGTCGACGATGGCGAGCCAGAACTGACGAGAGCGTGCGGGAGCGAGGACCGGGGGCAGCAGGTGATGTGCAGACGCCGCCGACGTCGCGAGCAGCGCGCCCAGCCCTGACAGGCCGGTGATGAGGACCCTGCGCCGACCGTGTTCGCGTGTGCGCACCCTGCTCGCCCCTTACTTGATGACGGTGATCTCCCTGAACAGTACGGTCTGCGGCTCGTGGTGGTTCTGGATGCCGATGTAGCCGGCATCCGGCCGACGGCCGCGCACGGGCTCGTACGAGTGCTCGCGAGGCGGCACGGTGGAGCCCTCCACGAAGTCGTTCACGAGCACGCCGTTCAGGCGCACGACGGTGCGCGGGCCGCGCAGCTCGATCTCCATCGTGTTCCACTCGCCGACCGGCTTCTGCGGCTTCGCCACGGCCGGGCTCATCGAGTAGATCGCGCCGGTCGTGTGCCACGAGGTGCCGAACTTCTTCTGGTGATCCGACAGCACGTAGCTGGCCGGGAAGTTCTCGAGGATCTGGATCTCGTAGCCCGTGTGCACGGCCTGCCAGGCATCCTTCGGCGGGTCCGGGATGCGCACGAAGATGCCCGAGTTGTCGTCCACCGTCGTCGTGCGGTACACGACCCGGATCACGCAGTCGCCGAACCGCTCGCCGCTGAAATACAGCAGGCCCATCCCGCCGACGGTCTTGAGCAGTCCGTGCTCGACGACCACCTCGCCCTTGCCGACATGTGTCCAGCCGGACAGGTCCTTGCCATTGAAGAGCGGGCGTTCCTCGGCCCGGGCGTATCCGGCCGCGAACGTCAGGGTCAGGGCGAGTGCGAGGGCGCGCATGGCGGACATCATGCCTCATGCGTCAGGCCTCATTGGCTCAGGGCTCAGGGCTCAGGGCTCAGGGC
>NZ_JBIINP010000066.1:0-20922 GCF_044337415.1 Luteitalea sp.
GTGCGCGGGGTCACACGTGAACGGCTGCGACGCCAGCCCTCCGCCGCGCCCGTCGTCTTCGAACCCGAACTCCGCGGTGATGGTCGTGGCCGGTTGACCGAGGACGCGAGCCACGTGCCAGTTGGTGAGCAGGAGATCGTCGGCGATGCGGAACCCGGTGCCCGTCTGCTCGCCAGCCGGTCCGCGCACGCGGAGCAGGCACACAGCGGGCGAGATCGCCATGAGCGTGCGCAGCGTGTCGATGAGCGCCGGAACGCGACCGACCTCGAGCGAGAGGTCGTCGTGGAAGAGCAGCGCCTCCGGCTCGGTGACCTGGTCGGTGCTGACGAGGAAGCTCGGCGCGCCATCGGGCCCGCGCGGTTCCGCGTCCACCGCGTACTCGCGCGACGCCAGCAACGCCTCGAACAAGGCCGAACGCGGGCTGGTGGGCTTCTCGTCGCGTGCCACCTGCACGAGCACGCGGTTGGACTTCGCCGTGGCGCCCGCACCGAGGATGTCACGCCAGAGCATGTATGCCGGCTGATCCAGGTTGAAGTTCCACAGCTGGTGTCCGGCCTTCTCGGCCACGAACATGGCCCCCTTCGACGAGGGATACAGCTCGCACAGTGCAATGTGCAGCATCTGCGCTTCACGCAGAGCCCACGGAAAGGGAAACGCGTCGAGCAGCGGGTTGGGCATGGCGGTGTCCCTCTTCGATCAGACCGGAGGATCGGGCTGCCCGGCAATCGCGTTGACGAGGCTTTCGAGCGGGTCGGGCGCCACGAGCGCCAGCAGGGCCAGCACGCGCGCCGGCCAGGTGTCGTTCCGCTCGCGGCGCAGCTGTTCGGCGGGCACGATCACGACCTCGCCCTCGGGGCCACGCGGCTCCGGCCACGGCAGCACGGACTCACCGAAGCCGGCCTCGATTACCGGCCGCAGACGCGACCACCGTGCCGCGCTCACGGCCAGCGGAGCCCGGAGGATCGGGTGGCGGCTCAGCGTGTGCTCGAGCGGTTCCTTGGCGCCGAGCAGCACCGCGCCGGCACGCACTGCCGCCAGCGCCATCACGCCGACGATGGCCTTTTCGGAGGAGCTACTGGACGGCTTGGTCGCCCCTGCCAGGACGATGGCCTGTTGCAGCGCCGGTCCGTGCGCGATGCGCCACCAGCGGCGCCAGCCGAACTCGGCCAGGCGATGCGCCAGCGTCGGGTGCGTGGCGCTCTCCCACGTGCCGCCGGCTCCCCAGGCGCCGAGCAGGTCGTGTCGGCGCTGCCGCTGGTCCTGCGGCTCGCCGCGCAGTGCGCGCGCCCGCTCCTCTTCGAGCAGCCCGTCGAACACCGCCACCATCGGCGGCTCGACCAGAGGCACCAGGCGATCGGCGCGCTCGTATGTGACGAAGCCCCCGAGACGCTCCCGCAACGCCGGGAGCACCACGTCGAAATCGGCGAGCACGTGGCGCGTGGAGTCGTCGAACGTGGAGGCAGTCGTCAGCAGTCGGGCCTCGGCCTCGGGGTCCAGGGCCACGCGCACGCGAGCGGCCTCGATGGTCAGCGCCGCTGTGAGCCGTGCGAGCGGTCCCGTCGTGAACCCGGGGCGGTCGTTCCAGTGACTCGGCCCGCTCACGCCGGCGAGCAGGGTATCGGCGCGTTCGTGCTCGCCGAGGTCCGTATGGAGGAGGGCGAGCAGGACCGCCCGGTCTCTCGCCACCGCGCCTGTCGCATCGTGCAGATGCGACTCGAGCATCGTGCGGGCCTCGACGAACTGGCCGGCCCGGCGGGCTTCGAACGCGTCATGGAACAGCAAGGGCCCGCCCGGCGAGCGATCCGTGCGTTCCCGGAGGATCTCGGGGACGGCACGTGCGTGCCGGCGGGTCCGCAGTTCCCGCACGCGCTCGGCCGCGCCCTGTTCCCATACGTCCACTGGCGCGGCGCCGGTCTGCAACCCGAGGCGGGCCTGCAGCCACGCACGCGTGGCCGGATCGCGGAGTTCCTGGTCGGCGTAGAGCAGGTAGGCGCCGGTGCCATCGACCCACGCAGCCGCCGCGCCGGCAACATCGCCAAGACGCAGGCGGTGGTACACGAGTTCGGCCGCCAGTTCAGGTGACCGATCCGATTGCGACGCGTACCACTCGGCGGCACGCTCGTCGATCGCACGAACGAACAGCGGCGACTCCCGTTCGAGCAACTCCAGTGTCGCGGCTCGCACCTCGGGGCGCAGGCGCAGCGTCTCGCCTCCCTCGACGAGCGCCATCTCGCGCGCGAGTTCGGCCATCCACTCGACCGGCGCTCCCTCGGGCATCTCCACGAGCCCACCGAGAATCGGCTCGATCATCGGCGCCGTGAGGCGACGCATCACCAGCGCACCGCGGGCAAGCGGCTTGATTGCGGCGTTCTGCACCCGGTCGAGAATCCGGTCGTAGAGATAGCCCGCGACGATCACGGGCGGCAGATCGGCAGGCAGGGTCGCGAGGCTGCCGCCTTCGTCGAGGTATCGCGCCGCCAGCTTGAGGATCAGCGGGATGCCGTCGGCCAGGTCGAGGACGCGCGCGACAGCGCCCGGCTCCTCCACACCCAGATTCTCGAGCCAGGCCCGCGCGTCGGGTTCGGCCAACCCCTTGAGCGCGCGCAGGGTTGCGCGCCGACCCCGCAGTTGCAGTGAGGGCACCGGCGCCCTCCCGGTGACGATGACCCGCATCGCGGGCACGGCCTCACACACGCGCTCGAGCACGGGCCAGAGCTCCTGGTATCGCTCGGCGTACTGCGCCGCCTCGAAACTGTCGAGCACCAGCAACGCCGACGCAGGACCGATGGCGCTCGCGATGCGCTGTCCGAGTTCGGCAGCGCCGGTCTGCCAATCGCCCGACAGCGACGGAGTCTGCCAGCCGTCCACCTGCGTCGCCACCTGCGCCGCAATCGCCGACAGCACGGATCGCGCGTCGTCTGGCGCGAGGTCCGCACGGTCGAAGTCGAGCCAGAGCAGCAGCGTGTCGGCCGGCTGCTCGGCGGCGAATCGCGCGACGAGCGCCGACTTGCCGACGCCTCCCACGCCTGTGACCACGCATGGTCCGTCGTTGGAGGCCGCCCACTGGCGGAGGGCGTTCAGGTCATCCTCGCGTCCGCGGAAGCCAGGACCGGCGATGCGCTCCAATCGGCCGCGCAACCGGCGACGCTCGAGCAGGGTGGAGACCTCGGCTGGCGAGGGCAGATCCGGGGCGATGCCTTCGAACCAGCGGACGACCTGCAGCCACCAGCCGAGCGCCTCCTCGCTGGCGTCGCGCCACGCGTAGGGCGGTCCGCCGAGCACGGTGTCCACGACGGTCTGGCCGACGCTGGCTGCGGGCTCCGATCCGCGCGCGGCACGCAGCGCATCGAGACCGCCGGCCGCTCGCAGCAGCGCGCGCCGCTCCGCGGGCCGCATCGTCCACGCGTCGGCGTCCGGATCGGCGACCTGCCCTTCGAGGTCGTCGACCACGGAGGGGTCGATGGAGGACGCAGCGACGCTAATCGATACGGCCGCGCGCAGCATGTCGGGGTGCGGCCCACGGGCCGTCTCCACAGGCGTGGTCGAGCGGACCATGACGTCGACGACGGGCTGACCGAGCATGACCCGGGCGCGTGAGTCGTCGGCGAGCCGGTGATGGCGCGCGACTTCCTCCCACGCCGACGACCGACGGACGTAGTCGAGCAGGGCCGCGCGCCCGAGCCCTCGGTTCTCGCGATCCTGTGTCCCCATGTGAATCGCGATCAGCCGCCACTTCAGGTCGCACACCGCGGCGCCTGCACTGCCCGGTGCCGTCGCGGCGTCGTAGACCAGCATCCGTGGGTCGATCGTCGATCCGAGGCGACCGAGGCTCAGCGCCGGCTCCCGACGACCCTCGGGGAATCCCACCACCGACACGATGTCGTGCGCGGCCGGTTCGTCGAACGACAGCGTGACCACCTTGTCGGTGCGTTCGGGTTCGAATCGCGCGATGGCGATGCCGATGGGTTCGTCGGCGCCAGCGTCGTCTTCGACGATCTCGATCTCGTCGCGGCAGACGCGCGGTCGATCGGGCGACTCCTTCACGCCCGCGCCCGTCCGTGTGATGGACAGGCGTACAGGGCGGCCATCCACGCGCGGCACGGCGAAGCTCGGGCAGATCACGACACCGGGTGCGACAAACAGCCCTGAGCAGACGTAATCCCTCGCTGCGCCCTGCGACTGCAGGCGCAGCACTGCACGAGCGGTGGCGCGCAAGCCTCGGGCATAGCCGTCGGCGGGAACGAACTCGTCGCGGTAGAGGACGGCCATGAGCGGGCGCTACAGGGTGGCCAGCACGCGCTTCACCTCGGCGTGGATGCGTCGGAGCCGTGGAGGCGGCGGTGGCGCGCCGGCGGGCACCGGCTCGTCGGCGCGCGCGAGGATGGCGGCCGCGATCTCGGCGGCCCGATCCTCGGCCAGTTGCTTGTCTGCCCCCTTGGCCCATCCGAGGAGGAAGTCCCGGAGCGGCGTGGCGTCCACGTCGCGTTCCGACAACCGGTCCTCCGCCCAGACGCTCTGCCAGCGCGTGGGCACGTCGCCGTCCGGGTAGTCGAGGAGAACCAGACGGAAGTGCCGGGCGAACGCCGGGTTGCCCATCATGAGCACGAACTGGTCGAAGAAGCGGCGGATGTTCGGGTCGAGGCGCGGGCCCTCCGGGTAGTCGCCGAGGTCGTCCACGATCACCCACATCACGACCCTCTGCGTCACCGCCTGCGCCTGCAGCTTCAGGCACGCCTTGCGGAACCACGCATCGTCGGTTTCGAGCCGCGGGGGAACGCTCGCCCCGGCCCCGATGGCGGCAAACAGCGCTTCGACGACGTCCTCTACGCCGGAGACGACGCCGGGGAAGAGAAACACGCACTCGGCGCCGAAGGCGCGCCCCGTCTCGATGACCAGGTGCTGCGTCCACGACTTGCCCGAGCCGCTGGGCCCGCGCACGAGCAGGACGGGCGACTCGCTGAAGGGGTCGATCAGTCCCTCGAGTTGCGAGCGCAGCGAGGCACGGTCGATGAACACCTGCGAGCGGCGCACGAGTCCCTGCACCCTGATCGGGTCGCGTGCGTCGACGACCGCCTGCACGGCCGGGTGCAAGGCCGCGTGCGCCGGCGTGGCCAGGAGGTGATCGCAGAGCGCGCGCAGGCGCCGCCCGCCCGTGAGCAGGTCGAGCACCTCTCGCCAGGCCAGGTGCGCGGCCAGGCCCGGCGTGAGCGGTTGCAGTCCGCCGACGACCTGGTAGACGTGCACGAGCTGGGCCGAGAGCGCCGGCGCCTGGAACAGCGCCGTATGGAGGGCCTGGGCGTCCTGACGCGCCCAGGGGAACGTCATCGCGTCGAAGAACGGGTGTGGCATATGTCCGGTCCGAAGCGCTGCGTCGTTTGTGAAAGCGTCAGGATCATACGTCCAGAGGAGCCAACCGATGCCCCCAGCCGTCCCAACCGGACTGCACGCCCCCATCTCCAACCTCGTGCCGGTCGAGGCCACCAACCCTGCGGAGCTGATTGCGCTCGGCGACCCCGGCGAGGGCGATGCGATCGAACTCGCCGCCGACGCGACCGAGGAGCCCGTCGTCCGTCCGTCGACCGAGTCGATGCTCGAGTCGGCGTTCGTGGGCCAGCCCGAGGTCCACGTCCCCAACACGGAAGGCCTGCTCGACATCGGCATCGCGAGTTTCGGTGTGCCCCCGCAGCTCGAGGCCGTCATCGGCACCGACGAGCGCATCCGCATCACGGAGACGACGAAGCTGCCGTGGCGGCTCAACGCCTCGCTGGTGATCACGGCGGCCGACAACTCGCAGTGGATTGGCACCGGCTGGTTCATCAGTCCACGCACGTTGATCACCGCCGGACACTGCGTGTGCATCAAGGGCAGCGGCGTGCCCGGCCGGGACGGCTTCGTCAAGAAAATCCAGGTGATCCCCGGGCGCGATGCCGCCAACGCGCCCTATGGCGCCCTCACCGCCACGGAGTTCTGGACGGTGAACGGCTGGTTCACCCAGGGCCTCGAGACGTTCGACTACGGCGCCATCGTCCTGCCTGCCGCCTTCTCGCAGAAGATCGGTGCGTTCGGCTACGGCGTCTTCACCGACGACGTGCTCCTGTCGCTCACGGCCAACATCGCGGGGTACCCCGGCGACAAGCCGTCGGGCACGCTGTGGTACGACAAGCGCGCGATTGGCAGCGTGAAGCCGAACAAGGTCTTCTACGCGGCCGACACCGCCGGCGGCCAGAGTGGGGCGTGTGTCTATGTGATTCGCGGCCGGCGCCGCATCGGTGTCGCCATCCATGCCTACGGAGGCGCGACCGCCAACTCCGGCACGCGCATCTCGGCCGAGGTGTTCGCCAACCTCGAGAACTGGAAGCGGAGCTGACCGCCCGTGCGACTGCTGGAGGGCCGTGTCGTGGACGAGGCCGGCGCGGGTGTCGCGCTGGCCTCGGTCTACGTTGCGCCCGCCCAGGGCCAGCACGCCGACATCGCCCAGCTCAGCGGTGAGGACGGCACCCTGACGATGGCCCTCCCGCCGGGCCGATTCACGATTGGCGCGCGGTCCGACACGGCGGGTCACGGGGAGACCCTCGTCGACGTCCCATCCGGCGAGGGTCCCGCCATCCGGTTCACCGTGACCCTCAGGGCAGGCGAACGCTGACGACACGCGCGGCGGCCTCCGGGACGGCAGCGCCGACCGGGGCGCACTCGCGCGGCCGGCCCACGTTGCGCAGCCCCTCCAGGTAGGCGGCAAGGCTGTGCGGGTTGTCCACGTTGCCGTCGACTTCAATCTCCTCGCCGACGTGATTCCATCCCGTGACGAACGAGGGCACGTTTGGCACCACGTCGAACTGGTTGGTGACGCGATACGCCAGCGGGATGTCGCGGTTGAAGTTGCGCCGGAAGCCGACCTTGCCCGTCCGCGGCCCGCCCAGCGTGCACAGGTCCACCTGCGCCTTGCCCATGTTGAAGCGGATGTCCACGGCGGCCAGCGTGGCCATCGCTCCGCCAAGGCTGTGCCCGAGTGCCGTCACGCGCACGTCGCCCACCGCCGCCAGCCCCATGCGGATGCTGGCCCGCACCTTGCGGTACATCCGCTCGAAGCCCAGATGCACCCAGCCGTAATCGGGGACGAAACTGTAGGGATTGGGCACGGCCGTGAAGTTCGCGAGCCACTCGCGGGGCGTCTGCGTGCCGCGCAGGCAGACGAGCACGGCGCCAGTGGCATCCTCGCGAACCACGTAGCCGAACGCCTCCGGGTCGGCAATGGCCTCCATCGCCTCGGCGTCGTTGACAACGGCTTCCTGGGCCTCGGGTGAGAGTTGCGCGAACTCGGCCATCTCGGCCTCGGCTGCCGCCTCCGCCACGCTCACACGAATCTCGTGGAGCACGGTGTACCCCGGCGGAATCGCCACGGGCTGCTGATTGGCGAGCGCGTAGCAAGCCTCGAGCAGGGGAATGTATGCGCTGATCGCACGGTCCACCTCGAAGGCCGAGGGGGCGGCTTCGGGGCGGAACTCCGCGGCAGACGCGATCTCCTGGCCACCGGCCACGGCAGCCTCGGGCGTGGCCTCGGCGGCCTGTCCATCCTCAGCCTGCGAGGCCACCAGCGCCTCGATCGCCTCGTCGTCGGGGGTGAGGACGAATGGACGCGCCTCGCCCCCGGCGAGCGCGGCTTCCGGACGGATGACCTTCGAGAACAGCCCGCGCAGGCGTGAGAGCTGCATCAGCGGCGTCTGGCCGTTCGCGGTGACGATCTCGAGCGCCGTGCTGCGCGACCGCTTGATCCGCAGCTTCAGGCTCGCGTCGGCGAGGTCGATGTGTGGCACGAGGTCGCTCGAGGCCTCGAGGCCGACCTCCGATCCCCGCGACGACGACACGACGGCCGTGGTGCTGGCCGCCTGGACGAGGCTCGTGACGACGTAGAAGCCGCTGTCCCACCGACCGGCCGCCAGCAGCGCGGCCAGGGCCTCGCCGACGGCGGCGATGTCGTCGACCTGGGTGAGGGTGCAGCCGGCCGCGTTGAAGAACACGGCGTTCTCGCGGGTGAACTTCAGGTCGAGGCCGGCGTTGACGGCCGGCACGGCGCCGACGCGCGCCGTACCTTTCGCGAAGAACTCCACGTCGACCGCCCCGGCCGACTTGAACTGAATCGTGGACTCGGACGTGCCCTCGGTGGCGGTGAAGGCCACACCCAGCGTGCGGATGTTGCCGAGCCGTTGGAAGACATCGTCTCGCTTGACGCCGTAGTCGCCGAGGGCGAGCGGGCGATTGGGCGGGAAGTTGGCATGCAGGCCCGTGAGGTTCTTCTGGAGTTGCGTGCAGTACTGCTGACCGAGACCCATGTCTGTGTGTTCCCTCGGATGCCGCGTTGCCGATGGTCGTGCACTCTCAGAAGAGAACGCAGAAGACGACCAGGGCGTACACGCAGCCCGAATACGGCCCTGCCGAGCCACGGGCCGGCACGCGTCTTCCGCATTCGGGTGGCCTTCTCGATCAGCGAGGGAAGCAGCGGGATGTCGGTCAGCGCCGCGGCGATCAGCCCGCCTGGCCGCTCCCGCCGCCGGTCCACGCGGCGTGCCACGAGTTGAACTCCACGGGTCGGAGTCCGTAGCGCGCGAAGTGGTTCTGGAGGGTCCGCTCGGAGCCCCTTTCGGCGAGGGCGTGCGCGATCTCGGGCGCGCTCATGCCGTCCGGGTGCGCGCGGAGGACATGCGCAATCTCGTCGAGTTTCTGCGTCGGGGTGCGGCGGGCCATGCGGGTCCTCTTGATTGCGCCTAGCGCTCTAGGCGCAATTATCTACCTCTAGGCGCAAGAATGAGCGTCTAGGCGCAACAATTCTTGCGCCTAGAGTCTAGCCGCCACTTCTACGCCTGCACGACGTCCTGACGATCGTGGGCTTGAGCCGTGCCCACGTATACAACCTCATCAAGCAGCAGCTGTTCCCGCGACCAATCTCGTTGGGCAGCAACTGCGCGCGATGGGTTCAATCGGAAGTGGAGGCATGGGTCGAGGCCAGCATCGTGGCCGCACGACTGACGCCCGAACAGCGACGGTCGTGCAGGACCGACTCACGTTGACCTGCGGGTGTCGTCGTTCACCGGCGGCAGTGTCGCGAAGTGGCGGACGCGAAGCCCGACCCGGCCGCGCTCACGCCCACGTACACGCGCGAGGCCGTCGCGTTCATCCGCGACAGCGCTGCCGCGAAGCAGCCGTTCTTCCTCTACCTCGCGCACTCGATGCCGCACGTGCCGCTGGCCGTCTCACCGGCGTGGCAGGGCAAGACGACGAGCCTCTATGGCGGAGCTCGACGACTCGGTCGGCCAGGTGCGCGCCGCGCTCGCCGCCGCCGGCGTCGCAAGCAACACGATCGTCATCTTCTCCAGCGACAACGGCTCCTGGAATGCGATGCCCGACCGCATGTTCGGCCGCGACATCGTCAAGCCCTGGGATCACGGCACGCCGGGCCCGTTCCGCGGCGGCAAGGCGGGCACGTACGAGGGCGGCCACCGCGTGCCGTTCCTCGCCGCGTGGCCGGGCCGCCTCCAGGCGGGGCAGGTCACCGACCTGCCGATCAGCATCATCGACGTCTTCCCAACGCTCGCCGCCCGCGCCGGCCTCGCATCGAAGGTGCCCGCGAACGTCGATGGCGTCGACCTCTGGCCGACAACCACGCCCGGTGCCGGCCCGTCCGCCGCCCCGCCCGCCGACCGCGCCCTCTTCTGCGACAACGGCGGCACCCTCGAGGCTATCCGCCAGGGCCCGTGGAAGCTGCGTGTCACCAAAGACACGGGTAGGGCGCGTTCTCCGAACGCGCCGTTGGTCCCCGGCGAGAAGGTCGAGCTGTTCCACCTGCTCAACGACCCCTCTGAGCGCTACGACCAGTCGTCCGCGCACCCGGACGTGGTCACCCGCCTCCGCGCCCGACTGACCGCCGAGATCGCCCAGGGAAGGTAGGGCCGGCTGTCCCAGCCCGGCCCATCTGGCCCGGCAGCCCGGCTCCGACCGGACGTAGGCGTCGGCCATGAAGACTCGCCGATTTGCGCCTGCGGCGCGCGGCGAGTTGGCCGACGCTGAGCGCGAAGGCGGCTCATCACACCCTCCTTCGTCCTCACCGACTGCCAGAGCACGCCTAAGGAACCAGCAGGAGCGCCTGATCGAGTTCCCTGAGCACATCCGCTCGGTATCTGTCTCTGCCGGCACCGGTACTCGCCTCGCGGAGCTGCCCCCTAGCCCCGGGGTCGCCCGCAACAGCCAGCCCCAAGAGAGCCCGAATCGCGCGGCGATGGTGCCGGGTGCTCACATTGTCCGTGCCATCACGAAAGAGCGCAGCAGATAGGCGCGTCGTGACAGCACCTGCGGGGGCAGCTTCCTCGGAGGGGGCTTTCTGGGGGGAAGCTCTTTCGAGCAGTCGCTCCAGCTGTCCGTCCGAACACTCGATGCAGTTCAACCAATCCGTCACCACATCCTCGGCAGGCGGGTCGGCTTCTGGTGGCTTGTGACAGTCCGACCATGTCTCATCCACGTGGATCGAGGGGCAATCAACTGCGCATTCCAGGGGGACCCTGCTGAGCCTGAGCTTCGCCAGGGCCCCTGTGCGCTCGTGATTGATTGCGATCGCCTGGCCCGTGGAGAAGTCGTTGCGGAGCGACTCGCCTCGGTCACTCATGACGTTGTCCGCTCCGGTGCTCAGGTACCAGTGATTCACGCCGACGTGACCCAAAAAGGCATGCCCGATCTCGTGCGTCATCGTCGCCGTGTCAGCCGTGCTGTACACGAAGACGGCTCGCGTGTCGGCACAGCTCGCGCCCGCCGCGATGCAATCCCTGCCACAGCTTCCAACGTAGTACACGTTGACCGCCCCTTCATCGAACACCTTGCGGTTGGGCTCCCGCGGATGCGAAGTTCTCTTCAGAGCGGGCAGAGCTTCACACGCCGCTGTTGGTATTGCCGCCGCGAGTTCGCGGACGTCTTCATGGTGGACGGATAGCTCGAGACCAACGTGCTGCGCATCGAAGGTCTTGCGCGCCAGGTCAGCCATGGGCTGGACGGGATCGCCGATGTCCACGATGTTCCAGACGACCACTCTCACTGGCACGCGTGGCCGCAGTGTGACCTTATGCACATCGTCCGACTGATGACTCCAGGTCTTGACGTCATGGTCGAACTGCAAGGCGTGACTCGAGGACTGAAGCGCCACCTGCGAACGGCCAGGCGTCATGTTACCGAGGCTATCGTCCGGTCGAGTGACAAGGCAGTGGCACGCGCCTAACTTCGACCCAGACACGTACGCACGAGCATCGGTGACCGTGATTCCTGACGAATCCACGATGGTCACCTTGTCCGACGGCTGCTGCGTGGCCGCCCCAGCCAGCGCGAGAATCGCCCCGGAAGCGAGGGCCGCCCTCACGCGAAACGGCCCTTGATCGGCACGCAGTAGAAGGGAGGGTCGCACTGTGCGGCCCGGCTCATGGGACAGCACCCTCGCACCGGTTCGACAGAAGCTGGCAGGGCGCGTCCGAAGAGTTCTCGGTAAGGAGCGAAGTGGTGCTTCCAGAAATCTGCGATCTTGACAGTGCCGCTCAGGACCTTTTCGGCGAACAGTGGGTCGACGTTCTCGACCCACGCGGGAACAGGTTCGGAGCCGGCTCCCGTCAGTTCGAGTGTCGTT
This sequence comes from Luteitalea sp., assembly GCF_044337415.1. Classification (GTDB taxonomy): domain Bacteria; phylum Acidobacteriota; class Vicinamibacteria; order Vicinamibacterales; family Vicinamibacteraceae; genus Luteitalea. The sequence goes on from NZ_JBIINP010000066.1 coordinate 11,654, forward strand.
CTGGGGACTCCGGTCGACAGGTCGACGAGTTCAAGCGAGATGCGCCCAGCGGGCGCCGAGATGAACCGCGTCAGGTCGCTGGTGAACTGCGGCGGAAACTCGGTGTCCTTGTAAGTGAGCGTGACTTCTTCGAACGCTTCCAGCGACGGACGTGCACACCCGATCGTTCCGCCACCAAGGCGTACACGACCAGCCAGAAGCCCCGGTGGCACTTTGGCCTGCTTCAGCTCCGGCCTGAGGAGGGCTCGGTCCTTACCCAGAAACGCCTCGACATCGGCCATCCAGGTGATGTCCGTATACTCCTCGTCTTTTGTGCGATCCGGGCAAGCGACCAAGCGGCCCTGCGCGTCCTTTCGGCGCTTGCCGTGTACCGCGAGTACCTCTCCTCCGGGCTTGCCATCGAGCTTGACGACGACATCGAGGCCGGACAGGTCCCAAACGCCGGTGCCTGGCATCAACCGATCGTGCGTGTAGCCTGTGGGGTTGGTGGTCTCGTCGTAACGAGCGGCATTCGCCACGTGCCGGAGGGGCAGGCGCAGCTTCGGTCGGTGCGCATGATCGCTCACGAGGAGAACATCCCAGCTCTCGTGCCGGTGCGCCGTTGCGGCTGGCCCCGCACCGTGAACCAGCAGGCCAGAGAACTGCATGAGCAGGGAGAACTGCGACGCTGGCGCCTGCCTTGCTTCCGCAACTGCTCCGGTGGGGCACGCTGTTGCGGCACCAAGCAGCATGCCCCGGCCAAGAAACGTTCGACGACTACTCGGCATCTTTCACACTCCTCCTGCGAACGGCGGACAGACCACGTATGCCACCGGCGTACTGAAATGCAGCCCATGCGGGGGAGTCTGCAGGCCCACGCCGACGAAGCTCGGCTAGCTGTGCCTGCTGCAAGGCCACAGCGGGCTCGACCCCCGACCGTACCTGCTGGTGAAAATCGACCAGCAGCCTTGCGCTCGCGCGGTCGTCAACACTCCACAGGCTGTAGACGACCCCACCGACTCCTTTTCCCAGCCAGGGTCGGGCCACGCTCAGGGCACCCTCGCCCCTGAGTACGGGGCCCGCTCCCGTTTCGCAGGCGCCGAGGACGACCAGCCTCGTCTCGGTGAACGTTGCGGACTGGATGCGCGCTGCCGTGACCCATCCGCTAGCGTTGGAAGCGGATGGCGCGAGGAAGAGGCGGGCGAGATCCGGATTGGTGCGGTCGGCGACAGCATGCCCGGCGTAGTGAACGATGTTCGCTCGTGCCGCCTCGCGTACGAAGCTGTCAGGCGTGGCCTGCTCCCCACGGAGGAGCGTTGCCTCGGGATACAAGGACCGAATGGCCCTCACCTCGTTCGGCACGCCGGGGAGGGCTGGTAACGTGGTAGGGCCACTGTTGCCGCCCCGGCGCCCCTCGACAATCAGGGTGTGTGCAGTGCGACCCAGGCGGCCATCCTCGAGCGCTCGAGATCCCGAGAGGAAGTGCCGGAGGCTTGGGGCGATGATCGTTGCGTGCTCCTCGAGCAGATAGGGCTCGGTTGAGGATGCCCGCAGAGCTCCAGGGTTCACGTCGTGCAAGGGGCCGTCAGGTATCACGACAAGAAGTCGAGTCTGGGCGACGTCGCCCTCCGGCTGGAACAGCGCGTACAACTCGCGGCTGGCGCTCCCGCGCGTCTCGCGCCCCTGTGCCGAGCGCCGTGCGCCACGGACGAGGAACGCCAGCCGATCGCGTGTCACAGCGAATCGACGAACAGCGACACCTTCGCTGGTCAACTGCCACCTGATGATTTGGTGCTCGAGCACGGCGAAGGACAACACCGTCGTACCGGGCGGCAAGAGTTGGATGACGTCACTCGGAGTCGCCGGGGATGGAGCCGGCGTACGCCCGTCGAGCCCCTGAGCGCGTGAGCGCTCCGCGACTGCGAACGCACGGTCCACCCCGTGCTGTTCGAGGGTGGCCTCGAGCAGGCCCTCGTGCAGGTTCCAGATCAGGTCGCGCGCCTGCATTCGCGCCACGCCCGTCAGCGATCGTTGTTGGTGCTCGAGCGCAGCGAGGCCGCTCTCGTAGGCCTCCAGGGCTTCTCGGCTCCGCCTGGCTCGGAGAAGCGTCTCCGCTCGACTCGCTTCCAGTCGGCCTGTGAGCAGCAGATACTGCATGGCGCCGAGACCTCTCGCAGCGCGCGCCAGGTGGGCGAGTGCCTGGCTCGTGGACGACTTGCCGAGAAGTTCACCTTCCAGTATGGGAATCTCGGCGCCCAGCCTGGTCCGCGCAGCGGTGTCCTCGATCGATTCAAGCCGCCGCTTCGCAGCGTCCACGCTGCGCCGTGCCTCCGGGATTCGGCCCAGGCGACGCTCGACGCTGGCTCGAGCCAGGAGGACCTCGACCATCGCTCCCGGTTGCCCCCAGCCTTCTGCGTGAGCGCTGGCAGCGGTCAGGAACACCAGTGCAGCCCGTGGCAGGCCCTGTCGAAGCGCAGAGCGCGCACACCCCGTCAGCAGCGTGTGCCGACGCCGCGGTTCCAGGTCCGGAGCGCCGAGGGCGGTGATTCGGCTCGACCACGCCGCGTCGAACTCGCCAAGGAGGTCGTACAGCGTGGCTTGCAGCGTCTGTGCCGCTGCGAGGTGATGCGAATCAGCGGCAGCGGTCATCATGGCGATGGCCCGGTCGAAATCTGCCGATGCCCTCGCAAGGTCTCCCTCGGTCAGGCTGATCTGCGCTCGCAGCAACTCCAGGCGGCCGCGGTGGTAGAAGAACTGGCGCTCGACCAGCGCGACGTCCAGTTTGTCAAGGCACCTGCGCGCTGCCTCGTGCCTGGCGCGGAGGTAGTCATCCACGCAGACCTGATACTGGGCGTTCGACCGCACCGTCACGGGGACACCGGCTCGGCTGAGGCTCAGCGAGCGGAAGATGACGTTGGCGTCAGACACACGGTCTGCTGCAAACAGCTTGAGTGCTTCACCGTGGGCGCGTAGCGCGGCCGCATCCTGCCTCCCTTGGTCGCGCCCCCAACCCTCAGCTTGTGACGCGACCTGCCTCCACCACGAGTCACGCGGGGCCGCGAGCATTGCAGCCTCAGCCACGCGCCGAATGGCTGCGACGACACGCCTGCATCCCGCCGAGGGTGCACGAGCGCATTCGTCAGCGACCAATGGCATCAGGGCGTCTTCCAGCACCTGCCTCGTGCGACCGAGTCGCCTGGTCGCGATCGTGGCGATGGATGTGGCATCCGCGGTGAGCAATGTCTCGGCGTCGACGGTCACGGTGGCCACCGTCGCTTGTTGCAGCCGCACTGCGGCTTCCTGCCGCCACCCGGCCTCGCCGGACTCCGCATAGGCCCGCCACTCCTGGCGTGCCTGGGCAAGAAGTCCCAGGCGCTCGAGGGCGATTGCCCGGTTGAATCGGACAGGCCAGGAGGCGACATGGTCGAGAGCGACCTCGGCCTGTTCCAGGGCTCTCAGAAGATCCGTGGGGCGGCCACGTACGAGGTGTGCTGCCGCGAGGTCGTTGAGAAACGCCGCGGAGGTGGGCTCCAGATAGACGGCATCCTGGAGGTGCTCCACGGCGGCGTCGGCATCGCCCCCGACCAGGTGTGCAAGCCCTGCAACGGCGGTCGCCGCCGCAGGGGACTGCTCCGCACTCGTCGATGCCTGCATGAGTCGAGCGCGCAACCGCCCTCGGCCAAGCGAACTGCCGCTTTCCACCGCCAACGGCCGATAACGTCCCTCGCCTGACAGGCGGGGTTCGAAGTAACGCTCCGGATTGCCGTCCAGACCGGCTTCACTCGAGGCATCCGCTGAACCTCGGCCGCAACCGCCGAGCAGGGACAGACCTGTCGCAGCCCACGCCAGAAGCAGGACCTCGCACCATCGCATTGTGGTTAGCGATAGAGTACGGGGAATCGACGGTCCAGTCGAGCAAGCCATCGAGACTCCGCATCCAGCGTCATCGAACGAGGCTGTTTGGGGCGTCTGGTTGAATCAGAGAGCCTTGGATGGTCCAGCGTGCCCCGAGTGAGTTTCGCGGGCGGCTCCGAGACCCGGCCCGCGGTGGGTGACGCTGAACCGTGTGCTGGGAGCTGAAGGAAACTGTGGTGCCGGTGGGCGGACTCGAACCGCCGACCCTGCGCTTATGAGACGCATGCTCTAACCGGCTGAGCTACACCGGCACCCTGGCAGGCTGGACCCACCACCGAGCGGTGGCGAGTGGCCAGAACGTCTGATTCTAGCAGAGGCTGGACGGCCACACGATTGCCCCGAGTCCCGCGAACGGTCTGGAGCACACCCGGTTTGAGCTATTTTAGGTAATGGCAGCGATGCTAAAATATAGGCGTCACTGCTCAAGGATCCTGAAATAGCGTGCAAGCCTCTGACTTCACGGCAGATAGCCCGGGTCGTCTCGTGCCAATCGGCCAGGGCGAGTTGGCATTCGTGCCCGAGCCGATGCCGACTGCCGTGGCGCTCGATGCGCCGACGCAGCGACTCCTGTCGGAAGCCGATTACGCCCTCGGGCGCCTGGCCGGCGCAGCGGGTCGCGTCGTCAATCCGTACCTGATTGGCCAGCCCCTGCTACGGCGAGAGGCGATCCTCTCGAGCCGGATCGAGGGCACCCAGACCACGCCCGAGCAACTCGTCCTGCTGGAGTTGGGCATCTCGCCGCAGGCGCCTGATGGGCCCGAGGCGGCGGACACCCAGGAAGTCCTCAACTACGTCCTGGCGATGGAGCTGGGGCTGCGGCGGCTCGGCGAGATCCCGCTGTCGCTGCGTCTGGTGCGCGAGCTGCATGCCGCGTTGCTTGCCGATGTGCGTGCTGCCCGCGATCGGCCGGGACAGCTCCGAGACGTCCAGAACTACATCAGCGTTGCTGGCACGAGCCTCCTGCTGGCGCGGTACGTGCCCCCGCCCATGCCCGAGATGAAGGAGGCACTCGAACGGTGGGAGGAGGACCTGCACCGGGGAGCCGAGCACCTGCCGCTCCTCGTGCACCTGGCGCTGTCGCATTACCAATTCGAGGCGATTCATCCCTTCCGCGACCGCAACGGCCGCGTGGGTCGACTCCTGATCCCGCTCACGCTCTGCGCGCAGGGCCGGCTCGAGCAGCCGCTGCTCTACATGAGCGCCTACTTCGAGGCGCATCGTCGCGAGTACGTCGACCGCCTGCTGCGCGTGAGCACGCACGGCGACTGGCTTGGCTGGGTGTCGTTCTTCGTCCGCGGCGTGGCGGAGTGCGCCAGCGACGGCCTCGTCCTCGCGCAGCAGCTGATCGATCTGCGTGAGCGCTACCTGGCGCAGGTACGCCCCGCCCGATCGGCCGGCGCATTGGCCCGCCTCGTCGACGAACTGTTCCGGGTGCCGAGCATCACGATCGGCCGCGCTACTGAGCTTCTCGGCGCGACGCCCGCATCTGCCTCGGCGAACCTCGCCAAGCTCGCGCAGCTCGGCGTGGTCGCCGAGGTGACCGGCCGCCAGCGCAACCAGGTATTCGTGGCGCACGAAATTCTCGCGTTCGTGGGACGCGAGGCTCGCCTGGCCTGACGCAAGAGCTCCCGCTGGACGGGAGATGTTCCCCTGTACGCGCCGTCAGGATCCGGCGTTTTACTCTTCTGGTCCAACCGCAGCTGACGGGCGGGAAATCGGCGTGGTGAGTCCGTCTCCGTGCATAGCCGGCCGGCATCGCGAATGCCGGAGACTTCAGCGAACCGGCTTTCCGTGTCGGTGCCCCTGCAACTACCGCGCGCGTAGCCGCGCGAATCCGGCTGCCATCGACATGCATGCTGGGTAACCGCGCCCACGACGAAACGGTGAGGAACAAAAGATGCCAAGCAAAAAACCACAGAAGGCAGGGATTACAAGTACCGGGCTGGCAAAGCCCAAGAAGATCCTTAGCGCGACATCAACTGCCGTGGCAGATAGCTGCTTCATCATCATGCTCTACCACCTTCTTCGGGTGCACCCCGCTCACTTTCCGATCACCTCGCAGGATGCGAAGCGTGAACGGCTGCATGCCGTCAGCCAGCACAATGGCTACTTCGTCCTCGTCCCGCGTTCGGGCTGGTCGGCTGAACTACTGGACAACAAGGACCTCATCGATGCCAGGACCGGTGCGATTGATGGCGGTGGCATCTACAAGTTGACTCGGCGTGAGGAGAAGCCGCAGTGAGGTCCCACGCCTGGCTCCCGCGCACCCTCGTGTTCCTTTGGGCTGTCGCACTCGGGAGCGGTTGCTCGCCGGTGCTGACCAGGCGGCACGCCACCCTGACCGCGCCTGTTCTGAATTCCGAGCTGAAGGTCTCTGCCACGGCGTTTCCGATTGAGCCGAGTGCACCGCGCACGGTCTTCGACCTGGCCCCCGATGGTCAGGCGGCGATGGTCACCGCATTGGCAGCCAAGGTCGACTCCCCGGCAGCATTACAGGCTGCACTCGCTGCTCCCATACAGCGGTCGGGGGGCAGCGGCGTTCAGGACCTGACGACGCAGTCGCGCCGGATCGTGCTGTCCATCGACGGCGAACACCAGGGGTTGGCCGACCGCCTTACTCGGTGCAGGACGGAATTCAACCTGCTCGCAACCAGTCTTGGCAGGTTCAAGTCGTGGAATCAGCTGTCGACCAGGTTCGACACCATCGATCTGGGCAAGATCGGCGTCACGCAGAAGGGCTCGCTCAGTGCCGGGCTCGAGAGCCTTGCACCGGGCTCCAGCGAGATCAGCAAGGCCACACTTGGCGCGAGCACGGAGAGGGGCATGACCGAGGAAGTCGTGCTGCGCCAGCGGTATGTCTCGAGCTCAGGAACGCTCACGCCCCTGCAAGCCAGCATCCTCCAGCAGGGGGCCGTTGGCCTCGATCTCATGGGGAACGTGATCTTCGACGTCGTCATCGCCGCCGCGAAGGCCCAACTGCACCAACTGTATCGACCCGATGGACTCTTCGCGGCGTCAGGACAGCCCTTGCCTGCGGAGACGGTAAGGCTCGTTCGCCGACTCGTGCGGGTGCCTTCGAATGCGGATCAGGACATCACGGCGAAGCTGAAAGCCAGTTGCACGGTCCGGACGGTTGCGAAGGGCGCGGACACCTTCACCGAGTCTGACGACGTGGCAAGCCTCAGTGACTTGCCCGACGAGGCAGAGGTGGTGCTGGTTACAGCGGAGGAGCAGCGCGTGTCTCAGTGGTACCTGCAGGACAGGTCGGGGCACATCTTGTCCATCGAAGAGCCAGATGGCGACACCGTACTGGCTTTCGATTCCTACGATGGAGCCAGGGACTTCCTGCTCTGGCTTCGGGCATCCAATGCCACCCATGTTGCCGGAAGAAAGATCGGACTCGGCGAGAAGGGCAAGCTTCAGGCAACGCCAGACCCTCCTCGTTGGAATGATCTTTCGGTCAGGATCAGTGGGCTGAACTGGGCGATTCCTGCCCTCTCTCCTGCCTTGACTCCGTCACCTTGAACAATGGCTATGGGCGCCGTCAACGCTGCGCTCCATGGCATCAGTCATCGCCGGGAGCGCTGCTGACGCATGGGAATCCTCGATGAAGCTGGCGCGCTTCGGGCGACGGCAAGCCAACCGCAGGCGCGACGTCTGTCACGGAACTGACTGCACGCGGGTGACCGTTCCCGGTCGTCCGAGGCGCAGCTGGAGGCGCTCGCTGACCGACCGGCGTGACATACCTACGTACGCTCCGCGTATCAGTTCGCCACGCCCGAGATGTACGAGAAGCAGGGCCTGGCCGTTTATGCCGTAGCGACTTCGATCCGAGCGGACCTTTGTCTGCGAAGCAACTGCGAGGGTGGGAAGGCCAACGGATTAGTCGGACGCCGAAGTCACGGCAATCTGTGGTGCTGCCAAAGCGCTCTAGGAGGAGTGCGGTGCCACGGCTCGGTCACAAGCGTTCTGCCTCGCCGCTTGAGGTAGCAGGCTGCCCTGCATCCGTCGTCTCGCGCCCATGAACGTGCTCACAGACCAGCGGACCGAGGCCAGCTCGCCACTCGAGCCCGGCCGACGAGCTCGCCATCGAACGCGTCGACGAGTGGTGGTCAGCGCGCTTCGGTCAGGTGAATCGACGCCCCGATGCGACGGAAGGCGTCGTCCATGGCGGCCGCGTCGCGGTCGGGCGCGATCGTGAGGTAGTAGAACAGCGTGCCGTCCGAGAGGAACGTCGTGGACACCGACACGCGTTCCTGCCCGCCGAGGGGCGACGGGTTGACGAGCGGCGTGCTGATGGCCGTGCGATTGGACAGTCGCACCGCCCGTTGCGGGCCGGCCGCGCGCAGGTCGGGGTTCTGCCGGGCGACGGCGTTCAGCCACTCGTCGGTCGCCTGCTGCAGGTCGCGCGTCGTCGCGCGTGCGACACCGAACTCCACGCCGTGGCTGAACACCGCCTGGCCGCGCAGCTCGCCGTAGCCGTTCTCCGGCACCACCTTGACGCTGGTGCTCGACGGCAGCACGGTCCAGTTGGTCGGGACGTCCACCTCGAACACGCCACCGCCGGTGATGGTCCGGTACTGCGACGAGGGCGGCGGCACTGGCAGGCCGGGCGTGCCCACCGAGGTGCGCGCGCCACGGCCGTCGGTCGAGCGGGCCTTCGCGGTGTCGGCCATCGACCGCGGCGCCGGCAGCGACGCGAACGCGGCCTTGGCGGTGGGGAACCCGCGTTCGTCGGCCGGCGTGGCCACCGTGAGCCGCTCCGCTTCGCGTGTGATGTACTGCGTGCGGTTGCCCGGGTCGGGATGGCTGCTGAGCCACTTCGGGCCGCCACTGGCGCCCGCTTCCCGGGCGATCGTCTCGAACATGCGGGCCAGCGCCCGCGGGTCGTAGCCGGCCCGCGCCATGATCTGCGCGCCGAGCAGGTCGGCTTGCTTCTCGAAGTCGCGGCTGTACTTGAGCAGCAGCGTGCCCAGGCCGAACTGGCTGCTCGCAGCGATGGCCGAGCCTGCCGCGCCGCCGACCACCGCGCCACCGATCGCGCCGGCCACCTGGCCGAGTTGCAGCCACGGGTTCTGCGCGCGCGTGGCGTTGGCCGTGCCATGGCGCAGCAGCACGTGCGCCAGTTCGTGGGCCATCACCCCGGCGACCTCGCCCTCGGAGGCCGCGGCGTCGAACATGCCGCGATTGACGAACATCGGGCCGCCCGGCAGCGCGAAGGCGTTGATCTCCTTCAGGTTGACGGGTGTGAACGAGTACTCGTACACCGGATCCTTCAGCGACGTGGGTGCCGCCTCCACCAGGCGATCGCCGATCGCCGACAGGTAGCGCATGATGCGCTCGTCGGTGATCACCGGGTACTGCTGGCGCGCCTC
>NZ_JBIINP010000227.1:0-6011 GCF_044337415.1 Luteitalea sp.
TTGCCCGACCACCCGTGCTGGTTCATCGCCCGGATCGCCTCGGGCGCGAACGCCATGCCGTTGCGCAGGTGCTGCCCCGAAAAGCGCCGCAGCATCTCGGTGGCGATGAGCTCCACGTCCTCCCCGCGGTCGCGCAGCGGCGGCAGCGTGGTGATGAGCACGGCCAGGCGGAAGTACAGATCCTCACGAAACTTTCCAGCCGAAACCGCATCCTTCAGGTTGACGTTGGTGGCCGCCACCACCCGCGCGTCGCTCTGGATCTCCTGGCGCCCGCCCACCCGCTGGAACGTCTTCTCCTGCAGGAACCGCAGCAGCTTCACCTGCAGTGCCGCCGAGAGCTCGCCGATCTCGTCGAGGAACAGCGTGCCGCCCGAGGCCGTCTCGATGAGGCCCTTGCGCAACGCGTGCGCGCCCGTGAACGCGCCCTTCTCGTGGCCGAACAGCTCGCTCTCGAGCAGCGCCTCGGGGATGGCCCCGCAGTTGATGGCGACGAACGGCGCGTCCTTCGACTTGCTGCGCCGGTGCAGCGCGCGCGCCACCATCTCCTTGCCGGTGCCGTTCTCGCCGAGGATCAGGACCGGCGCGTTGGTGCCGGCCACCTTCCGCACGAAGCTGAACACCACCTGCATCTGGGGACTGGCGCCGATCATCTCCTCGAACGCCTCGGACTTCGCCTTGTCCTGGAGCAGCCGGAACTCGCGCTCGAGCGTCGCCACCTGCACCGACCGCTTGATCACGAAGCCGAGCTCGTCCATGTCGGCCGGCTTGGTGAGGAAGTCCCATGCCCCCACGCCGATCGCCTTGAGCGCGTTCTGCTTCTCGCCCTGCCCAGACAGCACGATCACCTTCGCCTGGCGGTCCATCACGAGCATGCCCGCGAGGGTGGCCAGGCCTTCCTCCGGCGTATTGGGCGCCGGCGGCAGGCCGAGATCGAGCAGCGTGACGAGCGGGCGCGTCGCGTTGAACGCCGCCATGGCCGACACGCGGTCGCCGGCCTGCGTCACCTCGTAGTCGGCGGCCAGCGCCCACTTCATCTGCACCCGGATGTCCTCATCGTCGTCGACGATGAGCAGCTTCGGCTTGTCCATCATGTGTTCCTGACCGGGAGCAGGAGGCGCACTGTGGTACCACGGCCCTCCTCGCTCTCGACATGTATCTGGCCCCCGTGGGCCTCCACCACCATCCGCGCCTGGAACATCCCGACGCCGAGGCCCTTCGATTTGGTGCTGCGAAACGGCTTGAACAGCGACTCGCGCATGAACGCTTGGCTCATGCCGCACCCGTCGTCTTCCACGGACACGCTCACGAGGTCGTCGACGCGAGCGGTGTGTACGCGCACGTGGCCCTCGCCCGTGAGCGCATCGCGCGCGTTGAGGAGCAGGTTGGTGAGCACGCTCACGAGCTGATCGCGGTCGGCGTGCACCGAGGCGGCGGCCGTGAGGTCCAGGGCGAGCGACACGCCAGGCAGCGGCCCGGCGCGCTCGACGGCGTCGCGCACGAGTGCGTCGACCTCGATCGTGCGGCGGGTGGTCGTCGGCTGCTCGCGCAGCGCACCCAGTCTCGCGATCATCGTCTCGATGCGGCCGGCGGTGTTGCCGATGCCGCGCAAGGCGTCGGCGCGGAACTCCGGATCGTCGAAGTGGACGGCCGCGTTCTTGAGCATCAGGTTCAGCGACGCGGCGGCGTTCTTCAGGTCGTGCACGAAGAAGGTCGACATCGTGCGGAACGCCTCGAGCTCGCGCGCTTCTGCGAGCTCGTCGCCGAGGCGCAGGTTCTGCAGCGCCGAGGCCACCTGGTCGCCGATGCACTGCAGCAGGTCGAGCGCCTCGCGGCTGTACGGCGCGCCGTTCACCCTGTCGGCAAGGACGATGGCACCGAGCGTCGCCTGGCCCTCGCGGAGCGGCACCACGAAGCGGTGGCCGCCGTTGGGGAAGGTCGACGGATTGCGATCGCGCCATTCCTCGGCCCAGTCGTCGCGCAGGGCCTCGATGTCGAGGGGCGTGACGGCCGACCGCATCACGGTGGGCACGCGCATCGGCTCGGCCTGCCGCGGCGTTGTGGCTGCCACCAGGTCGAGGCGATCGCCCGAGCTGTCGACGAGCCACACCGACACGGACAGCACCTCGAACGTGGTGGACACGAGGCGGCAGGCGGCGGTGCACAACCCGGAGCGATCGCGGGCGGTGCCGAGCGACTGCGACAGCTGGGTCCACACCTTCACCGAGTCGTGCTGCGCGCGGCCGAAGTGCCGTCCGATGAACACCTGGATGCCCTGCCGCAGGCGATCCGACAGCAGGAGCACGGCAAGACCCGCCATGCCGATGAGCAGCAGGAGGGCCTGGAGTTGGAAGCCCTCGGCGCCGCCGAAGCGACGCACCGCCTGGGCCAGCACACCCACAACCAGCAGGTACGTGCCCACGATGACCACCGTGAGCGACGAGCGCAGGACGGCGCGCGACGGGTAGATGTCGACTTCGCTGAAGCCCGTGCGCTTGTAGGCCAGCGCCAGCAGCGCGCAGCCGACAAGGAGGCCGCTGGCCTCGACGCCGATCAGCTCGAGGCCGTGCGCGGAGAACAGGATGGCCTGGCTACGCACGTAGATGCGGGCGCCGAAGACGACGGCCAGGCCGATCACCACCAGCTTCAGCCGCCAGCGTGCGGCGCCGACGGCCGCCTGGAAGGTCTGCTCGAGGTTGGTGAGCACGAGGACGATGCCCACGAGCAGCACGGCGTTGAGGGCCTGACCGAGGGGGCCGGACCGAAGGACCAGGAGGTTGCCGTCTTCGCCGACGCGCAGCGTGTCCATCAGGGCAGATGGCGACGCCGAGGCCGCGACCACTGCGACCAGGGGCACCACGCCGAAGGCCGCGAGGCCGAAGCGCCACTGGTGCACCGACTCGCGCCAGTCGCCGCGGGAGTACGTGAGGCTGAAGCCGAGCCACACCACGGGCACGGCGCACTTCACGAGAATGGCGAGCCGCACCCATCGGGCGAGGGCTTCGTCTGTGGTGGCGGCCAGGGCCATGCCGCCGCAGGCGCTGTCTGCCGCGAGCAGCAGCATGCCCACGGCGAAGCACCACGAGGCCACCGTGGGGGCCTTGCGGACCAGGCTCGCGAACGCGAGCAGCGCCGCCAGGACTGCGGCCGCGAAGGGCAACAGGAGGATCAGGGGCACGCGGCTATGCCGCCGGCGACGGCGATACGGACTCGCCCCGGCGCAGCCACCAGAGGAGGCCGAACAGCGGGATGAGTGAGAGTGCGAAGAAGATCGGCCCGCCGTGATGGTGGAGGGCGGAGTCGATCATGTGCGGGCCAATCCTGATGCACAGCTCGCTCAGCACGAAGATGCGGAAACCGTTGCGCAGGATGCCGAGCGGGATGACGAAGGCGACCAGGGCGACGCGTCGCCAGGCGGTGCGCAGGAACATGTTGGCGGCGAGGGTGCTGGTGATGAACAACACCCAACTGGATCGGATGCCGCTGCATTCCTGGGCGACGCGCAGGGTGATGGTGGGCAGTTCGAAGACGACGCCGTGGCGCAGGTACGGGGTGCCGAACATGCGGTAGTAGATCTCGGTGGCGTCCGTGGAGCCGACGACGGAGGCGCGCTCGAGCCAGTTGACGGCCCCATCCGGCAGCGGCACGAGGAAGAGCAGGAACGCGAACGGGAAGGCGGCCGCGCGCATCCAGTGCTGCCCCGTGAACCAGCAGCCGCCGGCGGCGAGCAGGGCGACGTAGCCGAGCGCCATCAGGGCGAGGTAGTCGTTGTGGCTCAGCGCGCTACGCCAGATCAGCCCCGCGGCCGTGACGGCTAGGCCCGCCGCGCCGAACTCGAGGGTGCCTGCCGTCCACGCGGGTCCCCGCTCCGGCAGTGTGCTCCGTCTGTCGTGGAGCAGGTAGAGCGCCACGAATGGCACGAGCAGGATGTGCGAGTGGAGATCCGCGCCCGCTGCGTACAGCATCAGCCGCACGAGCGGGACGGCAAAGCACAGCGTCAGCAGAAGAAGGAATAGGTACACGCGTGCCCTACCGTCAGGGGCGGTCATTGGCGATGCCGCCATCGCCAGTCGGGGGTCTGACTTCTGCTTGTGTTCATGGCTACCCTCGGGCTGCCGAACGGAAGGCTCGACGCTTCCACGCTGCAGCGAGTCACCGAGTCTGTCTGCTAGGATCGGCCGTGCCCGACACGGCCCCGCGCTGGACGCGTCACTTCATCTCCCGCGTGGAGCGTACAAGAACGACCTGGAAGCTCCGCGTCCTGCTCCTGAGTGTTCCTGTCATCGGCTTATGGCTGACATCTGCCTGGTGGACCGCCGCTATCGGCCGCGGTCTCGTGTGCCAGCAACACGTCGTACCGAGCGACGCCATCCTCATCGAGAACTTCGAGCCGGACTACTTCCTCTTCGAGCGTGCCAGGCACCTGCGTGACGCCGGGATTGCTCCTCGCGTGCTGGTCCCTGTCTATACCAATCCGAGCAGGGAGACATCCAGCGCCGTGGCGCTCGGGCTTACCCGGATGATCGCGCTCATGTCCCGGATCGGCTCGATCGAAATCATTCCGATCGGCCTGGTGGAGCCGATCAGCCTGAATGCCGCTCGAGACGTGAGTGCGTTCGCCAAGCGGAGCGGCATCAGGTCTGTCGTGGTCGTCGCCCCGCTATTCCGCAGCCGAAGGTCCGCTCTCGTCTACAGCTCAGTTCTGGCCAGCAGCGGTGCCGTCGTCGGCTGCGACCCTGTGCCAGGTGACCGGAGCCCGACCACCTGGACCAACGATTGGCATGGTATTCAGGACGTCATCGAGCAATCGGTCAAGCTCTGGTACTACAGGTTGTACGTCCTGCCGTTCAACTCGTCGTCGTGACCCGCAACATCGTGAGCAGTGTTGGCGTGAGCGGTCGGCCAGGGCGTCCAGCTGTCGTCAAGCCGGGAGCGTGGTATCCGCCAGCATGCTGTCGATGAGTCGTCGAGTCCGGCAAAGACCAGGACCTCCTCGGCGGTCGCGACCAGGGAACTCACGTAGATGATGGCGGAAGGCGAACTCTGCCAGGCTCGTACCAGTGGGCGAGCACTGATCGCGAGAGGGCGCAATGTCTGCCTGCAGAGTAACACTGCCCAGAACACATACTGCTTTTCTGGATAGACGCGATGAATCACGTGAAGATACGCCGCGTCACTGTAGTCCACGGGGTTGATGCTGTTCCTGATCGGAAGACGGTCGGCAAACGGACTGCCCACCTGGGCGGAGATGACCGTCTCGAACGACAGTGAGGGCCAGTTCGTGGCCTTCAGGACGTGGTAGGGATCGAACGAGTAGATCAGGTGGAGCTCGCGGCGATGCTCGAAGAAGGCCCAGTTCTTCTCGTTGTCTGTCGTCGGTCGATCGAGGGTCGGTTGGCCGATGGGGCTCAGCGCCGGTTGCGCGACGTCCAGTTGCGAGACCATGACGCTGCTTCGCAGGCTCTCGGTGTGCAGCGGTGTGGTCTGCCGCGCTGATCCCTCGCGAATGCTCACCAGGGCGTGATTGGAGAAGAGTTGGCCTCGGAAGGCGAAGAGCCGGAAGTCCTCTGCTCGCGAGTGGCTGGCTCCTGCACCGAGGGCTGGCGTCGCACAGGGAGTGGCCCCGGTGATCCCGAGGTGTCCGTCGAGTGTCAGCAGGACGGGTTGACACCCTCCGAGAAGCAGGTCCGGCCGGACACGAGCCTTCGTCCATGTGTACCGCTCCCCGCGCACGACCAGGATCAGTTGACCATCATGGACGAGCGCGCCCGGATTCAGTAGGCCCGCATCGAATCCGAGATACCCACGCCCGACCAGGCGCACGAGATCGGCAGCTGTCGCGATCGGCGCCGACAGGTACGCCCTCGCCTTCGCCAGGCGGTGGTGGACGGAATCCTCGGCGGTGTGTGGGTGGGCGTTGCTGCGCAGGAACGCAAGGATGACGGATTGGTTCGGCGCGTCCAGCCCGCTCGGGGCCAGTGCGTAGATGACGTCGTCCAGGGCGAATCCGGCAG
>NZ_JBIINP010000228.1:0-6006 GCF_044337415.1 Luteitalea sp.
GCCAGGTGCGAGATGAGCGTCGCCAGGCGGTCGTGGAGGTCGCGGCCGAGGTCGCTGATGTGCTGGGCGTTCTCGGCGAGCTTCTCCTGCCGCCAGCCGTACGCGACGGCGCGCAGCAAGGCGATGAGCGTCGAGGGCGTGGCGATCACGACGTGCCGCTCGAGCGCCTGCTCGACCAGCGACGGATCGGCCTCGGCCGCCGCCGAGAGGAACGTGTCGCCGGGAATGAAGAGCACCACGAACTCGGCACTCTCCCGCAGTTGGCCGGCGTAGCGACGATCGGCCAGCTGCTGCACGTGCGTCCGCAGCTGCGCGGCGTGCCGCTGCACGTGCGCCCGGCGGTCATCCTCGCTGGTCGCCTCGAGCGAGTCGAGGTACGCCGTGAGCGCCACCTTTGCATCGATGATGATGGTGCGCCCCGCGGGGAGTGTCACGACGACGTCGGGGCGCAGGCGGCCTTCGTCGCCCTCGTGCGTGCGCTGTTCGAGGAAGTCGCAGTGCGGGCTCATGCCCGAGAGTTCCGCCACGCGCCGCAGCGCGACCTCGCCCCAGCGACCACGCACGTGCGGCGTCCGCAGTGCGGTCACCAGGCGCGCCGTCTCCTGCTGCAGCGTACCCGTCGCGCTCACCACGTCGCGGAGGTGCTGCCCGACCTCGCCGAGGCCGCGCTGGCTGCTCTCGGCGAACGCCTGCGTCTGGCGCTGCACTTCGACGAGCTTGTCCGACAGCGGCGCCACGAGGGAGCCGAGCGCGTCGGTGCGCGCGCGCAGTTCGCCAGCGGCCTGCTCCTGCAGCGTCCTGAAGCGCTCCTCGGCGAGTGCCAGCAACCGCGTCGTGCTCGTGTCGAGCGCGTCGGCCGCCAGGGCCTTGAAGGCGTCCTGCCCCTGTCGCTGGGTGGCAGCGAACTCCCTGGCCTGTTCGCGGGCGCGGGACTCGAGGTCCTCCGCGCGGGTCTCGGCGACGGCGCGCCCGCGCTGGGCGATCGCCAGTTCGCGTCGCAGGTCCTCGGTCTCGAGATGGGCCTGGTCGAGCGCCTCGCCGAGCGTCGCCGCGCGTGCCGTCGCTGCGGCGGCCTCCGCGTGAAGGGTCCGCGCCTCGGTGGCCGACACGCGCGAGCCGCGCAGCACGAGCCACGCGACGAGCGCCCCCGCCAGCGCGGCGAGGACCAGCAGGAGGGCGAGGGTGGGGGTCATGGGCAAGGCCGGGTACGGGGTACAGGGTTCCGGGTACAGCTCACGACGGCAATCACCCGGGACTCGCGTTCGCGCCGACCCGCCTGATGCCGGCCTCGCCGCAGCAAGCCCGGTCCTGGTACCCGGTACCCGGCCCGATCTACTTCAACGCGGCGTGCAGCGTGACCGACACGCGGACTTCCACCTCGCCGGCGGTCACGGGCGTCGAGGGCATGTCGGCGGCGGCCGGCGCGGCCATCGCGCGCATCATCACCGGCTGGGGCCCGCCCATGTCGCGCCCGGTCTCGTCGAGGCGCACCACACGGTCGACGCTGCGGCCAACACCACTGGCCATCGCCTTCGCGCGGGCAAGCGCCGCCGCAGAGGCCAGCTTCAGGGCTTCCTGCTCGGCACCGGCCATGTCCTTCAAGGTGAAGCGCACGCCCGCCACGCGCGTCGCGCCAGCCGCGATCACCGCGTCGACCACCTCGCCCACACGGGCCACATCGTCGAGGCGCACCTCGATGACGTTGCTGGCGAGGTAGCCGCGCAACGTCTGCTTGCCGTTGGCCCAGTCGAACTGGGGCTGCATGTCCACGCTCACGGTGCGGAGCGCATCGCCCGGCAGGTTGAACCCGGCCAGGCGCTGGCGGATGGCGGTGGCCACCTCGGCATTCCGGGCCTGTGCCTCACGCGGCTGGTTCGATCGCGATTCGGACGCCACGGTGACGAAGGCCTGGTCGGGGGCGCGCTTGACGAGCCCTTCGCCAGCGGCGATCACGAGATCCTGGGTCGACGAGTGGGACATGGCGGTCTGGGCGCGGGCCGGAGCCAGCGGGGCCACGGCGATCGCGGAGAGGACGACGAGGGTGGCAAGGGTCTGACGCACGGGTTCCTCCAGGCGGCGCACGACGCGCGGGCGCCGAGATTCAGACGCGCGGCCGCGGGCGACAGCCGCAGGCGAACGGCGTGGGCCCTAGCGCTCGACGAACGGCTCGATCACGTCGAGCAGCACGGCCAGGACGCGCTCGCCGTCGATGGCGGCAATCGCCTCGCCCTGCGCCAGCGTGCGCTCGTCCTCGAGCTGCCGCCGGCCCCGACTGTAGGCGCTCCGCACGAGCACGGCAGGCTGGGCCCCGGCCACCTCGAGAAAGACGTCGATGGCGTTGTCGCTGGAGCGGTCGGACACGAGGCGGGCGGCGCCGGCCGGGGTCTGCACGGAGAACGGGAAGCCTTCCGCCTTCAGCGCCTGGGCAAACTGCCGCATCGTCGGTGCGATCTCGCGCTCGAGCACGGCGTCGAAGGCCGCCCGTGCCGCGTCGGACGCGGCGCGGCGCTGCGCCTGCGCCTTCTTCATCTCGGCGAGCCGGTGGGTGAGCTGTCTGCGAACTTCGGCCGTCTCGAGCATGGCTTTCAAGGGTACCCCACGTTGCCGCCCGCGATCGGCGGCCGCGGCTGGCCCGGCCGTCCCACCTGCCCGGCGTTGATGGCCATCAACCCGCCCATCAGCGGCCACCACCCGACGCGCTCGAACCCTTCCTCCCGCATCAGGTCGGCCACGCCGGCGGCGCCGGGGTAGCGCTCCAGGCTCTCGGGGATATAGCGGTACGTGTCGGGGTCGTCGTGGAGCCACTGCCCCACCGCACCACCCACCACCCGCAGGTAGCCGAGGTACGCCGCGCGCACGACGGGCTGAGCGGGCAGGGTGAAGTCGAGCGACAGGAACCGACCGCCGGGCGCGAGCACGCGCCGGATCTCGCGCAGCGACTGCCGCAGGTCGGGCACGTTGCGCAGCCCGTAGCCGGCCGTCACGATGCGCTGCGAGGCGTCGGGCACGGGCAGGGCGAGCATGTCGCCACACACCCAGTGGATGCCGCGCAGCGCCGGCTTGCGCGCGGCGATCGTGAGCATGCGGTGCGTGAGGTCGAGGCCGGTCACCGACGCGCCCGCATCGCGCAGCCGCGCCGCGATGTCGCCCGTGCCGCACGCCAGATCGAGGGCGAACTCCCCTGGCTGCACTGCCGCCATGCGGACGAGCACGTCCTTCCACGCGGCATCGCGCCCGTACGACAGCCACACCGTGATGTCGTCGTAGCGCGGCGCGATCTCGTGGAAGAGCTCGCGCACGTACCGCGCCTTTCCCTCCGGCGTGGCGAGCGCCTCGGCAAGCGGCCCGCGTGGCTGTCCCGGCATTCTCGGCATTCCCGGCATCGCAGCATTACCATAATGCAGCCGCCCATGCTGCCCTCGAGCACCGTCGAGAACTACCTCAAGGCCATCTACTCCGCGCAGCGCGCGATCGGCGAGAGTGCCCTCGTGCCCATGGGCCAGCTCGCGAGCGCGCTCGATGTCGTGCCTGGCACGGCCACGACCATGGTCAAGGCGCTGTCCGAGTCTGGACTCGTGCGCTACGAGCCGTATGCGGGCGTGCGACTGACGCCGGCCGGCGACAAGCTGGCCGCGCTCGTCCTGCGCCGCCATCGCCTGGTCGAGCTGTTCCTCGTGCAGGTCATGGGCATGAGCTGGGCCGAGGTGCACGACGAGGCCGAGCACCTCGAGCACGCGGTGTCGGACCGGCTCATCCAGCGCATGGACGAGATGCTCGGCTTCCCCACCGTCGATCCGCACGGCGACCCGATCCCCAACGCCGACGGCGGCGTGCCCGAGCGCGCCTACCACACGCTGCTCGAGTGCCCCCTCGGCCAGCCCGTGCGCGTGGCGCGGGTGGCCGACCAGGACGCCGACTTCCTCCGGTTCATCGAGCAGAGCAGCCTCATGCCCGGCGAGGCCATCGTGGTCGTCTCGCGCGATGCCGCGGCCGACAGCGTGGCCATTGAGGGCCGCGACGCACGCCGCATCGTGATCGGCGCGCGCGCGGCCTCGAAGCTCCTGGTGGATCAGTAGCGCGCCACGGGGGCCCGCGCGATCAGGGCGTCGATCGCGTCGATCGTCCAGCGGGCCTGCGCGCGATGCGCCGGCCCCACGGCCGGGTAGCCGAACCCGAACGCGACCAGGCAGGCATCGACGCCGGCCGCCGTGGCCGTCTCGACGTCCACCCACGAGTCCCCGATCATCAGGGTCTCTGCCGCCGGCATGCCGGCCTGCGCGACGAGCGCCTGCAGCGCCCCGGGGGCGGGCTTGCGCCCGTGCGGCGAATCGCCGCCGATGGCGGCATCCACGTGCGCCGACAGCCCAAGGGCGTCGAGAATCGCGTCGGTCGGGCGCTGCGGCTTGTTGGTGAGCACCGAGACCCGCGCGACGGCGTGGAGTCGGCCCAGCACCTCCGCCACGCCCGGATACGGTACCGTTGTCGCCGTCAGCCGCGCGTCGTAGGCAGCAAGGAAGCGCGGCAGGGCGTCGTCGGGGTCGGCCTCGAGGCCGGCACGCGCGAGGGCACGCTCCACCAGTGTCCGGGCGCCCTCACCGACCATGGCGACGACCGCGGGCACGGGCAGCGGGGGCGCGCCGTAGCTGGCCAGCATCGCGTTGGCGGCGTCGGCCAGGTCCTGGCGGGAATCGATCAGCGTTCCATCGAGGTCAAAGACGAAGTGCCTGTAGATCACGAATTCACCCTGCATGCCGAGCGCGTCGCGGTCCTCTGCTCCGGTGGCCTCGACAGCGTCGTCCTGGCCGCCGACCTGGCGACGACGGCCTTCGTCTATCCAATCTACGTGACCTCGGGACTCGCGTGGGAGCGCGAGGAGCAGGCCATGCTGGAGCGCGCCCTCACGGCGTTCCCCGATCGGTCACACCTGGCGCCGCTGCACGTGCTCAAGGCCTCGGTGCGCGACGTATACGCGCCCACCCACTGGTCGCTGACCGGCGCGCCGCCCGCCTACGATACCCCCGACGAGGACGTCTACCTCGTCGGCCGCAACGTGGTGCTGCTCGGCAAGGCCGCCGTGTACTGCGCGATCCAGAAGATCTCGCGCATCGCGCTCGGGCCGCTCGCGGGCAACCCCTTCCCGGATGCCACGCCGGAGTTCTTCGGCGCCATGGCGCACGCGCTGTCGCTGGGCCTCGACCACCCGATCCGGATCGAGACGCCCTTCCGCCATTTCCACAAGCCCGACGTCATCCGCCGCGGCCAGCAGGTCGCCGCGCCGATGAATCTCACGATGTCGTGCATGAAGCCCGTGGGCGGCGTGCATTGCGGCGCGTGCAGCAAGTGCCGCGAACGCCACGACGCCTTCGTCGAGGCGCTCGGCAGCGATCCGACGATCTACGCGATGTCGCGGCGGGCGTAGTTGGCTTGGGGCTTGGGGCTTGGGGCTTGGGGCTCAGGGCTCAGGGCTCAGGGCTCAGGGGAAAAGGGACAAGGGACAAGGGACAAGGCAGAAGGCAAGAGCGGTCGCCCGACGCGCTAGCGCGGTGACGCAGGCGCCGCGGGTGGCGCAGGCGGGGCCGGGGGTGCAGGGGGCGGCGGCACGAACGACCGCTTGAGCGTGATCGAGCCGTCGCCGGTGCGGATGCGCAGGCGGCCGGCGCCGGTGCCGAGCGTGGCCTGGAGGCGACGCCCGTCGCCCTCGCGCTCGATCGGCAGGTCGGGGAAACCGTTGAGCGAGATGCGCCCGTCGCTCGTCTGCACGTCGAGGCTGGCATCGAGCACGTCGGGCAGCGCGACGACCACGCCGCCGTCGCCGGTCTCGATCTGCCAGTCGCCGTCCACGAGGCTGCCGTCGGCCGCGCGCACCGTGATCGTCCCGTCGCCGCTGCTCGCGCGCAGCCCGCCGCGCAGGCGCCCCGTCACGAGCACGCTGCCGTCCCTCGTGCTCACGGTGCAGCGGCCATCCACGTCCTCCATCTGCACGGCGCCGTCGCCGCTGTCGGCCGC
>NZ_JBIINP010000229.1:0-5990 GCF_044337415.1 Luteitalea sp.
ACGGGGAACGTCCAGTCGCCGAACTGACGGTTGACGATCTTGTCGGCCAGGAACGTGAACGAGCTGCCCGCCTGCTCGAAGAACATCCAGAACATCACGTTGAAGGCGAAGATGATGAGCATCGCGATCGCCTTGTCGCGCGCGACCGGGCCGTTGCGGACTCCCTCGGCCAGCAGCAGCGCGCACAACCCGACGAACATCGCCGTCAGCACGTACTGCAGCGTGGTGGCACCGAGCTGTGCCAGCAGCACCCACATGACCGGGATCGCCACGAGGCAGCCGACGGCCACGTAGGCCACCGTCTGCACGCCCTCGAGGCCGGCGATGGGCGCGCCGATGTGCTGCAGCTGCGTGCGGCCGAACCAGAACCACACCAGGCTCACCAGCATGCCGAGCCCGGAGGCGATGAAGACGAACTTGTAGGCCGGCATCGCCGTCGTGCCGAACACCTGGTCGGCCAGCCATCCCGTCAGCACCGGGGCCAGGAAGGCGCCGGCGTTGATGCCCATGTAGAAGATGGTGAACCCCGAGTCGCGGCGCTGGTCGGCCTGCGAGTACAGCTTGCCCACCATCGTGGAGATGTTGGGCTTGAACAGCCCGTTGCCCACGATGACCGTGGCCAGGCCGAACTCGAAGATGCGCGGGTCGGGCACCGCGATCATGAACAGCCCGCAGGCCATGATCACGGCGCCGAGCAGGATCGACCGCTGGTAGCCGAGGATCTTGTCGGCGACGTAGCCGCCGAAGATCGCCGCGGCGTACACCAGCGCCAGGTACGCGCCGTACAACTGGCTGGCCGGTTCCTCCCCGGTCGGGCTGCCGGCGTGGAACTGCGCCACGATGTAGAGGACCAGCGCCCAACGGATCCCGTAGAACGCGAAGCGCTCCCAGAACTCCGTCATGAACAGCATCCACAACGGGCGTGGATGCCCCAGGACCTCACCGAACGCCGGAATCGGCGCCTCGGCCGTGGTCGAACCCGTGCCTCCGCTCATGCAGGCTCCTCCGTCGCGGCGCAGGTGCCGGACCGGGCCCGCTCATATCGCGACATAGGCGACAGAAATAGCACAGGTGCCTGCACCGCGCCGCCCTAGAATGTCCGCATGCCCGTGGCGCCTCCGCCCGTTCCCGATTCCCAGGGCCCCCTGCGCCGAGATGTGCGCCTGCTCGGCGCCCTCCTCGGCCACGTCATTCTCGAGCAGGAGGGCCAGGCGCTCTACGACGCCGAGGAGCGCGTGCGGCAGACCTCGCGGGGAGGCGACTTCGAGGCCGTGAAGGACATCGTCGCCGACCTGCCAATCGACGAGCAGGGACGGCTGGTACGTGCCTTCTCCCTCTATTTCCAGCTGGCCAACCTCGCCGAGCAGCACCACCGCATCAGACGCCGCCGGCAGTACGCGGTCGAGCGCCGCGTGGCGGCCGAGTCGCTCGACGCGGCCTTCAACCAGTTGCAGGCCGCCGGCGTCACCGGCGGGCAGTTGCGCGACGCGTCGCGCCGCGTGTCACTCGAGCTCGTGCTGACGGCGCATCCCACCGAGGCCACGCGCCGCACCGTCCTCACCGCGCAGCTCCAGATCAGCGAGCTGCTGCATCGCCTCGACGACCCGCAGCTGTCCGACCCGGGGCGGCGCGACATCGAGGACGCACTCGCCGAGCAGATCACCACCCTCTGGCAGACCGACGAGACGCGCGCCAAGCGGCCCCGCGTGGTCGACGAAATCCGTCACGGCCTGTGGTTCTTCGAGCAGAGCCTGTTCGACGTCGCCCCGGCGCTGGTCGGCGACTACCGGCGCCGCATCCCGGGAGCCCCCCTGCCGCTGCGGTTCGGCAGCTGGATCGGCGGCGACCAGGATGGCAATCCCAACGCCGGACCGGCCACCCTGCGTGCCGCGGCGCAGCGCGCGCGCGAGCTGGTGCTCCGCCGCTACGCCGACGAGGTGCGTGAGCTGGCGCGCACACTCGGCGTCTCGCGCACGCTGGTGGACGTCAACGAGGCCCTGCTGACGTCGATCGCGGCCGACGAACAGCGCCTCTCCGCCCAGGGCTCGAGCGACATCACCGTGTCGCCCGACGATGAGCCGTATCGCCGCAAGTTGTGGCTCATGCACCACCGCCTGCTCGCCACCGCCGAGGGGCAGGCCGGCGGCTACGGGCACGTCCACGAGTTCGTCGCCGACCTCGAGGTGATCGACGCCTCGCTGCGCGCCCACCGCGGCGAGCGCATCGCCAACGGCCGCCTCGCCGCCCTGCGGCGACGCGTCGAGCTCTTCGGCTTCCACGTCGCCAAGCTCGACGTGCGCGTCCACGCGCGCGACCTCACGGGGCAGACGGCGCGCGTCACCGAGACGTTGCAGGTCGTGGCCGACCTGCAGCGACAGCACGGGCCGGCCGTGTGCGACACGCTGATCCTGTCGGGGACGACGGGGCCGGAGCCGGTGCTGCAGGCCGTGGCACTGACGCGCGCGGCGGGCCTCACGCTGTCGGTCGTCCCGCTGTTCGAGTCCATCGATGACCTCCAGCGCGCCGGCAGCATCGTCGAGGCGCTGGCCACCTCGCCCGAGTACGGCGCCGTGCTCGACGCGCGTCGGCGACGGATGGAAGTGATGGTCGGCTACTCGGACTCGGCCAAGGACGGCGGGTACCTGGCGGCCCAGTGGGAGATCTATCGGGCCCAGGAAGACCTGTCGGCCGTCGCGGCACGGCAGCGACTCGAGCTGACCATCTTCCACGGCCGGGGCGGCAGCACGGGCCGGGGCGGCGGCCCCACGCATGCGGCCATCCTGGCGCAGCCGGGCGGGCACGCACGCGGACGCCTGAAGCTGACCGAGCAGGGCGAGACGATCTCGTTCAAGTACGGGTTGCCCGGCCTGGCCTATCGCAACCTGGAGGCCGCGCTGTCGGCGACGCTGCTGTCGGTGTTTCCCAACGTGGTGGGATCGAGCGCGCCAGCGTACGGGCGCGAGCTGATGGCGGAGGCCGCCCGCGCATCGGAACAGGCGTTCCGCGCCTTCGTGTGGCAGAACCCGACGTTCGTGCCGTTCTTCCGATCCTTCACGCCGGTCGACGAACTGGCGCTGCTGGAAATCGGATCGCGGCCTGCGCGTCGTCCCTCGGCCGACGCCGAGTACCTGCAGTCGCTGCGGGCGATCCCCTGGGTGTTCTCGTGGACGCAGAACCGGTCGCTGTTGCCGGCGTGGTTCGGCTGCGGCAGCGGCCTGGCGCCGCTGCTCGAGACACCGCAGGGCCTCGACCAACTGCGGCGCCTGTATCGCGACTGGCCGTTCTTCCGGTCGATCGTCGAGAACCTCGAGATGACGCTCGCCAAGTCGAGCCTCGAGATCGCGAAGGCCTACCTGGACCTGGTGCCCGAGAGCGCCGATCCCGACGGGCACTTCGCGCGCATCGCCGACGAGCATGCCCGTACGACCGATGTCGTGCTCCGCATCGTCGAGGCCGACCGGCTGCTCGACCGACACCCGGTCGTGCAGCGGACCATCCGACTCCGCAATCCGTATGTGAACCCGATCAACGCCATGCAGGTGGCACTGCTGCGCGCGCATCGCGGCGGCGACGCCGACGCGGCGCGCCCGCTCGTGCGCACGATCGCCGGCATCACCGCGGGTTTGCGCAATTCGGGCTGAGCGCCCTCGCGAGGTAGGGCCGCGTGTCCCACGCGGCCGCTGTCCCACAGCGGCGCGGTCGGAGACCGCGCCCTACCGGTGAGGCGGGCATCACGGACCGTCGGCCATCGCCGACGGCTACGGACTATGGCGTTGCCTGCCGGCTCCGCCGAGGGTTCGTAGCCGCCGGACTTGTCCCGCGGTGCTGCGCCAGGCGCCGCGGCATTGCCGGGCATTCCCGGCATCGCGGCATTACTTCTTGGCCGTCGTGACCGTGTCGCCGTCCTTCAGCGTGCGCAGCACCTGGAAGGGCCCCGACACGACCGGCGTGCCCGCTTCGACACCGGCCACCTCGATCAGCAGGCCACCGATGATGCCGGTCTTGACCGGCACGAAGCGCGCGGCACCGTCGCGCACCACGAAGACGCCAGCGGTGTCCTCGCCGCCCGTGCTCGTCGGGCGCAGCACCACGGCCTGCAGCGGCACGACGATGGCGTTGGGGCGCTCGTCGGTGAGGATTTCGGCATCGCAGGTCAGGCCGGGACGCAGGCCCGGGTTCGGGTCCGTGATGCGCACCACGACGCGGAACTCGCGGGCGGCGGCCGTCGCGGCGGAACCCACCGCCGGCGGCAGTGCCCCGGTGCCGATCTCGATCACCTTCCCGGCGAAGCGTCGCCCCGACACGGCATCGAGCGTCACCGTCGCCGATTGCCCGAGCTTGAGGCGCATCACGTCGGCTTCGGCGACCTTGATCTCGGCGTTGACCTCCGCGAGATCCGAGATCGTCATCAGGGTCGTGCCGGGCTGGTTCTGGATGCCAATGACAACCATCTCGCCCTGTCGCACCTGGAGCCGCGACACCACGCCGTCGATGGGCGAGGTGATCTCCGTCTTCGACAGCAGGTCACCCGCGCCGGCGGCCTGGGCCCGCGCCTGCTGCTGCCGCCGCTCGGCCGTCCGGATGCTCTCCTCGGCGCGCGAGACCGCTGCCTGGGTCGCTGCCAGTTGCGCGCGGGCGCCGTCCGCCGCCGCGACCGCCGTGTCGCGTTCGGCAGCCGACACCAACCGCTCCTTGAACAGGGAATCGATGCGCCGCAGGTTGGCCTCGGTCTCGGCGACGCGGGCGCGCGCCGCGTCGATGTCGGCCCGGGCTGCCCGAACCTGCTCGCGTGCGGCCACCTGTTCGGTGGCCAGGGCCTGCACGCCGGCGGTGGCGGCATCACGCTGACTCCGCGCCTGCACGGGGTCGAGGCGTGCCAGCACCTGCCCGGCGCGGACCTTGTCGCCTTCCTTCACGCGCAGGTCGTCGATGCGCCCCATGACGCTCGACCCGATGTCTGCGTAGCGGTCCGCCACGATCTCACCGGAGGCGGTGACGAAGGCCTGCAGGTTCGGGCGACGCGCCACCAGAGTGGTGTCCACCTCCACGCCACGGGGGCCTCGTCGGGCAAAGAAGGCCGCGGCTGCCACGAGCCCGAGGATCAGGGCTCCAATCACGAAAGTGCGTCGACGCATTGCGGCCTTTGGACGCGTGCCGAGCCTCGGCAGTCCCGAAGCGCGCACGATCTCCGGCATGATGATGCACCGGGACGCGCCTGAGGCGCGTCTCAGCACCTGCGTGCCCGTCCCTCGTTCGCTCACCCGCCTGCGCTCCGCGCTGTCGCAGGCCGCCGCCACCGCGCGCGGCAACCCGCTGCGATCGTCACTGGCCGCTCTCGCGGTTGCCACGGCCGTGGCGACGATGCTCCTCACGACGGCGGGCCTCGAAGGGGTGAAGCAGTACGCCCTGTCGGTAGGCGCGCGCACCGTCGGCAGCAACACGTTCGTGCTCGCGCAACTGGTGGCGGGACAGCTGAGTCGCCAGGAGGTCGCCGACCGCCTGCGCCGGAATCCCCCCATCAAGCGCTCGGATGCCCGGTTTCTCGATCGCGTGGCACGCGAGTCCATCCTCGTGGCCCCCACGACGCAGCGCTCGGCCGACGTCAGCGCAGGCGGCCGCCGGTACGAGGGCGCCAACGTGAACGGCACGACCGCGGAGCTCTCCCGCATCCGCGATCTGGACATCGGCGAGGGCCGGTTCTTCCTGCCGGCCGAGGACCAGCAGGCGTCGCAGGTGGCCGTGATCGGCGCCGAAGTCGCCACCACACTCTTCCCGGGCTCCGACCCGCTCGGCCAGCTCGTGCGCATCGGTGGCCGCGGCTTCCGCGTCATCGGCCTCGTGCGGCCGCAGGGCACCGGGGGCGGCGTGTCGCTCGACCGGTACGTCTACATCCCGCTCACCGCCTTCGAGCGCACCTTCGGCGCCCCGGGCTCCCTGCAGATCTTCGCGACAGGTCGCGGGATCGAGGCGGAAGAAGCGGAGGGCGCCGC
>NZ_JBIINP010000100.1:0-15606 GCF_044337415.1 Luteitalea sp.
GCAGCTTCACGCGCACCACGCCGCGATGGCCGAGTGCGAGCTTGCCCTCGGTCGGCTCCCCGTTCACGAGGTAGCGAGTCACACCCGTCGAGAGGCGGTCGGCGATCATCGCGCCGTCGCTGCCGCGTTCCTCGCCGACCACGTAGAGCAGGCCGACGCGCGTCTCACCCGACGCGCGCAGGGCCTCGGCGGCCGCCAGTTGGCTCACGAGGATGCCCTTGGCGTCGCAGCTGCCGCGTCCGTGGATGCGGTCGCCTTCGACCCGACTGGGCGTGAAGGGCGGCACGCAGTCCATGTGCGTCGAGAAGACGACCTCGGGCGTGCCAACGGTCGCGAGCAGGTTCACGCGACCAGGCGTGACCTCCTGCCGCGTCACCGCGTACCCCCGACGCTCGAGTTCCTCGCCCACCATCGCGCACACGACGGCTTCCTGGCCGGTCGTGCTCTCGACGTCCACGAGCCGCCGCGTGAGGGCGACGATGTCTAGCGGATCCATCGCTCGAGCTCGGTGCGGGTGTCGGTGCGGCTGTCGCGGTACTTCACGATGACCGGGGTGGCGAGCGACAGCTTCCAGTCGACGCCGGGGCCGGCGGTGACGGCGCGCGCGCCCGGCACCACCACGGCCCCCTCCGGAATGACCAGCGGCTGGCCGGGCTCTGGCGTGATGATGCGGCCGTTCGGCAGGTCGTACACCGGCGTCGACCCGGTGAGGATCGTGCCGGCGCCGATCACCGCGCGCGCCTTGATCACGGCACCTTCGTAGATGCCCGTGTTCCCGCCCACCAGGACCTCGTCCTCGATGATCACGGGCATCGCGCCGACCGGCTCGATCACGCCACCGATCTGTGCCGCGGCGCTCACGTGCACGCGGGCGCCGACCTGCGCGCACGACCCGACGAGCGCGTGCGAGTCGATCATCGAGCCCTCGCCGACCCAGGCGCCGATGTTGACGTACATCGGCGGCATCGCGATCACGCCAGGGGCGAGATACGCGCCGTCGCGCACCGACGAGCCGCCCGGCACCAGGCGTACGCCGCTGGCGACGTCGAACGCGCGCATCGGCAGCGTGTCCTTGTCGAAGAACGGCCACTTGCCGTGATCCATCGACGCGTTCACGAGGTCGCCGAAGCGGAAGCCGAGCAGGATGCCCTGCTTCACCCAGCTGTTGACGGCCCAGCCGGTGGGCGAGGCCGGGTCGGGGGCCGCGGCGCGGACGGTCCCCGCCGACAGCGCGGCGCGCAGGCGCGCGAACACCTCGCGACCTTCCGTCTTCGATGCCTCGGAGCCGGCGGCCCACAGCCGCTCGACGTCCTGGCGCAGTGTCTCGATGCTCATGCGGAGGCCGTCTCCGCCAGCAGGCCCAGGTCGAGGGCGATGCGGCGCAAGGTCTGGAGGGTCGCGCTCGTCGGCTCGACCATGGGAAGGCGATACACCGGATCGAGCAGGCCGGCGAGGGCCATCACGGCCTTGACCGGTCCGGGGTTGGACTCGAGGAAGTTGGCCTGCAGCAGCGGCAGCAGGCGCTCGTGGATCAGGCGCGCCGCCGCGAAGTCGCCGCGCTCGCAGGCCTCGACCATCCGCGCCATGTCGGTGGGCACCTCGTTGCTCGCCACCGAGATCACGCCCTCGCCGCCGATGGCCATCAGCGGCACCGTCAGCGTGTCGTCGCCCGACAGCACGAGGAACTCCTTCGGGACGCGGCGTCGCACGTCGGCCATCTGGAAGACGTTGCCCGACGCCTCCTTGATGCCGACGATCTGCGGCAACTGCGCCAGCCGCTCGGTGGTCGCCGGCTCGATGTTGCTGCCGGTGCGGCCAGGCACGTTGTAGAGCACGATCGGCAGGTTCGTGTTGGAAGCAATCGCCGCGTAGTGCTGGTAGATGCCTTCCTGCGTCGGCTTGTTGTAGTACGGCGACACCGACAGGATGCCGTTGGCGCCCGCATCGGCGGCCGCATGGGCGGCCTCGATGACCTCTGCCGTGTTGTAGCCACCGGCGCCCGCGAGCACCGGCACCACGCCCTTCACCTCGTCCACGACGGCCTCGATGACGGCCCGCTTCTCGGCTGCCGAGAGCGTCGGCGCCTCGCCCGTCGTGCCGACAGGCACCAGGAAATGAATCCCGGCCTCGACCTGCCGCCGCGCGAGGCGGCGCACGCCAGCCTCATCGACTCGGCCGTTGGCGGTGAACGGCGTGACCAGGGCGGTGCCACAGCCAGTGAAGGGACGTCGTGGGGTCATGGGGGTACAGGATAACGGGAACAGGGTACCGGGTACCGGGTACCGGGTTCGGCAGTCGGGAGTCGGCAGTCGGATGGTAGGGCCGGTTGTCCCAACCCGGCCCCGCGCGCGTCATGCGTGGGACGTCACACGTCGAGCACGTCCCGCATCGAGTACCAGCCCGTGCGCCCCTGCACCCATTGCGCCGCGCGCAGGGCGCCGTGGGCGAACGTCGCGCGGTCGCGGACCGTGTGCGTCACCGTGACGGTTTCGGCCGGTCCGTCCACGCCCACCGTATGCGTACCGGGGATGTGACCGGCGCGGGTGACCGAGACGTCGACGTGCCGCGTCAGGCCGGCCTGGCGCATCGCCCCGAGCAACAGCAGCGCGGTGCCCGACGGCGCGTCACGCTTCTTCGAGTGATGCGCCTCGTGCAGGAAGGGCTCGTAGTCGTGCAGCACCTCCATCGCGGGCGCCAGGGCGCGGACGGCCGCCTCCATGAGGTAGGCCCCGACCGAGAAGTTCGAGGCCGCGACCACGCCACGGCCGTGCCGCGCCGCGATGGCGCGCGCCTGCGGCTCGAAGGCCCCCCAGCCCGTGCTGCCGAGCACGAGTGTCGGCGCCAGCTCGCACAGCCGCTCCAGGCTCTGCTCGAGCGCCTCGCCGGTGGCAAAGTCGATCACCACGTCGGCACCCGCCGCGGCCACGGCCTCCCACTCCTCGGGCGTGCTGCGGCTGGTGAGCACGCCCACCACCTCTGCCCCGTGGTCAGCGGCGTACACACCGACGAGCCGTCCCATGCGCCCGTGCCCGAAGAGGACGACGCGCATCAGGCCACCACCTCGGGCACCGGCACCGGCGCCAGGCAGAACCGCTCGTGCACCCGCGCCATCGCCGCCTGCAGGTGCGCCTGCGGCAGCACTACCGTGAGGTTCCGTCGCGCCCCGGCCTGAGACACCATGCGCAGCGGGAACTCGTCGAGCGTGCCCAGCACGCGCGCCGCGAGGCCGGCCTCGAGTCGCAGCCGCTCCCCCACCGCGCACAGCAGCGCCATCTCGCTCTCCACGCCGACCTCGGCGAACACCGAGAGATCGGCGACGATGCCCTCGATCGCGCGGCGATCCTCGATGGTGATCGACACGCTCACCTCCGACGTCGTGATCACGTCGACCGACGTACGGTGCCGCTCGAACACCTCGAACACCCGACGCATGAACCCGTAGGCGGCCAGCATCATCGACGACCGGATGTCGACGACGGTGATGTCGCGCTTGCAGGCCAGGCCGGTCAGCGGCGCCTCGGGCAGCGGCGGGTTCGCGGTGATCGTCGTGCCCGCCACGTGGGGGCGATGCGAGTTGAGGATCTTCACGGGGATGCCGTCGGCGACCGCGGGCGCGATGGTGCTCGGGTGCAGCACCTTGGCTCCGAAGTAGGCCAGCTCCGAGGCCTCCGCGAACGACAGGGACGGCAGCGGGCGGGCGCCGTGCACCACGCGGGGATCTGCCGTGAGCATGCCGTCGACGTCGGTCCAGATCTGGATCTCGGCGGCCTTCAGGCCGGCGCCGAACAGCGACGCCGAGTAGTCGGACCCGCCGCGCCCGAGCGTCGTCGTGATGCCGTCGGCCGTCGCGCCGATGAAGCCGCCCAGCACGGGGACGACGCCGTCCTGCACCAGGGGCAGCACGTGCTCGTGCAGGCGCGCCGCCGTAGACGGCTGATCCGGCTGCGCGAGACCGTGGTCGGCGCTCGTCACCAGCACGGTGCGGGCATCCACGCAGCGGGCCGGCGTGCCGAGTTCGGCCAGCGCCGCCGCCACGAGGCGCGAGCTCGCCAGTTCGCCCATCGCCACCACCGCGTCGCGCGACCGTGGCGACACCTCGCGCAGCACGGCCATGGCGTGGAGGATCTGCGCCGTGTCGCGCCACTGCCGCTCGAGCGCGTCGATCACCTCGTCGCGCACGTCGCCGCGGGTCAGCAGCGCCTCGGCCGCCGCGCGATGGCGATCACGCATCGCGGCGACCTTGCGCGAGGCGCCCTCGGCGTCGCCGCGCTCGACCGCCGCCACCGCGTCGAGGAGCTGATCGGTGATGCCCGACATCGCCGACACCACCACCACGGGCGTCCCCGTGCGCGCCTGCTCCCCGGCGACGATGGCGGCGAGTCGTTGGATCGCCTCCGGATCCTTCACGGAGGTCCCGCCGAACTTCATGACGACCATGGCATACCCCTACACCAGGCCCTGGGCCTGCATCAGTTCCGCGTTGAGCAACGCGGCGCCCGCGGCGCCTCGCACGGTGTTGTGTCCGAGGGCGACGAACTTGTGCTGCAGGACGGGGCACGGACGGAGACGGCCGATGAACACGGCCATGCCGCCGTCGCGCTCGACGTCGAGCCGCGGCTGCGGGCGATTCTCCGCCTCCAGGTACACCAGCGGCTGCTTCGGCGCAGACGGCAGGCCGAGCTCCTGCGGTACGCCCCGGAAGGCCTCGAACGCGGCGCGGATGTCGGCGGCGGCCACGGTGCCCTCGAAGCCGACCGAGATCATCTCGGAGTGGCCGTCGATCACCGGCACGCGCGTCGTGTGGGCGCTGACCACCACCGGGTGCGGCTCGACGTACGTGCCCGCGAGGCTGCCGAGGATCTTCTGCGGCTCGATCTCGAGCTTCTCTTCCTCGCCCCCGATGAACGGGATGATGTTGCCGAGGATGTCGAGCGACGGCACGCCCGGGTAGCCCGCACCGGACACGGCCTGGAGCGTCACCACGTTGCACGTCGCCAGCCCGAACTGGCGCAGCGGCGCCAGGGCCATCGCCAGGAACATCGTCGAGCAGTTCGAGTTGGTGACGATGCCGCCCTTCCAGCCGTAGGCCTCGGCCTGCTTCGGCACCAGTTGCAGGTGGTCGGGATTGATCTCGGGGATGAGCAGCGGGACGAGCGGGTCCATGCGGTAGTTGCGCGCGTTGCTCACCACGAGATGTCCCGCGGCAGCAAACGCCTTCTCGATGTCGCCGGCGACGTTGGCGTCCAGCGCCGAGAAGACGAGCTTCGGCCCCTTCCCGGGCACCGGTTCCTGCACCACCTGCGCGGCGGCCGCGTCGGGCATCGGGGTCGAGAGCTTCCAGTTGCAGGCCTCGGCGTACTTCCGGCCCGATGACCGCTCGCTGCCGGCCAGCCAGGTGGCCTCGAACCAAGGATGGTTGGCGAGCAACCGCACGAACTGCTGGCCCACCGTGCCGGTGGCGCCGAGGACGCCCACTGCTGTTCGAGACGACATCGAATCCTCTTTCGTCCGCCTTCAACGACAAAACCCGCCTGCGCGGGTCGCGCGGCGGGTTTTTCGTGGAGCACGTACGCTTGTGAATGAGAGCTGCTCAGCTCAGGACGCGTACACGAGCCACCCGCGCGCGGAATCGAGTTCCCGCTTTCGAGTGGTCACGGTAATGGTGATGGTGCGCGTCATGGGAGCGAGCCGTCGCTGGGCGACGAACCCCCATAGGCTAAGCGCCCTCCCGTCCCGGTGCAAGGGCAGGCGCGTGTCATACTCCGGCCGATGAGCCGGCCGACGTCGCCCGACCCTGCCTCGTTCGACTGCGTGGTGGAGATCGCGGCGCCTCCCGAGGCCGTGTTCGCGGCCTTCTTCGCGCCCGACGACCTGCAGGCCTGGTGGGCCGCGCTCCGCTCGGTCACCACGCCACGCCCGCTGGGCATCTACGCGGTGGAGTGGGCCACCACCGATCATGCCGACCCGCTGCTCGGCGCGCTCGGCGGCGTCTTCTACGGCACAGTGATCGACGTCCGTCCCCCGCGCGAGTTCTTCCTGGCCGATGCCTACTGGCTGCCCCCGGCACGGGACCCGATCGGGCCGATGGCCCTGCAGGTGATGTGCGAGCCGACGGCCGACGGCACGCGCCTGCGCTTCCAGCTCGACGGCTGCGACGACAGCCCGCGCTGGCGGCGCTTCTACCGCATCGTCAACGCCGGCTGGAGCGCCGCGCTGGGCACCCTGAAGACGCACCTGGAGGCCCGCCAGGTCGACCCGCCTTCAGCCTGATCGCCTGATCCCGCCGGCACGACCCGCGCTCCCGGAGATGGCCGAGTTGGCCCCGCGCCGAATTCTGAATTCTGAACTCTGAATTGAGGTTGCTGGGCCCTGCTCCGCCCTCCCGGAGATGGCCGTGTTGGCCCCGCGCTGAATTCTGAATTCTGAATCCTGAATTGAGGTTGCTGCCCCCTTGCAGCAACCCGCCCTAGCCGACGCGCCGAATCCGCAGGAAGTTGGCGTCGCCGCGGGTCAGATCGGCGTTGACGCTCACGAACACGATCGACGTGCCCGCGCGGAGCACCCCGCGGTCGATCAGGTACCGCTC
Organism: Luteitalea sp.; assembly: GCF_044337415.1. Taxonomy (GTDB): domain Bacteria; phylum Acidobacteriota; class Vicinamibacteria; order Vicinamibacterales; family Vicinamibacteraceae; genus Luteitalea. The sequence goes on from NZ_JBIINP010000100.1 coordinate 6,587, forward strand.
GATCTCGGCCTCGGCGCCCCCCGGGTTGCCGAGCAGTGCGGGTGCGACCGCCACGGGCTCGACGCCGCGGTGCAGCATCAGGCGGCGCGCCACCTGCTCGTCGGACGTGACGGCATACACGGGCGCCTCGGGGCGCAGCGCCGCCAGGACGCGCGCCGTCTTGCCCTCGCGCGTCACCGCGACGATGGCCGCGGCGTCGCCCGCGTGCGCGAGCGTGACGGCCGCCTCGCAGAGCGCGCGATTGTGCGGTACACCCAGCACGCCGGCGTTGAACGTGGCGCGCGGCTTCACGCCCACACGCTCCGCGTCGCGGATCACGGCGTCGAGCACCTTCACGGCCTCCACCGGATACTGCCCGCTCGCCGTCTCGCCCGAGAGCATCACGGCATCGACCGAGTCGTCCACCGCGTTGGCCGCGTCGCTGACCTCGGCGCGCGTCGGGCGCGGGTTCGTGCGCATCGACTCGAGCACCTGGGTGGCGACGATGACGGGCTTGCCCGCCTCCTGCGCCAGTTGCGTGATCACCTTCTGCGCCCGGGGCACGCTGTGCAGCGGCACCTCGTTGCCGAGGTCGCCGCGCGCCACCATCACGCCGTCGCAGTGCGGCAGCAACGACTCGAGGTGCTCGACGGCCTGCGGTCGCTCGATCTTCGCGATGAGCGACGTGTGAGGGGTACCCGCCTCGCGCAGCGCGTCGCGGGTGGCCCGCAGGTCGTCGGCCGTCTGCACGAAGCTCAAGGCCACGAGGTCCACGCCGAGCGAGGCGCCGAAGCGCAAGTCGGCGATGTCCTTCTCGGTGAGCGCCGAGGCCGGCAGGACGACGTCGGGCGCGTTGATGCCCTTGTGCTGCGCCAGCATGCCGCCGACCACCACCGTCGTCTCGATCGAGGTGCCGTCGGTGCCCTCCACGCGGAGTTCGAGGTTGCCGTCGTCGAGCAGCAGGCGCATGCCCGGTCCGACCGACCGCGCGAGACCCGCGAAGGTCGTGTAGACATGGCCCTCATGGCCCTCCGCGTCGCCGGTCGTGATCCGCAGGCGCTGCCCGATCACGAGCGGAATGGGCGTACCGCCGACCAGCCGGCCTGTGCGGATCTTGGGGCCGCTGAGGTCCTGCAGGATGGCCACCGACCGCGACGCCTTCGCGGCCGCCTCGCGCACCAGTTGCAGCGTCGCGGCATGCTGCTCGTGGGTGCCGTGCGAGAAGTTCAACCGGAAGATGTCGACCCCGGCCGCCAGGAGCGCAGGCACACCCTCGGGCGTGGCACTCGACGGACCGAGCGTGGCGATGATGCGCGTCTGTCGCATGCGGCTACCCAGCAGTGTAGCGCGGGCAGGACACAGAGCACGGGAGTCGGCAGTCGGCAGTCGGGAGTCGGCAGTGCGTACCCGGTACCCGGTACCCGGTACCCGATCCTGTATCGTGACCCCATGTCCGATCACCTCACGCGCTTCCGCGAGTTCCGCGAACGGATGAACGCCCGCATCATGGAAGTCGGCCCGCTCGAGACGAAACGCTTCTTCGCCCTCGACACGCGCGCCTACGACGCGGGCACCCTCGACGTGCCGACCAAGGAACTCCTGGGGCTGGTGGCCTCGCTCGTGCTCCGGTGCGACGACTGCGTGACGTACCACCTGATTCGCTGCAAGGAGGAGGGCCTGGCCGACGACCAGCTGCGCGAAGCGCTGCACATCGGGCTGGTGGTGGGCGGCTCGATCGTCATCCCCCACCTGCGTCGCGCGATGGCGACCCTGGACGACATCGCCGCAGAGCGCATCCCCGGCGAGGCCGGAGGCGAGGCGTAGGCCATGGCCATCCGCGACACCGCACGCGCCCTGCGCGAGGGCCGCACCTCCTCGCGCGCCCTCGTCGAGGTCTGCCTCGAGCAGATCCGCACGTGGCAGCCGGCCACCAACGCCTTCATCCACCTCGATGCCGACGCCGCGCGCCGCGATGCCGACGCCGCCGATGCCGCCTTGCGGCAGGGACACGACCGTGGCCTGCTGCACGGCATCCCGGTGTCCCTGAAGGACCTGCTGGATCAGGCCGGTCTGGTCACGACCGCCGGGTCGCGCTCGATGACGGCCGTGGCCGCCGCCGACGCACCGGCGGTGGCTCACCTCCGCGCCCAGGGTGCCGTGTTCGTGGGGCGGACCAACCTGCACGAGTTCGCGATGGGCACCACCAGCGAGGACTCGGGATTCGGGCCGGTGCGGCACCCGCGCGACGGCGGGCGCTCGGCGGGCGGGTCGAGCGGCGGCGCCGCAGCGGCCGTCGCCACCGGGATGTGCCACGTGGCGATCGGATCCGACACGGGCGGCTCGATCCGCATCCCGTCGGCGGCCTGCGGCCTGGTCGGCCTCAAGCCCGCCTGGGGCGAGGTCTCGCTCACGGGCGTCGTCCCACTCAGCCCCACGGTCGACTGCGTCGGCCCGCTGGCGACATGCGTCGACGATGCGTGGGTGGCGCTGCAGGGCCTGAAGACGGCGGGGCCCCTGCCGGGGACGCCCGAGGCGCACCCGATCCGCGGCCTGCGCATCGGGGTCCTGCGGGACTTCGGCTGGCGCGCGGTGGACCCGGGCATCGGCGCCCGCGTCGCGCAGGCGCTGGACCGGCTCGTGGCGGCCGGCGCATCGTGCGAGGACGTGCCCCTGGCCAGCGCGCCCCTCATCGTCCCCACGTACGTGACGATCATCATCAGCGAGGCGCTCGACTTCCACGCGCCGCGCCTGCCGACGCTCGGGCCCGACTACACGCCGGCCGTGCGCGGCCGGCTGGAGTCGGCCGCGCGGCCGTCGGCGGCCGACCTGGCGGCAGCGCACGAGGCCCGCGCCCGCATCGAGGCCGACGTGAGGAGCCTGCTCGAGCGCGTCGACGTGCTCGCGCTGCCCGGGTCGGCCATCACGCCGCCCTGGCTGGGGCAGGCGCAGGTCCACTGGCCCGAGGGCGACGAACTGACGCGCGCGGCGATGCTGCGGCTCACGCAGCCCTTCAACCTGTCGCGCTCGCCGGCCCTGGTCATGCCGGTCGGCGAGGTCGACGGGGGATGGTCGGCCAGCCTCCAGCTGGTCGGGCGCGAGACGGCCTCGCTGGTGGCGGTCGCTCGCGGCGTGGAGGCGACCCTGGCCACCGGAAGCGCGTAGCACAAGGGACAAGGGACGAGTACGCAAGTCACAAGGGCGACAAGGAGCCAGGGACAAGCACCAGGGGACGAGCGGCAAGGACCGGCGCGGCGTAGACGCCCCGGCGCTGCTCGTCCCGTGTCCCTTGCCGCCCTTGTCCCCGGTCACGTGCAGCCCTTGTGACTCGTCTCCTTGTCCCTCTTCCCTTGTTCACGTACGCTGACGCGGTGATCTTCCGCTGGGCCTTCCACCGCTGGGAGGAAGCGCTCCACAACCGCAGCACCGACCGCATCGTCCGCGAGTTCGACTGGGGCCTCGAGTGGCTCCACGACCTGCCCCACACGCCGGACGCGCCCGACACGGACGGCCCCACGCCCGATCCCGCCAGCGTGCTGCTGGCGTATGCCGACTGGGCGGTGGCACACAGCGACACCTTCTTCGCGAGCACCGACGCGCCCGAGTACGACCTCGACGCGCACGGCCACCTCCGCTTCGCGAGCGAGATCGTGACGCCGCACGCCGAGAACAACGTCGTGCACGCACGCCTGTACCGCGCCAGGGCCGATCGCGGCCGCGCCGTGGTGGTGATGCCGCAGTGGAACTCCGACGCGGACGGCCACGTCGGCCTGTGCCGGCTGTTCAACCGCGCCGGGCTCACCGCCCTGCGCCTGAGCAAGCCGTATCACGACTGGCGCAAGCCCGCGGAACTGCAGCGGGCCGACTACATCGTCAGCAGCAACGTGGGCCGCACGCTGCAGGTGTGTCGCCAGGCTGTGCTCGACGCGCGACGCGCGGTGGGCTTCCTGGCGCAGCAGGGGTACTCCTCGATCGGCATCTGCGGGACCAGCCTCGGCTCGTGTCTCTCGATGCTGACCGCCGCGCACGAGCCGCGCGTGAAGGTGGCGGCGCTGAACCACATCTCGCCGCACTTCGCCGACGTGGTCTGGGAGGGCCTCTCGACGCGCCATGTCCGTGAGGGCCTCGACGGGCACGTCGACCTCGACACGCTGCGTCGGATCTGGGCTCCAATCAGCCCCTACCCCTTCATGGACCGCATGCGCGACACGCGGACCCTCCTCGTGTACGCGCAGTACGACCTCACCTTCCCGCTGCACCTGTCGAAGTCGTTCGTGCAGGAGTTCCGCCGGCGAGGCATCCCCCACCAGCTCGCCGTGCTGCCGTGTGGCCACTACAGCACGGGCAAGACGCCGTTCAAGTACCTCGACGGCTACTGGCTGACGAAATTCCTCAGCAGATCCTTGTAATTCAGAGTTCAGAATTCAGCGCGGGGCCGACACCCGTGGTCTCCGGCCACGGGTACCGCCGCTCGACGCGCTCTGAATTCTGAATTGTGAAGTCTGAATTGTTTCAGAGGTAATCGAGCAGGCCCCGGATGGCGCTGCCGAGGATGCCCGCGAGTGCGGACATGATCGGCGACACGTCTCCCCGCGCCACGGCATCGGCCACCGTCACCGGTTGGGTGAGCAGCAGCCACAACGTGGCGACAGCAAGCGTCGTCGCAAGCGCAATGACGACGCCGGCGAGGCTCAGGGTGGTCCTCGCGAGACTCATCGGGGTGATCCTTCCACGACGAGGGGTGAGACGGAGCCCGACCGCGCCAGGTTCACCCCACTGGGATAGTACCTCCACCGGCCCCGGCGACGCGGGAGGTCCCCGCCGCGCGTCGGCTGCCACGCCGGCGGGGCGGTGAAGGTCCCCAACCCTACCGGCGCGCCAGCACGTCGTCGGCCAGGCAGTGCTCCGGGGCGCCCAGCCCGACCGCTCCCAGGCCAACCAGCGACGTGGCGGGCTCCCCCACCACGACCGCTTGCATCTGGTCGGCACGGAGCCAGCGCTGGGCGATGCCCGACACGTCCTCGGCCGTCACCGCCGCGACGCGCTCGGAGAACCGGTCGAAGGCGTCCTCCGGCAGCCCGTAGAGGGCCAGCTGGGCGGCGGCCCGGGCCACCTGCTCGGCCGTCTCGAAGCCGCGCGCGTACCCGCGGGTGAGGGCGTCGCGCGCGCTCTCCAGCTCGTCGACCGTCACGGGACGCGTCGAGCCGAGCGCCTCGAGTTCCACGAGCACGTCGTGCACCGACTCGGCCGTGGCCTCCGACTGGATGCTGGCCTGGACCGAGAACGGTCCGGCCTGTCGCAGGAACTGGAACGACGAGCGGGCGCCATAGGTCACGCCCTTCTCCTCGCGGAGCTTCATGTTGATGCGGCTGACGAACGCACCGCCCAGCAGCATGTTGGTCACCACGGCGGCGTGATAGTCGTCGACCTTGCGCGGCATGGCCACGCGGCCGACGCGGATCTCGGACTGCGCGGCGCCCTCGCGGGGCACGAACAGCAACCGGTGCCCGTCGGTGGACGAGGCCACGGGCGGATCGGCGTGCCCGACGCGCGGGGTGTCGGAGACGTGCCGCGAGACCAGGCGCACCGCCTCGTCGTGCGAGATGTCGCCCACGATGATGATCGTCGCCGGCGTGGACGCCAGCCGCGCATGGAAACCCCGCACGTCCTCGATCGTGAACTGCTGGAGCGAGGCCTCGGTGCCGATGCCGGGGCGGCCGTACGGGTGCGGGCCGTAGAGGCGACGCATGAAGAGCAGGTCGGCCAGCGCCGAGGCCGAGTGCCGCAACTGCCGGAGGCGATTGAGGCGGAGCCCACGGACGCGCGCCATGTCGGCGGCGTCGAGGCGCGGCCGCTCCGCCATGTCGACGAAGAGCTCGACGGCCCGCTCGCGATGGCTCGACAGCGCGAGGAGCGACAGGACGGTCGCGTCGTGGCCGATGTCGGTGTCGAGTTGCCCGCCGATGCCCGCCAGCGCCTCGTGCAGTTCCGACATCGAGAGCGACGCCGTGCCCTCGTCGAGGAGATCCGCGGTCAACGCCGCCAGCCCCGCCGCGTCGTCGCGATCGGCCGAAGTGCCGGCGTGCCAGAGCCAGAGCAGGCTCACGAGCGGCAGGTCGCGCCGCTCGACCGTGACCAGGCGCAGTCCCGGCGCGAGCTCGCTGCGCGTCAGTGGCGGAAAGCGGATGCCCGGCGGCGGCTCGGGCACCGGGAGCGTGCGGCGGTCGACGCTCACAGCACCACCGCCTGCGTGGCGCCGTCGAGGGCGAGGGCCGTCTGCCCGGTCGGCACCACCCCGAGTGCCACGTACGGGGCCGAAAGCCAGCGCGCCGCGGCGGCCTCGAGGGATGCGGGCGTCGCGCGACCGTAGCGGGCCAGGTCCTCGCCCACGTAGCCCGGATCGCCGCAGTAGGTGTTGTACGCGTTCAACTGGTCCGACTTGCCGGAGAATCCGCCGATTGTCTGCAGGCGGTAGATGAAATGCGCCTCGGCCTGCACCTGGCTGCGCCGGAGCTCGTCGACGGTGACCGGCGCCTGCCGCACCTCGGCCAGGCACGCCACGACGGCGTCGTGCAGGCGGTCGAGGGTCACGTCGGGCCGGGCGGTGGCGATCACCTGGAACATGCCCGACAGTTCACGGGAGTACTGCATCGCGGTGACCTCGGTGGCCAGCTCCTGCTCGACGACCAGCGCACGATAGAGGCGGCTGGTCTTGCCGCCACCGAGCACGTCGGCCAGCAGGTCGAGATCGGCGTCCCCGTCGCCGAAGAGCGCCGGCGAGTGCCACGCCAGGTACAGGCGCGGCAGCTCGACGCGATCCTCGAGGTGGAGACGGCTGCCGGTGGCGAGGACCGGCACCGTGGCGGTCACGGGCGGCACGTCCGGCCCTGGCGGCACGTCGCCGAAGTACCGCTCGGCCAGCGCGAACGCCTCGTCGGCCGGGATGGCGCCGGCCAGCACGAGCGAGGCGTTGCGCGAGTGGTAGTAGGTGCGGAAGAAGTCCTGCACGTCGTCGAGCGACGCGGCGCGAAGGTCGTCCGGATAGCCGATCGTGGGCCAGCTGTACGGATGATCCTCGGCATACAGCGCCTCGGCGACGGCGATGCCCGCCATGCCGTACGGCCGGTTCTCGTAGTTCTGGCGGCGCTCGTTCAGCACCACATCGCGCTGGTTGTCGAACTTGGCCTGCGTCAGCGCCGGCAGCAGGTGGCCCATGCGGTCAGACTCGAGCCACAACGCGAGATCCAGCGCACCCGCCGGCACCACTTCCCAGTAGTTCGTGCGGTCGGAGCTCGTCGAGCCGTTGAGCGACGCGCCGGCGCGCTGCAGCGGCGCGAAGAACCCGTGGTCGTGGTGGGCCGAGCCCTCGAACATGAGGTGCTCGAAGAGGTGCGCGAAGCCCGTGCGCCCACGCCGCTCGTTCTTCGAGCCGACGTGATACCAGAGATTGACGGCCACGATTGGCAGGTCGTGGTCCTCGTGAACGATCACGTCCAGGCCGTTGGCGAGCGTGCGGCGGACGAAGGGGATGTGCATCACTTGGTGGCCGAGAGCTTCCGTTGGACGCTGCCGCACGTCGCCATCGACGTGCCGTAGTAGGGGTTGGCGACGACGCCGTCGGCCTGCACCCAGGACTTGTTGGCCATGGGACAGAACGCCACCACCTTGCCCTCGATGGGCTGCTTCGTGCGGTCGGCGTAGGCGATCAGCGCCGCGCTGAGGTCGCCGAACGCCTCGCGCGCCGCCTCGAGGGTCTTCGCACCACGCGCCTTGCCGGCCGCCGCGACCAGCGCGGCGCCGTCGGCGCCCAGCCCGCTGGCCCCCTTCTGCAGGGACGCCGCCGCACTCCCGACGGGTGCGAGGTCGTCGCGCACCAGGGCCTCCTGCATGGCAAGGTATGGCCCGACGACGTCGGCGATGAAGTCGGCTGCCACCATCGAGGGGCGTGCGCCAACACTGGTCGACAGGCGTGACGAGCCCGTCGCCGGGGGCGTCGTGTCGGCCGAGGCGCTCACACCCAGGGCGACGACCACGGAGGCAACGATGGCGCGGGAAGCACTGATCATGGCATTCACCTAGGACACTGGCGTCAGCGGAATGGTGCGGAACGCCCGGATGGACACCTGCGCCGCCACCTGCTCGGCCACCGAGACGATGGCCCTGGCGACCACATGATCGGGCGAGGCGAGCACGATCGGCATGCCGATGTCGCCGCCCGAGCGGACGGGTTCGGCCACCGGCACGGCACCGAGGAACGGCACCTGCAGATCCTCGGCCAGCCGCTGCCCGCCACCGCGACCGAACAGGTCGGTCTCGTGCTGGCACGACGGGCAGGCGAAGTAGCTCATGTTCTCGACCACGCCGAGGACCGGGACCTGCAGCTTCCGGTACATCTGGATGGCGCGCCGGGAGTCGGCCACCGACACCGTCTGGGGTGTGGTCACGACCACGGCGCCGGTCACCGACGTGTGCTGGCTCAGGCTCAACGCCACGTCGCCGGTGCCCGGCGGCATGTCGATGATCAGGTAGTCGAGCGCCGGCCACGCCACGTCCTGCAGGAACTGCCGCAACACGCCGTGCAGCATGGGGCCGCGCCAGATGACCGGATCGGAGTCGCCGGCGAGGAAGCCCATCGACACCACCCACAAGCCGTGCCGCTCGATGGGGATGATGCGGTTCTGTTCGTTGGCCTCGAGCGGCGCCTGCACCCCCAGCATGATGGGGACGTTCGGGCCGTAGATGTCGGCATCGAGCAGGCCCACGCGACTGCCCCGCTGCGCGAGCGACAACGCCAGGTTCACCGCCATGGTCGTCTTGCCCACGCCGCCCTTGCCGGCGCCCACCGCGATGATGTTCTTCACGCCGGGAATGGGCTGCCGCTGGCCGCCGGGGCCCTTGTCGGCCTGGCTCGTGCGGACGCTCGACGTCATCTCGATCTCGACGGCCGTGACGCCGGGGAGCGTGGCCACCGCGTCGTGGGCCTGCTGCTTCAGCAGGTCCTTGACCGGGCAGGCGGGCGTGGTCAGCTCGATCGCGAACGAGAC
>NZ_JBIINP010000023.1:0-46905 GCF_044337415.1 Luteitalea sp.
CCCTTCTCGATCACGAGGAACACGATCCCCACGATGGGAATGTAGGAAATGGCCGCGGCCACGTTGGCGTCAAGGCCCGTGGACGACTTTTCGGCAACAGTGTTCATGGGGACAGCGCTCCTTGTTGATATTCAACGCGTTCGAGGGAGGGGACGAACAACGGGCGTGGTGGGCCGGCGACATGGCCAGCCCCGTCACGCCCCGGCGAACTCCGGAGACGCGTGCATCATACTGCCGAACCCTGGGGGTGGGGCCGCTCGAACAGGCGCTTGCCGCCCTCCTGCAGCAGCACCCAGCTGGCATAGACCGAGAGCGCGGTGCCGAAAGGAATCACGAACACGTTGACGATGGCGAGCACGAGGGCCGCCGGACGCGCCCAGTGGCGGTGCTGCCGCAGCGCCATGCCGACGCCGATCAGCACCCCCGCCCACACCAGCGTGACCGCCGCCGTGGCAAAGAAGATCGCGGCGGCGAGGCTCGCAGCCACCTCCGGGCCGGCCTGTGAGGCGAGGCTGACTGCCCCGACGCCGAGCAGCACCAGCGAGATCGAGGCCAGCAACGACAGCCACCCGGCCACCACGTAGAGGCGGCCGAGCAACTGGACGTGCAGGGGGGCGCGGCTCACCGGACGGCGAGGCGCACGTCGAGCCGCACGCGTGGGCCGTACGGCAGGGTGAGCCGATAGCGCAGCACGGTGCCGTGCGTCGAGTTGGCGGGCACCCGCACCACGACGTACCGTGTCGCAACGGTGGCCCCTGAGCCGGCGCACTGCCCGCAGGGCTCGTCCCAGGCCTCGCCGCGCCCGCCACAGGGCTCGCACACGGCAGGCAGGTGCAGCCGGAGGGGGATGCGCGCGCTGCGACGCGCCTCGAGGGCGGAGAGCGAGAGGTCCACCGACACGGCGACGCCCGGTCCCTCGACGTCGGCGAAGTCGCGACGCGCCTGGTCGATCACCTGGCGCACCGACGGGAAGTCGAGCGCGACCTCGTCGCGCGGCACACGCGCCGTCGGCCGCTCCGGCTCGAGCGCACGGACGAGATGAAGCGTGGCGCCCGCCTTCGCGCCTTCGGCGCTTCGGCGGGGCTGGGGCATGGCGTGCAGCACGACTGCCCACGCGGGCACGGCGCGTGCCGGCGCGCGACGCGCGCCAGAGATCTCGGCGATGCGGTAGTAGTCGTGCATGACCCGCGGGGTGCCGTGCGGCAGTGCGTAGTGTGGGGAGCGCCCGCGCCGCTTGTCAAGGCGCGCGCGCCCCTGCCGATTGGCGGATCAGGGAGGGTGCGCCGTGAAGCAGGAATGCCCGATGTGCGGGGAGTCGATGCGGCTCGAGCCGATCGAGCAGGTCAATCGCATCGCCGGCACGATGCAGACCTCGACGCGACGCGCGCTCGAGTGGCGCTGCAAGGAATGCGACTACTTCGAAGAGCCCGACGGCGAGCTCGACGACCTCTCGCCCGAGCTGAAGAAGTGGATCGACGACAAGAAGTGACCCGAGGGGCCACGCGCGCCCGGTCGCAGCCTCAGTCGAAGGGCAGCCGCGCCGCCTGCGGTGCCGGCGCCGCCGCGCGCCGGGTCGCGTAGACGAGCTCGCCCACGACCTCCACACCCGGCAACATCTCCCGGACTGCCTCCACGTAGAGCGCCAGCTGTCGCCGGTGCGCCGGCTGCGGCTGCCCCGTCTTGAACTCCAGGACCCGCACCCCATCGGGCGTCGTGACCAGGCAATCGATCGTGCCCCGCACGAGGCAGACCCCCTCCTCCGCGACGTGACGGAACACGAGGGGCACCTCGAAGCGCGCCGAGGCTGACGCGAGCGCCCGGCGACGCGCCGGATCGCGCCACACGTCCTGCACGATGCGCGCGACATCGTCGGCAAGCGCCGCGGCGTCGGGCACGACCAGGCGTTCGTCCGGGTCCAGATCGGCGAGCACGTGCTGCGCAAGCGCGGCCGTGGACTCGCCGACCGTCGCGCGCGCGAGCAGCCGATGGACCGCGCGTCCGAGCACCAGGTCCTCCCCAGGTTCCGGGCCGCGGTCCGATCCGGCCGGCGCGTCCACGCGCCCGGCCGCCAGTGCCGTCACGCGCACGCGCCTCACCGGGGGATCGAGGGGGAGGGGTTCGAGCGACGCCGGCACGTCGTCGGTGATCGACACCGGAACGGACTCGGCCAGCGCCGTTGCGGCCTGCGCCTCGGCCGTACCGGATGTCGTCTCGGTGGCCGGCCGGGGCCGGCACACGCGCCACCGGTGCGCGTGCACCTCGCCCTGCCACGTCACCTCCTCGACACCCTCGACCAGTGCGTCGGACATGGTCGCGAGCAGGCCCGCCGGGCACACGGCGGCCAGGCTGCCGGGCCCCGCCGACACCTTGCCCTGCCGACCGGCGATCGCGCTGAGGTACAACCGTTCGCGGGCGCGCGTCACGGCCACATACATCAGGCGCTTGCTCTCCTCGTGGTCGCGCACCTGCTCGGCCGCCGTCGCGCCAGGCTCGTAGCGCGCCACGCCGACGATCGGCTCCTCGCCACTGTCGCCGGCCAGCACGCGGAGCGGCGGTGGCACGCCTCCTGTCCCGCGCGTGAGGTTCACGAGGAACACGATCGGGAACTCCAGCCCCTTGGACGCGTGCACGGTCATCAGGTTGACGGCATCGGCGGCGTCGACGGCGGCATTGGACTCGTCGCCGGCCGAGACGCGATCGATGTGCCCGGCAATCCTCGCCATGGTGGCGTAGCCGCGGTTCTGGATGCGACGCACGAGGCCGCGGAACTTCTTGACGTTCTCGCGCGCCTGGGCCTGCCGGTGTCCGCGCAGCGTGACCGCATAGGCCGAGGCGTCGAGGACATGGTCGAGGACCTCCGCAGGCGGCAGCCGGTCCACGAGCGCGCGCCACTCCGGCCAGGCGATGCGCAGGCGCGCCAGCGTATCCGCGTCGTCGGCCGACAGACCCTCTTCGCCGGGACCGGGGGCGTCGAGCCGCCCGGCGAGGTCGGGCGCCAGCCGTCGCAGCCCGTCGTCGGACAGTCCCACCAGCCCCGACCGCAGGAAGGCCGCGACGCGCAGGTGCGACTCGGGCGCCGCCAGCACGCGCACCAGCGCGACCAGGTCCTTGACCTCGTCGGCATCGTAGAAGCCCAGGCCCTTGTAGACGTAGGCCGGGATGGCGCGGGCCGACAGCGCGCGCTCGAACTCGCGATGGCTCTCGCGCGATCGGAACAGCACGGCGATGTCGCCGGGCCTGGCGCGTCTCGGCGCCGCCTCGCCGCGGTCGGTGACCAGTCCTTCCTCGAGCAGCCTGGCGATCTCGTCTGCCACGCCCGCCGCGCAGGTCTCGATGTCGTCACCAAGCACGAGCGCGAGACGCGGGTCGGCCTCCATACCCGGGACGTGGCCGGCGGGCAGCGGAAACCGGTCGTCGGGGCCATACCGGAAGGCGACGGCGGGCGGCGCCTCCCGCAGCACCATCCCCGAGGCGAGGTCATTGGTGAAGGCGAGCAGGTCGGCGTGTGAACGGAAGCTCTGCGAAATCGCCTGCCTGACGGGCGCGTCGTCGGCCAGGCCGCGGACGAACGTCACGGCCTCGTCGAGCAGGCCGACGTCGGCGTCGCGGAACCGGTAGATGGACTGCTTGCGATCGCCGACGAGGAACAGCGACGGCGGCAGCGGCCCTTCGTGGCCGAGGCCGAGCCCGGCGCCCCACGCCTCGACCAGCGAGGCGACCAGTTGCCACTGCAGCCGGCTGGTGTCCTGGAACTCGTCGACGAGCACGTGCTGGTACCGCGCCTCGAGCCGGAAGCGGCTGCGCGAGAACTCGTCCATGTTGGCCAGCAGCTGCACGGCGCGCTGCAGCACCTCGGAGAAATCGAGCGCATCGTGCAGCAGCAGCGTCTCCAGGTACCGACGGTAGGCCAGGCGGAACACGCGCCTGATGCCGCGGGCCAGCAGGACGTTGAGCGAGGCCTCGAATCCGCGCCGCGCCTCGATGACGGCGGTGGCGACATGAGGCAGGCCCTCGCGATGCCGTTGCCAGTCGCCCGCCGAGGCGAAGGTGCCCTTGACGGCGGCGGGCTTCTTGCGTGCCTCGCCGTCGCGCGTCAGCAGCCAGCGCGCGAGGCCATCGAGCGCGGCACGCACCTCGGCGGCGGTCATCGGCGCCGAGGACGGATCGGCGAGCAGGCGGTCGAGGTCGAGCCGACAGAGGGTCCAGAGCGGCACCCCGGCGGGGCCGCTGTCGATCCAGGGGGCGAGACCGCCGGGCACGGCGGCGAGGCGCTCGCGCAGGTCCTGGCGGGCCCGCTCGGCCGACGCCGCCTCGGAGCGCACCTGCCGCACCTGCGTGCGGAGGTAGTGCCGCAGCGCCGCCGGCGCCACGAACCGCCGTTCGAGCAGGACGCGCAGGCCCTCCGACAGCCGGGGCAGGGTGAGCTGCGCCAGCACGAGGCGGATGCCCTCGTCGAACGGCGCGCGGTCCCGGCACTCGCGGAGCGTGCGGTCGAGCGACATCTCGACGAGGCGGGCGACCTCGGTCTCGTCGGCCAGGGTGAAGCCCGGGTCGAGCCCGGCCTCGAGCGGGAACTCCCGCAGCAGGGCGAAGCAGAAGGCGTCGATGGTCGAGACGGCGATCTCGTCGGCGCGGTCGCGCAGGCCCTGCCACACCTCCGGGTACCGCGCCTGCAGATCGGTCACGATGCGCTCACGCATCTCGGCGGCGGCCTTGCGCGTGAACGTGATGGCGAGCACGTGCCGGGGATCGACGCCAGCGGCCAGCAGCGCGAGGTACCGATCGACGAGCACGCGCGTCTTCCCGGTGCCGGCCGAGGCCTCGAGCACCACGTGGTGCCTGGGGTCGGTGGCATGGCTGCGCGCCGCCTGATCGACCGGCACGAGGGCGTCACTCATCGCCGACGTAGTCCTTCCGGCACACGCCGGCGTAGTCGCAGAACTGGCAGCGGAAGGGACTGTGCGGCTTCACCGGGAACTCGCCGCGCTCGATGAGGTCGACTGCCTCGACGAACTGTCGCGCCTGCTCGTCGGCGTCCCTGGGCGTGCCCACCGACTCCACCCACGGCACACCCTCGCGGAAGGCCACGAAGCCGCTCGGCGCGATGGCGAGCGTGCGTCCCGCCTCCCGTTCCTGCTGCACCACCGCATGGGCATAGACGCCCGGTTGCAGGGGCCGCGTCGGCCGCCGCCCGGACTTGTAGTCGATGACGCGTACCCGGCCGTCGTCCGTCCAGTCCACCCGGTCGACCCGCCCGCGCAGGTGAATCGTCCTGGCGCCGTCCGCCCCGGGCAGGTCGACGCGCCCGTCGATCGGGTGCTCGAGCGCGCGACGCACGACGTCGCCGAACAGCTCCGCCTCGGTGCGCAGCATCTTCTCGATCACGCCCGTGGCCACGGCCGAGCCGAACAGGCGCGTCCGCTCGACGGCACGATCGGCGGGCGCGAGCGACAGCAGCGCGCGCTCGGCCACTGCGGCGAACACGGCGCGCGCCTCCGGCAGGTCCTCTGGCCGGATGGCGACGCGTCCGCCGCGCTGCCACTCCACCATGCCGTCGTGCAGCACGTCGTGCAGCAGCACCCCTGCGTCGCGCGCGGGCAACCCGGGCTCGTCGTCGGCTTCTTCGGTGAGCCCGAGGACCCGGCCGGCGAAGTACTGGAACGGGCACTGGAGGTAGGTCTCGACGGCCGTCACGCCATAGCGATCGCTGGGCACGGCCGAGGTGCGACCAGGTGTCGGCGCCGGCGGCCGGGTGAGGCGCCAGCGCGCCCAGTCGCGGGCGGCGGGGTCGAGGACACCCGCACCGGGCACGGCGGGCGTGCCGAGGAGCGCGTCATCGCCGCTCACCGGCAACGTGCGTTCGTCGGCCGGCACCGGCTCGAGTCGATCCACGCCGAAGGCCTGCAACTCGTCGAGCAACGAGGAGGGACGCACCACCGCGTCCTGATCGAGTTCGGGCACCGACACGCCGACGGCGTCGGTCGGCAGCGTCAGCAGGTCGGCCAACCGCGCGCGCAGCGCCGCGGTACGCGTGCGCTCCTCGGCCCAGCCGAGGCGCTCCAGCATGAACGCCGGATAGAAGATCTCGCGCGCGGTGGGCTCGGGCCACTCGCCTTCCAGCAACCCGACCACGCGGACGTGGGCGAAGAGGCCGTAGGGCGCCGCATCGGCATCCACGAGGTGCACGCCGGCGTCGGCCCGCGGCAGGGCGAAGGTGCGCTCCTCGATCCATCGACGCACGAGGATGCAGGTATCGCGCGCCGGCACGGGCGTCGCGTCGTGCGTCGCCAGGGCCTGCTCCAGTTGCGAGAGCACCAGGTCGACCGCCGCACGGGCGCGTCGGGTCCGACTTGCCTCCGGGTCGTCGTCGGTCGGCAGGCGCTCGCAGGCGGCCCACGCCTCGCGCAGGGCCCGCACGTGCTCGGCGCCGGGCGCCACGCCCTGCAGCGGCGCGAGCCGCGCCAGCCACGGCCGCACCGCGACGGCCACGGCACGGCCCTCACGCTCCTGGCGCCACTGGACGGCATGCCGGCTCGCGCCCTCGGGGCCATCGGGCGGGAGCGGCGAGGGCTGGCGCGCGATGAGGGCGTCGAGGTGCCCGAGCGTGCCGAGGAAGCGCCCCTGCGCCAGCCAGGCGTCGAAGGCCGCGATCGCGGGGCCGTGCACCTCCGGGCCGTCCTCGCGCACCAGTCGGACGTGCGGCGACCGCAGGAGCGTGACGATCGTCGCGCGCGTCAGCCCGGAGAGGGCGGCGTCCATCAACAGGTCGAGGCCGGCGGCCCAGGGCTCGGCGGCCAGCGGCAGCGTGCCGGAGGACTGGTACGGGATGCCGGCGGCCCGCAGCAGGTGCTGCGCCGCGTAGAGGTAGGGCAGCGGACGCCGGTACACCAGCGCGCTGGCATGCGGGGCCATCGGCTGGCGCGCCTTGACGCGCCTTGCGTAGGCGATCACTTCCTCGTCGCGGTCGCGGGCCGACAGCCAGCGGCGGTCGGGGGCGCTCACCTCGAGGCGGGTCGCCGAGGGTCGCTGCGGCCCGATCCGCACGTCGATCGCCCCGGGCCAGCGTACCCGCAGCCGCGCGAACAGCGACGTGGCGACACGTCGCGTGGCCACCACGTCGAGCCGCACGAGGCCGGGCGCCGCCGAGAGCACATCGAGGTCGCCTGGCCACAGCCCGCCGGCATCCGCATGGTGGTCGGCCACGGTCACGATCACGTGCCGCGGGCACCAGGCCCCGGGTGTCGCGAGCAGCGCGGTCCGCAGGGCGTGCTCGTCCAGCCCGTCGAGGGCCTCGACGCGCGACGCGAAGTGGCGGAAGGCTTCGTGCAGGAAGCGCGTCTGCCGCAGGAGCCGCTCGGCCCCGCGATCGCTGGCGGCCTCGCCCTCGAGGCGCGTCGCCGCGTCCTCGAGCCAGGCCGTCGGGACATGGCCGAGGCGGCCCACCTGATCGTGGAATCGGACCATCTCCGCGATGAGGCCGGGACGCAGCAGGAACGGCGGCGCGTGTCGCCGCGCCGCCTGCCGGGCGCAGGCGCCCATCAGCACCTCGCGCGTGAGCGCCGCCAGCCGCGGCCGCTCGAGCCTCGCAGCCAGGTGCAGCGCCTCGTAGAGGTCGTCGCGGGTCAGCGTGCGGGGCAACAACAGCGCGGCGGGCGCGGCGCCGGGCACCTCGTGGCCGAGGGCCCGCTGCAGCGCCGTCGGCGGCGCCCAGCCGTCCACCAGCAGCCGCTGCTCGAGCGTGCGGCGCCACTGCTCGCCTGCGGCCCGTGTCGGCACGATCACGACCGGCGCCTCCAGGGCCAGGCCGTCGCCGGCCGGCGCCGTGGGGAGGCAGAGGGCGAGCAGCGCCCGCTGCCAGGCGTCGAGGTCGTCGGCCTGGATGAGACGGATGTCGACGGGCGGCATGGTCAGGCGCCGGTGACCGGGAGCGTGGGTGGACGCACGAGCGCCGGGACGTCGACACGGAGCTGCTGCAGCAGGAGCAGCGCGCCGGCCGCGGCCGCCGACGCCTCCCAGGCCTGCTGCAGGTCGCCGCTCCTGATGGCGGCGCGCCGCGCCAACAGCGCCCGACCAGCCAGCTGCTGCGCCGACGTCCAGATGCCGTGGATGGCGCGGGCCTCATCGGGCACGACCACCAGGCTGGCATCGGCCTTCGCGCGTGCCAGCTGGGCTTCCGCCTGCGACAGGAGGTCGGGTCCGGGGCCACTCAGGGCCTTGATGTCTTCGAGCGCGCGCGGTAGCGGCGCCGTCGCGCCCAGGTGGCGCGTCACCGTGGTCACGTAGGCCTCGAGCGCCGGCCGACGTTCCTGCCACCGCTCGATCAGCAGGCGATGCCGCCTGGCCGACTCGAGACGGGCGTCGAGCGTCGCCAGCAGTGAGGCCACCTCCGCCGGTCGGCGATGGTCGAGCCTGGCATCGCGGGTGATCACGTCCTGGCGCACCGCCATCAGCCCGCGCACATCCGCCATCGCGAGCAGGCGCGCCGACTTGTCGAGCATCCACGTGCGCAGGTCGGCATACCTGCGCGTGACGCGCCCTTCGTCCTTGATCTGACGACGGACCTGGCGTCGCGACGCGTCCACCCACCGCCGCTCGGACGCAGGGGCCGTGGCCAGCAGCGCCTCGGCCGACTGCAGCAGCAGCAGCCGCTCGGCCGCATCGCTGACGGCGGGCGCGAGTGCCAGGGCCTGCGCGATGACGTCCTGCAGCGTCGGGGGCGGGAGGAGCGTGACGGTCGGCGTTGCAGGCGCGGCCGGGCCGGCCGTGAGCGCAATCGAGAAGGCCTGCTGTCCCGCCGCGGCACGCATGCCGTTGAGCAGGTCGTCGACCACCGACAGCGTGCGCGCCACATCCTCGGCGCGATACCCATGGTGCGCGGCCGGCCATTGCGCCAGACGCACACGCGCCGCCTCGAGCCGACGGATGCGCTCGAGCGGATCGGGGATGAGGGCGATGTCGCGCAGGGTGGCGGCCACCTCCTCGGTGAAGGCCGCGTACGCGCGCTCGCCGCCAGCCTGCTCGAACTGCGCGCGGCGCATCGCCTCCCGGTAGGCATCGGTGCGCGCCCAGTCGACCCGCGACGCCGGAAGCGTGATGGTGCGGGCCTCCGGCCAGGTGCCGTCCACCGGCAACCCCGTCGGCACCTGCAGCAGGACGACATCGTCCACGCGGGTGAACTCGCCGACGGTGGTCAGCACCCGCCCATCGGTCAGGAAGAGCCGGAACCAGGGCGAGACGGGCGACTGCGGCGCGGCCGGCTGGGCGTGACTCGGGGCCATCGGCGCCCACAGCGCCAGCACCAACATGCCCACCACCCATCGCCATCGGAGTGCCCGCACGATCCTGCGATCTTCGCCGCTTCGTCGGCGCGTGTCGAGCGCGGCCGCTGCCCCCGCGAAAACCCTCGCCACGCCGCCGGATCGCCCCTGTGGAAAACCTGCGGACGTGCGGTGGATATCGTGTGCAGGCGCGTGGACGCGCCGCCGCAAGCTGCTGTGTCCACAGGTGTTCTGCTGGGGCCCCCCGGGTGTGCACGGCGTTTCGTGGGGCTCTTCGCTTGCGCGGGTCTGGCAGTTCTCTACAATGACCGTCGCTTCCATCAGCACCCGGTAGCGCCACCGCAGGACGAGCACCCGAAAACGATCGTGGGTCGACGCGTGCACCGAATCGAGCAACACATCAACGGCCGGCTGTACTACATCGAGTTGTCGCAGGTGCAGCGCCAGCGTTGGCGCGCGCACGTGGTCACGGCTCAGGGCGCCCCGACGGCGCTCATGCCGTTCTATGACGACACCGCCGACGCAGCCGCCCAGCGCCTGTCGGAGTGGCTGTCCCGGCTGCACCGACCGAGCGCCGCGCATGCGTAGCGCGGTCCTGGCAGCAGCCCTGATCCTGGCGGCCCTTCCAGGGGTCGCCGTGGCACAGGCCCCATCGCCCGCGCCCCCCGCACCGGTGGCCTCCGCCCCTCCGGCCGTCGCGCCACGGGTGTTGCCGCGCGTGCGGCTCGTCGCCACCGGCGGCACCATCAGCAACCGTCGCGGCGGACGGCTGACCGCCGACGATCTCGTGGCGTCGGTGCCCGCACTGGCCGACCACGCGACCGTGCAGGCCGAGCAGTTCGCCAACACGGGCAGTTCCCAGCTCACGCTGGAGCAGTGGCTCGGGATCGCTCGCCGCGTCAACGCCCTGTTCCGCGACGAGCCCGACCTTACCGGCATCGTCGTCACCTGCGGCACCGACACGCTGGAGGAACTGGCGTACTTCCTCCATCTCACGGTCCACGATCGACGGCCGGTGGTGGTGACCGGGTCGATGCGCAACCCGAGCCAGGTGGGATACGAGGGACAGGCCAACCTGCTCGCAGCCGTCCGGGTCGCCGCCGATCCCGCCGCGGCTGGCCGTGGCGTGCTCGTGGTCCTCAACGACGAGATCAACGGCGCGCGTGACGTCACCAAGACCGATGCGCTCCGCCTCCACACGTTCGAGTCGCGCGGCTTCGGCAGTCTCGGGGTCGTGGATGGCGACCGGGTGGTCTTCCGCCGCATGGCAGAAGGGCGTCACACCGCCGCGAGCGAGTTCGACGTGACGACGGTGGCCGCGCTGCCACGGGTCGACGTGTTCCTGGTGTACCAGGGGGCGCCGGGTGACCTGCTCAAGGCCGCCGTCGACGCCGGCGCACGTGGCCTGGTCCTCGCCACGGCGGGCGCCGGCGCCATCTCGGGCACCCAGAACGAAGGCATCACCTATGCCCGCGAGAAGGGCATCCCGGTGGTCGCGACCACGCGCGCGGGCAGCGGGCGCATCGCGTCGATGCGCGAGCCGGTGACGTCCACCGTGCCCGCGCCGCCGCGCCTCGCGGCTGGCGATCTCTCGCCGGTGAAGGCGCGCATCCTGCTGATGCTCGCGCTGACCAGGACGAGCGACCCGGCCGACCTGCAGCGGATGCTCAACGAATACTGATCAGGCCGAGGGCGCCTGCGCCCGCACACCGAGCAGCACCACGAGCGGCACGACGACTGCCGCCATGACGCCCGCGAACAGGTGCATGGGGAGGGTCAGCTCCGTGAATCCCGGCGGCGTCGGCGTGCCGTCGGGCATGACCGGCACGTACGTTGCGACGCACGAGGCCGCGGCGGTCAGCAGGCTGCCGAGCACGTAGAGCGGGGTGGCGATCGTGAGACCGCGCGACAGCAGCAGGTACACGCCGGCTGCCAGCAGCACGGACAGCGCCGACGCCAGCGTCACGGACGTTTCGTCGATGAGGGCGGGCACGGAGTACCCGCTGTAGGCCGGGAAGGCCGAGCGCCACGCGAGGTTGCCGGCCACGGCCAGGGCCGCGGCCAGCATTCCCCCGAGGACATAGCGCCAGGCAGGAGCGGCGGCGGCACGCGTACGACGCATGCCGCCGGGCTCGACGGGCGACCGCTCCGTCACGGAAGCGGCGTGCCCAGGGCGTTGGTACCGACCTGGAACGTCACGCCGTTCACGTTGCGGTACATGGCGCGTTCCACCACCAGCGGCAGCGAGCCGGTCTCCGACTCGATGAGCACGCCGGCCTGCGAGTTGGCCGGGAGGCCCGCTGCGGTGAGCAGGTCTCCCAGGAAGAACGTGGTGCGCGACTGCGCCGCGAGCGCGACGCCGCTGATCACCCCCGTCTGGCCGTTCGTGCCGAGCACCCGCATGCGGATGGAGCCCGCACCGGTGCCGGTGTTGGCCACGAGGATGTAGGTGTTCCACCCCAGCGCGCCGCCGTTCTCGCCCTCTGCGACCACCCAGCGGTTCGCGGTGCGCGTCGCGCCCGGCGAGTTGTGCGCCTCGTACCACGTGCTCGAGCTACCCGGCCACCACATCGCGCGCTCGACGATCAAGGGCACCAGGTTCAGCGATCGGATACGCACCGACACGTCGGTGTTGCCGGTGCGGAACGGGAACACCCCGGGGGCGAGTTCTTCCTCGTCCACCCAGATGTTGAAGCGCGAGTTGGGCTGCACGGTGTACTGCTTCGAGTAGATGGTGCCCGTGTTGCCGACCACGAAGTCGGCCTGCACCAGCGCGGCGTTCGGCGTGGTGTTGCCGATGAGCACGAACTCGTCGAAGAAGGCGCCCGCGTTGCCCTCGGCCAGGAACCACTCTGTCGACAGCTCGGTCACGCCAGCGCTCTCGTGGCCGGCCTTGAACAGCGGGTTGGCACCGCGGTACATCGCGCGCTCGGCGATGATGGCGGCGCCGGCCGTCACGGTGAACTCGGCCGAGAGCTCGGCGTTGGCCAGCGGTGTCGCGCCGTTGATGGTCTCGACGTTGGCCCAGACGTTGAAACGGCTGTTGGGCGGCAGCGTGTAGGTCTTGGCGTGCACGGCCCCGGTGCCGAGCAGGAACCGTCCCTCGACCGTCACCGGCGCTGCCGACGGGTTCTGGAGCAGGTAGAACAGGTTGAACCCGCCGATGGTCGCGCCCTCGGCGAAGTACCACTTGCGCGACGCGCTCACCACGCCGGTCTCGGCGTGCCCCGAGTACGTCGACTTGTCCCACGTCATGGTGCGGTCCACGCCCACCGGCGCGGTCGCCTTCACGGTGGTCGAGAACTCGTAGGACGCGGCCGGGCCGGTCTCGGCGATGCCGTCCTGCTCGTCGAGGAGCACCGTCTTGCGCTCGTACGGCCCGAGGGTGAACGGCGTCGTCGGCACCTGGGCGCCAGACGGCAACTGGTACGAGATCACGCCCGTGACCGTGTCGGCGCTCGGGTTGGCCAGCGCGATGCGCGTGTCGAAGTTCAGCCCGGCCGTCTTGGTGGCGCCCTCGGCGAAGTAGCGCGTGTACGTGCCGAGGACGGGGTTGCCGTCGCCGCCGCCGTTGCTCTCCTCCTCGTTGGTCACGCCGTCGCCGTCGGGATCGGCCCAGGGCGACCCGTTGTTGGTGCACGGATCCAGCAGGTTCTGCTGGGCGAAGGCGACGTAGTTCGACGGGATGTAGTCGCACTCGCCGTTGCCGAACACGCCGCCGCGCGCGAACGCATCGACGATGTAGTTGGTGTCGTCGGCGACGAGGTTGCCGAAGCCCGACTGGAACACCACGGTCTTGCCGGTGCCGATGATCTCGGGGTTCTCCGAGTCGAGGCCGGTGCCGCCGGTGCCCTGCGTGCCGCCGCCGGCGACGCTGATGCGCTGCGCCGCGCCGAAGGTCGACGCGCCAGGAGTGCCGAGGATCTGGCGCGCGTAGACGTCGGCCGCCGCGTTGGTGTCGGTGACGCCGAGGTCGGTGGCATACGAGCGGAACACCAGGAATCGGCCGTACATGCTGATGGTCGGGTCGAACGCGCCGCCCGATCCTCCCACGCCCTCGGTCGGGCCGCTCAGGGGCCCGCGCAGGCCCGTGCCGTTCGACTTGACCACGTACACGTCGGAGGCCACCGTGGTCGCCTCCGACTGTTGCGACGCCGAGCCCAGGAAGGTCACGGTCGAGCCATCCGCGGAGATGAAGGGATCGCGCATGAACACGCCGGCCGTCGCATCGAGCCCGGCGCTCACGCGCAGGGTGGTGCCGGCGGTCACGTTGCGGACGAATACGTCGGCGCGTCCGTTGGTGTCGGTGCTGCCGTCGGTGGCGAGGTTGGTCGCGCCCGACACGAAGCTGACGAGGTTGCCGTCGCCGGAGATTCCGGCGGCCGCCGACCCGCCATTGGCCCCGGCGACGCCACGGCTCACAAGGACCTGCGTGCCGGTGAGGCGATCCCAGCGGTACACGTCGTTGAGGCCGTTCGTATCGGCGACATCGAAGGCCGCCGCCGTCAGGTAGGCCACGTAGCGGCCGCTGGCGCTGATGCGCGGCTGGCCGCCGGACACGGGCGTCCCGCCCGGGGTGGCCGTGCTGACGAGGGTCGTCGTGCCGTTGACGCGGTCGAACACGAAGGCAGCCCCGCGGCTGTAGGCGACGAAGCGGCCGTCGTGGCTGATCGTCACCCAGTCGGCGTCGAGCGATTCGTAGCCGACCGGCACCGGGAGTCGGGTGGTGGCGCCGGTGGTGCGGTTGCGGACGAACACGTCGGTCTTGCTGTTGGTGTCGCCCGACACGAGTTGGGTGGTGGACGACAGGAACGCCACGATCGAGCCGTCGTAGCTCGGCGCGGGGCGGATGGTCTGGCCCGAATAGGACTCGGGCAGGCCGGTGGCCGGGAACGTGTGGCGCGTGATGACGGTGCCGTTGGACGTGAACACGTCCGTGTCGCCGTTCAGGTCGTTGCTCACGAGCAGCGGCTCGTCCGAGTGGAATGCCACCACGCCCGAGTCGGCCACGTCGCTGCCACCCGAGTGCAGCGTCGTGGTGCCGGTGCTGACCGACAGCCGCGTGAGGCCGCTCACCGTGGCAGGTGCCCCCGCGGAGACCGAGGCGCGGAACACGTCGAAGAGGGCGTCGAACGTCCCCGCGATGTCGGCTGCCTGCGAGGTGAACGACACGAACGTCCCGTTGGCGCTGATCTCGCCGTCCTGGCTGGCGCCGTTGCCGCCGTTGCCCGACGCCGTGCGCGACACGAGCACCGTGGCGCCGGCGCTGCGATCACGCATGTAAACGTCACTGAGCGTGTTGGTGTCAGTGGGCACGGCGGCAGCAGTCGTCTCGAAGACGACACGCAGGCCATCGGCGCTGATCGAGGGGTGCGTCGAGGCGGCCGTCAGCTGTCGGTTGGTGGACGACAGGGAGACGCGCTCGGTGGAACTGCCCGTGGTCGGGTTCCGCCGGATGAAGACGTCGGACACGCCGTTGGTGTCGCCGGACACGAGCCCGCTGGTGCTCGACACGAACGCCACCGAGCCGTCGTCGGCCACGCTCGGGCGCGCATCGGACTGGCCGACGGTGCTTGAACCACCGTTGGCGCGCGACACGAGATAGGTGCTGCCGGTCACCAGATCGCGCAGGTAGGTCTGCGTCAGCCCGATGCTGCCGCCGTCCCATCCGGCCAGGCTCAGGAACGCGACGTACCGGCCGTTGGGGCTGATCGCCGCCGCGTAGCTGTCCATCCCCGTGGCCCCCTGGGCCCCCGCCGACGACACCGAGACGCGCGTCACGGTGCCAGTGTTCCGGTCGAGCAGGAAGACGTCGGCCGCGTTGTTGGTGTCGCTGACCACGAGGTTCGAGGCACAGGAGTCGAACACCACGAACTGGCCGGTCGCCGAGACCGACGCCCCAGACGAGGCGCAGTTGGGCTGAGCGCCGGAGAGGGCGTTGACACGGGTCACCGTGCCCCCCGCGACCACGAAGATGTCGCTCAGGTAGTTCGTGTCGCCCGTCACCAGCGTGCTCAGCGGGCTCTCGAAGGCCACCACCGTGCCGTCGGCACTGATGGACGGACGCGGGGTGTAGTTCCCGCCGATGGCCTGCGTGCCCGTGGCCGAGAGGCTCACGCGTTCGGTGGTTTGTCCCAGCACCGGCGCACCGGTCATGACGAGGATGGCCGTCATGAGGCCCCCCCACGCTGCTTGCCTGCTCTGCATGCTCCCGCTCCCACTCATCGGATGGCCACCTCAGGCGTCACCCGGACTGACCGCGCCAACTGCCGGCGCGAGCCCGACCTTTGCAAACGGCGGGCCGTCCGGTCAGCCGACGGCTGGCGCGCGCTGCGCCCCGTCTCAAGCCGGACCGGCGGTGGCCGATTCCCCACAGAGAATCGACACGGATGCCGTCCCGTCCAATCACCCTCGAACTCGCCGCCGCCGCGCCGACCGCGCAGGACCACCGCGCCGCCCTCGTCGGCGTCGTCGAGGACCTCGTCGCGCTGCTCGAGGTCCAGTTCCCCTCAGCCGCCGAGTTCCCGGCCGACAGCCTGAAGACCCGCCTGCACCAGTCGCGCGACCGGCTCCGGGCCGCCGAGCTGGCCGAGGAGGTCTCGACGGCGGGGCTGCGCCTGATCGGCGACGCCTCGCAGGCCTATGCCCGCATCACGGGACACGCCAGCGCGCGCGAGTCCGAATTCACCGGCGTCATCCGCCTGCTGCGGGAACTCGTCGACGGGCTGCGCGGCGACGCGATGAACTTCCGCAACGACCTGATGCGCAGCAGCGAGCGGGTGGCCGATCTCACACACATCGAGGACATCCGGACGCTGCGACGCGCCCTGAACCGCGAGGTCGACCAGTTGCGACAGTGCGTGGCGCAGGGGGAGCGTCAGGAAGCCTCCCGGATGGCCAGCGTGGCCAGTGACCTCAAGAAGGTCGACCAGGCCATCGTCCAGAGTCGCGACGCCGAGCCTCGCCAGGGAGGCCTCCTGCCTCGTCCGGCCCTGCTCGGTGACCTCGCCAGCGCCGATCACGCGCCCGCATCCATGGTGGTCTGCCGCATCGACGAGCCGCAGGCGATCATCGATGGGCATGGGGCCCAGGTGCTGGAACGCGTCATCATCGCACTGGCACAGCTGCTGAAGGACACCTTCGGCGGCCAGACGAGAGTGTACCGGACCAGTACGCACTGTGTCGCAATGTTCCTACCCGGATCTCTACCAAAGCACGTGGCGACCCAGGTGCGGAAGGTGCAGGCGCGGGTGGCGCCCGAGTACGAGTACGAGCGTCATGGAGTGACCCGCCGCGTGGTCTTCACGTTCAGCGGCGTCGTGACCAGCAGCCAGGGCAAGACCGACCACGACGCCACCGAGGCGCTCGTCAGGGCCGAACGCCAGGCCGAGGCGCTCGAGGGGCTGTCGCAGCTCCAGGCCGAGTCGAGCGGGCTCGGCCGACTGGTGGGTTGGCTTTCGTCGGCGGGATAGGCTATACTCCGCTGTCTTTGCGTGGGCCTGTAGCGCAGCTGGGAGCGCGCCTGAATGGCATTCAGGAGGTCACCGGTTCGATCCCGGTCAGGTCCACCATCCTTCGCTCATGATTCAGGCGAAGGATGCCCACCATAGCGCCGCAGGCGCGACGGTGGGCCCCCTCCGCCACCGACGAGCTTCGGATGGCAGGCCCTTCCCCAGACCAGAAGCACACGAAGGTTGCAGGCGAAGGATGCCCACCATAGCGCCGCAGGCGCGACGGTGGGCCCCCTCCGCCACCGAACGAGCTTCGGATGGCAGGCCCCTCCCCCCACCGTTGATTCCGTAGAGGCCAGGTTGGATGCCCGTTGGCACAGGTGCCCCCTGGTCACGGTTGCAAGAGCTGCCGAGGTCGGCCTGGCGACGGGAGCGCATTTTTTGCCTCTCGCGCCTCCTTCGCGCGTGATTCCCTGCCAATTTCGAGGACCTCCGCTCGGCAGGCGCATTGCGACGCCGCCCGTCCATGACACGGCCCCAGACCTTCGTGTACGTCCTCAAGAGCCAGACGAACCCACCTCGCTACTACACCGGCCTGACGTCGAACCTCGAACGACGCCTCGATGCCCACAATGCCGGGCGCGTCCCGCACACCTCCCGGTACAAGCCGTGGCTGGTCGACGTGGTCGTGCAGTTCTCAGATGGCGCGCGTGCCGTGGCGTTCGAGAAGTACCTGAAGTCCGGTTCAGGCTGCGCGTTCGCGCAGCGGCACTTTCGGTAGCGCCTCTGCCAACGGGAGCTTGTTTCGGCGCCAGGCTCGGCGTGCGGCCAGACAGGACGGCCTGAACGCGGTAGAAGGTGTCCTCGCTGACCAGCGGCTCGAAGTCCCCACGCTTGCCGCGCACCCCGTACTCGGCCACGTCCACGATGCCGGCGTAGAGCTGGTTGCGCAGCAGCATCCCGATCGACTGCGAGCTGAGAGGCTGACCGCGCCGGTTTCGGCGACGGTAGGCGCCCAACGCGATGCTCTGACTGGCCGCGGACGAGAACTTCAACGCCGACATCGTCCGAGGCCTTCGCCGCCGCGTGCCTGACCGGTCCACACATGGCTGGCCGGTCAGCTGGCCGACCGCGGCGCCGTGGCCCGCTGACACGACCGCGAGTTGACGATATACTCCGGCTTACGCCCCTTCAGTTCTCCGGTTGCCCGCCCGCGGCCAGTACGTGGGAGCGTCACAGCCTGAATGATTGATGTCATGCTCGCGAGCGCCACCTGCATGGCGCTCGACCGGAAACGGCTCCGCAAGCAGCGGCCCTTCCCTCCGTTGGCGACGCTGTGGTTTCTCGGCCGAGACGACCGGAGGCGGGCGACTCGTCGCCTCCAGCCAGGCGGCGTCACCTGGCGCGCACTGGTCATCCGCTACCCGAGTGCCGCCGACTGGCTGGCGCGTACGGAGCGGCGGTTCGACACGATGTGGCCGCTGACCGCATCGGGCGACCACTCCATCGTGGCACTGCAGTGGGGCGCCCGCCGATGACGCGCACCGTCGCCAACGGTGCCGTGGCCGAGCCGGCGCCGCAGGCACGGCGCGCCAAGGTCGTGTTCTACAACCCTCGTGCGGTGTTCTACACGATGCCGCTCGCGCTGCTCGCGGTGGCGTCGCATCTCGACCGCAGACGTGTCGACGTCGTCATCGTCGACGCGCGGCTCGAGGCCGACCCGCACGCGGCCCTCGTGGCGGCGCTGCAGGGGGCGCTCTGCCTGGGCGTCACGGTCCTCACCGGCGCCCCGCTGCGCGATGCCCTCGACGCCTCGCGCCTGGCCAAGGCCCATCACCCCGATCTGCCCATCGTGTGGGGTGGATGGCACCCGTCGATGTTCGGGCGCGAGTGCCTCGCCGAGCCTGCCATCACGGCGACCGTGCAGGGGCAGGGCGAAGAGACGTTCGCCGAGGTCGTCGATCGCCTGGCACGCGGCGAGGCGCTCGACGGCTGCCTGGGCACGACGTGTCGCGCCGCCTCGGGGGCCATCATCGTCAACCCGCCCCGCCCGGTGCGGCCGGTCGAGGCCTTCGCCCCGCACGATTACTCGCTGATTCCCGTCGAGCGCTACTACGCCTTGAAGGGCAAACGGCAGCTCGACTACGTCTCGTCGCAGGGCTGCAACTTCCGGTGCGCGTTCTGCGCCGATCCCTTCGTCTACGAGCGGCAGTGGTTCGGGCTGTCGCCCGAGCGGATGGTCCGCGAACTCACCTCGCTGTGGCAGCGGTACCGCTTCGACGACGTGAACTTCCAGGACGAGACCTTCTTCACGCGACGGGAACGGGTCGAGGCGATCGCGCAGGGCATGGTCGACGCCCAACTGCCCATCACGTGGGCGGGGACGATGCGGGCCGATCAGGGCGCACGGATGCCCGACGCGTCGATGGCGCTGTGCCGCCGATCGGGACTGCGGCGGGCCCTGATCGGTGTCGAGTCGGGATCCGACGAGATGCTGCGACGCATCCGCAAGGACACGCGCATCGCCCAGGTGTTCGAGAGCGCCGACAAGATCCACCGGCACGGCATCAACGGGCAGTTCCCCTTCATCGTCGGCTTCCCCGGCGAGAGCGACGAGTCCGTGCAGGCGTCACTCGACGTCGCGAAGCGCCTGCGGCGCATGAGCGCCGACTTCCGGACCCCGTTCTTCTACTTCAAGCCCTACCCCGGCACGGCCATCACCGAGGCCGTCGTCAAGGACGGGGGCGAGATACCGCAGACGCTCGACGAGTGGGCGGCCTTCGACTTCGTGGGCAGCGTCGGTGGGCCGTGGGTGTCGCCGGAGAAGTTCCGGCGCGTCGAGCGCTTCAAGTACTTCCAGCAGGTCGCATGGGACCGGGCCCCGGCCTGGCGCCGGCCGCTGCAGCACGTCGCGCGGTGGCGATGCGAAGGCGACCGCTACGCGCTGCCGATCGAGATGTGGACCGCACGCCTCCTCGGCCGACCCGAGCGGCTGTCATGAAAGTGCCGGCCACACGCTGGTCATGGCGACGCCTGACACGGACCGCGCGTGGCGCAGCGTCGACGTGCTTTGCCGCCAACCATCGAGGTCAGCGCGGCAATTCGTGCCGTGCGTCCTGACGTGCCCATCGCACGGGGGGCTACGTCCCGAGCACGTACGCCGAGGCGGCCATCAACGCCCCGTAGGTCGACTTCGTCGTGCGCGGACAGGGCGAGGACACGCTGCGGGAGTTGATCGACCGCCTCGACGGCTGTGACCACCGCAGCCCATACGACTCGGCGGACGACGACGCCGTGCATGACGACCAGCCCACCGGCGCGGCACTGCGCGTGTCGGCGCCCCGCGCTACGCCGACCAGTCCACCTCGCCGTCCCAGTCGCCCCAGCTGCGGACGATGCGGACACGGGTGAAGGAACTGCGATCCGACAGCAGGCCGGCGTTGTCGTCGTTGACGCGGGTGCGATGCACGCCAGGCTGGTACGCGGCGTGCCGCATGCCCTCCTCCGAACGCCACAGCGACAGCGTGAACCCGTCGCGGCCGCCGAAGCCGCTGCGGAAGGCACCGCGGCGCAGGTTGGAGGGCTGCGCGCCATAGTCGTCGAGCACTGCGACGACGCCGGCCACGAACTGCAGGATGCGCGGCATGGTCGCAGCGTCGCGTGCGTTGAACCCGGCCGACGTGAGGACCGCGAACGGCCCGCCGGGATCTGCGGGCGCCGGTCGGATGGCATCGCCCTGCTGGACATGGCCGCGCCAGTTGACCGCGCCCCGATGCATCACCGGCACGCCCAGGGCGTGCCAGGACGCGGCCGTCTCGCCGAGCCACGGCAAGGCCTCGCCCGGCGCCGCCAGCATCGCCTCTGCCGCTGCGCGGCTGTGCCAGATCCCGACGCCGCCCCACACGTCACTGACCCCGGTCAGCATGCCGTCGGGCCCGACGTCGTACTGCGGCCCGAACATCCAGCAGTGGGGCCCGGCCACGGGCGGGAACACCCGCTCGTGCGACGACACGGGCTCAGGGAACCGCAGCCGATGAAACGTGAGCCAGTCGTGCGCGTCCGTGTCCGTCACGCTCTCTCCTTGAACCGCCGGTCGATCCTCACCTCGTCGCGGCGGCCATCTCCTTGAGGAACTTCAACGCCGGCCCGCAGTCGCCGGCGACGTTCGAGGAGTTGGCCTCGATGCTGAGCCGGCCCTTGTAGCCAATCTTCAGCAGGTTGTCGAAGAACTGGCGGTACCGCGGCTCGCCTGCGTCGCTCATCGGGAACCCGCGCTTGGCGGGGTCGGCGATCTGCAGATGGACGATCAGGTCCTTCGCCGACAGGATCACGTCCGGGTGCTCGTTCTCGAACGTCAGGTGGTAGAAGTCGACGATGATCTTCACCTTCGGGTGATTCACCTCGCGCGCCAGCTGCGCCGCTTCCGCCACGGTGTTGATGATGTTGCTCTCGGGCTTGCGCAGGTGCTCGATGCCGATGACCATGCCGTAGCCGTGCGACTCGATGATGCCGCCGGCCATGCGCAGGAAGGTCTTCAGCTGCTCCCACGCCTGCTCGCGCGGGAAGCCCTCCGGGAACGACCGCGCGCCCGGACTGCCGAACACGATGACGCGCGCCCCCATCTGTTGGGCGAGCGTCAGTGACCGCTCGAGGAAATCCCTGACCTTCACCTTGTCCACGTTGGGCCCGGTGAGCTTGATGTCGGCCCCTGGCAGGAACCAGTTCATCGTCTCGATCCGGATGCCCGCCTCACGCATGCGGCGCACCTGCTCCACGCGATCGGCCTCCGGGAGGGCGAGTGTCTTGGCCAGCCCCGGCTCGATGTAGTCGTAGCCACACGCGCCGATCGCCGTGGCCTCTCGCAGGGGCTCGACGTCGCCGAACGTGGCGACGCCGTACCGCAGCGACAGGCCCTGCGCATCGGCGCGCGACGAACCGACGACCAGGGCGACCAGCACGAGGGCACGGCACAGCATCACGGGTCTCATCGAGCGCCACTCTGCGCAGGGGCGGCGGAAAAGTCAATCGGCGCGCGCCCCGCAGGGCCAGGCGGATGCCGCGCGGCAGGCGGAGGTAGAGTAGCGGCGTGTGGAGCGAGGGACTCTTCGCGCTCGGCGCGACGACGGCGGGGCTGTTCCTGTGGCACCTCTCGTGGCGCCACCTGCGACAGCGTCTGGCGATGCGCCGCTGGCCGCGCGCGCAGGCGGAGGTGCTCGGGTATCGCACCGAGACGAGTTCGAGCAGCCGCCGGGTCGACGTGCGCGTGCGGTACATGCACGAGGGGCGCGTGGTCGAGGCATGGAGCCGCTCCCCCACGGGAAGCGCCTACGGCAGGGGCGACGTGCAGGCGGAGCGGCAGGTCGCGACGCGCTTCCCGCGCGGGTCGACCGCCGAGGTGTACGTCGACCCAGCCGCACCGGAGGCGGTGTTCCTGACCCTCCCCGAGCCCCACCTCATCGCGTGGCTGTTCTGCGGCGGTGTCCTGCTCATGGCGCTGGCGGCAACGATGGTGGCGCCACCACTCCTCGGCGTCGGCCAGGAGTTGGTGACACTCATCTTCATGCTCGTGCTGGCCGTGTTGCTCGCCGTGATGGGCGGATTCGCAGCGGTCGCCCTGCTGCTGGAGCGCCTGCGGTCGCCACGCCACCGGCGCACCACGCGCCGAGGCACGCGTGGCCCTGCCTGATCGCACCTGGCGAGACCACCCGATGGTGCTCGGCCGCCGCTACGTCGCGCGGCGCACGTTCGGCGCGGCGCCAGGTCAGCGCTTCGTGGCCGGAGGCCGGTACACGCTGCGTTCGGTGGGGCACAGTCACCACGACGCTCGCACGGTGTTCACATTCGAGGAGACGTCGACAGGCACGCTGCACACGTGGTGGTGGTCAGACGATGCGCCCGTGGACGAGTGCGACGAGCTCTTCGCGCCGGCGACGCCTGAGGACGCCTGACGCCGGGCGCGCCTGGCACGCGAGTCGTCGGGCACCAGCGTGGCGGGTGCGGCAGCGCGCGAGACCGGCGAGACCATCGCCACACCGAACAGCAGGACGCACGTGGCGACGAGGCTTCGCCTCGATGCCTACCGGCGGGGCGCTGCGACGGGCGGCGTGTCGCGGTACGTGGACCACTGGGCGAGGAGCGCCTCCACCACGGCGGCCCCGACACGATAGGCGTTCTCGATGGCGGGGCCGTAGGCCGCGTACTGGCCGATCTTCGTGCGCGCCAGCGCTTCTGCGGCCGAGCGGCCGGGCGGCGGCAGGTCGTGGTCGCTGCCGGCACGCAGCACGAGCACGCGGCGGATGTCGACCTTCCCCGCGCGCGACAACCACGTCAGCGACTGCACGGTGCCGCTGTCCTCCATCGCGGAGGTCACGAAGCTGCCCTGCCCGCCGGTGTGGTAGCGCACCCAGTCGTTCGCCCAGTCGGTGAGCTTCGCGCCGATCCAGAACGCACTCGACGAGAGGTTGTCGCCCTTCAGCACGAACGGCGGTCGACGCACGACACCCTCGGGGTAGCGGGCACGCTCCTCCCGCATCTCCGGCGACTCGGTGAGAGGCACGTCGCGCGTGAGCTGATACGCCCACTCGGTGAGGCCCGCATCGAGCCGGAACACTTCGGCGGTGTCGCCCACTTCCTTCGGCAGTTCGTAGGGGCGCGACTTGCGCAGCGGCACCATGCCCGTCGTCCAGTCGGGCGGGATCTCGCGCGCATCGATCTCGTGCTTCAGGTCGCCGTCGACGATCCACTCGGCCCAGGCCACCGACCCGAGCGAGGCGTCCTCGGCGTCGATGCCGGCGATGCCGGCCACCACCCAGTAGGCCTTCGAGAGATCGAAGCGCGGGTCCAGGCCCAGCGCCATGATGGTCGCCGCGGCGCGCACGGTGCCGACACCGGTGACCACGCCGAGCACGCCCTCGTCGTTCATCCGCAGGTCGCGAAAGCCCTGCGGAAACGGGAAGACGCGGTCGAGCTTCTTCCGCTCGACCCAGTGCTGGAACTCGCCAGGCCGATCGCCGGTGTCGTTGCCGAGCTCGAACATCGAGACCACGACGACCTTGACCGGGATGGGCGCAGTCTGGGCGACAGCGGGACGCGCGACCGAGGCGAGCAGGAGTGCGATCAGGAATGGGACGAAGCGACGAGCCACGCCCCGTATGCTAGCCCGACCGTGCCGCCGGTTGGCGTCGGCGACGACGAACGGGGCAGGCGTGGCACTGGCGCGGAGGCGCCGTGGGGCCTACCCTGCTGCCATGCATCGATCCGGGCGGGTGTGGCGTGCGGCGTGGACCAGGCGTCAGTTCCTGCAGGGCTCGGCCGCCGTCGTCGGAGCCGCCGCGGCAAGCCGGCCGACGTGCGCCAGTTCGGCCCCGCTCACGATCCTCGTGCTGGGCGGCACGGGCTTCATCGGACCCCACCTGGTGCGGCTCGCGGTCGAGCGCGGGCACCGTGTGTCGATCTTCACGCGCGGACGGCGGCAGGCGGATTTGCCGTCCAGCGTCGAACGGCTGGTCGGCGACCGGGACGGCAAGCTCGAGGCGCTCGGGGGGCGCCGCTGGGACGCCGTCATCGACGACTCGGCCACCAATCCTGCCTGGGTCCGCCTGTCGACGGCTCGCCTGGCCACCTCCGGCCGCTACCTCTTCACGTCGTCGACCGGGGTGTACTACCCATACCTGCGTCGCGGCCTCGTCGAGGCCGATCCCGTGCACACCGAGGCGGCCGATCCCGCTGATGGCTCGGAGTCCTTCGGCACGCGCAAGGCGGCGTGCGAGGCGATCGTCAGGGACGCCTTCGGCACGCGCGGGTTGATCGTGCGCCCCACGTACATTGCCGGCCCTGGCGACCCCACGGACCGGTTCACGTACTGGCCCGTGCGCCTGGCCGAGGGTGGCGACGTGCTGGTGCCGGGTCAGCGCACCGACCCCGGGCAGTACATCGACGTGCGCGACCTCGCGGCGTTCATGCTCGGGCTCGTCGAGGCCGGAGCCTCGGGCATCTTCAACGCCATTGGCCCGGCCGCGCCGCTCACGATGGAGCGGTTCCTCGGAGAGGCCTGCGCGGCGCTGGGCGTGTCGCCGCGGCTGGTGTGGCTCCCCGACGAGGCCCTGCTCGCGTCGAAAGGGGTCGACGGCCAGGTGCCGTGGGTGCTCGCCACTGGCAAGGACCTGGGCCACACGACGATCGCGACCACCCGATCCTTCGACGCCGGCCTCCGGCATCGTCCGGTTGGCGACACCGTCCGCGACACGCTGGCCTGGTTCAGGAGCCTGCCTGCCGAGCGACAGGCCAGCGCGAAGTGGGCGATTCCCCGCGCGCTGGAGCGCGAGCTGCTGGCCACTGTCGCGGCGAGGTGAACGGGCCGGGCTGGGACAGCCGGCCCTACCTTCTGTCCGCAGCCGGCCCTGCCTTCTCCGCAGCCGGCCTGGTCGTGCTCGCGCCGTCGAAATAGCGGGACTCACGGCCCTGCACGGTCACCACCGACACACGTGCGGTGACGGCGTACGTGCCCGATGGCGTGCGCGCGGTGTGCTCCACCGTGCGGACCGCCGCGGCGGCGATGGCGGGCTGCCCGGCGAGCGCTTCGACGAGCACACGCCCCTGCATCGTGGACGGCACGGCCAGTCCGAGCGCCTGCAGCAGCGTCGGCGCGAGATCGACGTTGCCGCTCGGCGCATCGATACGCGCGCCCCGCTTGATGTCAGGCCCGGCCGCGATCAGGGTGTTGTGGATGTCCCAGGGGCTCGCGCTGCCATGACCGGCCGTGCCGCCGGCGGAGACGGTGCCGTGCATGCCCGCCGCGTTCTTCGCGTCGGTCCACTCGGGCGAGAACAGGATCTCGGCCGACCGGGGGTGCGCCCAGCGCACGACATCGAACGAGAGCGTGCCTGGCACGCGCCCCTCGGGCGTGCCCGCACCAGCCCCGCGCGTGAAGATCGCGCCCACGCCCGGCGTCGCCTGCAGCGCCGAGACGATGCGGGCGACGAGGGCGGCGTCGCCGTCGCGGACGTGGATGGCTCCGCCCGAGTGCAGCACCCGCGGGGAGCCATCGGGCAGGCTTCCCGCGAACGGCCGCAGCACCGCGCCGATGTCCGGTCCGCCGGTGTGCGTCGAGAACCCGTGGTCGGACGTGACCCAGATGTCGTACGACTCGAGGAGGCCGGCCGCCGCGAGCCCCTCCTGCAGGCGCGCGATCTGCCGGTCCACGTGCCGGAGGACCTCGAGGGTCTCTGGCGTGCCGACGCCCTTCGCGTGCGCCGTGCCGTCGAGTGCGCCGAGCCACAGCAGGCTCACGGTGGGATCCACGCGCGGCAGGCCCACCTTCAGGAACACGTCGACCGCGTGACGGTCGCGCTCGTGCAGCGGCGCATCCTTCGACGGCAGCGGACCGAGCGCCTCGACCGCGGGACGCAGCGACTCCGGCACGACGAACGCCGCGTGCAGCATCGCGCCGCCGGCAACCGTGTGGTTGTTGAGCCAGGCCGCGCCGGCCGACCCCGAACCGACCACGAGCATCCGCTTGCCGGCGCCCTGCAGGATCTCGCCGAGCGTCGGAGCCGTGAGCAGTCGCCCCTCGGCGGCCTCGATCTTCAACAGCGCGTCGCGGTCGGCCGTGTCGAGGAAGCGCGTGGCGTCAGCCCGTGGGAAGAACACGGAGTTGCCGAGCAGTCCGTGGACCTCGGGGTAGGCGCCCGTCGAGAACGACGAGGCGTTGACGCGCGTGACGCTCGGGTACACGGCGTGATGACGCGTGAACACGGCGCCGCGCGCGCCGAGCGCCGTGAGGTGCGGCATCACCTCGGGGGTCACGTAGTCGGGCCTGAGGCCGTCCACCACGATCACGAGGTGCCGACGGGTCTCGGGTGGCGCCGCCCACGTGGTGAGCGTGGCGGCGAGCAGCAGGGCGACAAGGGCGCGCACGCGCATCACCCTAGCACCGTCGTGCGACGGGAGACAGCGACCGTCGGACAAGTCCGACGGCTACGTGTGGGCTGGGGCGACGGCTACGCGTGGGCTGGGGCGACGGTTACGAACGGACCGAGCGCGACGCGGTCGCTCGCCCGCTTCTACCTCGGAGCCGCGAGCAGGCGCGTGAGTGTCGGCGCCATCGCGTCGGCCCACAGGGTGTACCCCTTGGCCGTCGGGTGCAGGAAGTCGCCCATCACGTCCTTCGCGATGGTGCCGTCCGGGCCGAGGAACACGTGCCCGATGTCCAGGTAGGTGATGCCGTACCGACCTTCCAGCCTGGCGATGCGCGTGTTGATCTCGCCGACCGTGTCGCGCGCCGGATTGGGCTTCTCGCCTCGCGGGAAGATGCCGAGCAGCAGGATGCGCGTCGACGGCGACGCGCCGTGAATCACGGCGCAGATCTGCTCGACGCCGGCCGCGATCTCGTCGGGCGTGTTGCGCCCGACGTTGTTGGTGCCGATCATCACGACCGCCACCGCCGGCGACACGCCCTCGAACTCGCCGTGCGCGAGCCGCCACAGCACGTTCTCGGTGCGGTCCCAGCCGTACCCGAGGTTCACCACGCGCCGGCCCGCGAACAGCCGCGCCCACGAGTCGACGCCCGCGTGGCGGAGGTCGAAGGGATCGCCCGCCCAGAAGTGCGTGATCGAATCGCCAATCAGCACGATCTCGGGTCGCCGCTCCTTGATCAGCGCGGCCGCCGACGCGTGCCGGTCCACCCAGTCGTAGGTGCGCCAGTCGCGGTTCTGCGTCAGGGGCACGAGCGTGGACGGGGTGCGGGTGGCACCCGACGGCAGCGGTTCCCCGTGCGTCACGATCTCGCCGACCGGCGACCCGCCGGGCTTGAACAGGCGCGCCTTGAGCACGTAGCCCGCAGGCACCACCACAGGTGCGAGCCAGGCGCCCGCGTCGTGCGTGGGATCGGTGCCGTCGAGCGTGTACCGCACGACCAGCGGCGCCTGTGGCGGCACCACATCGACCAGACCCTGGCCGTGGGGGATGATCGTCGGCGACTGCGCGAGGGCGGGCGTCGTGAGGACGAGGGCGAGCGCGCAGGCAAGGGCAGGCACGCTGCCACGCCGGGCGAGCCGGCCGCGATCGACGAACGGAAATCGCATGCCCGAGAGCATAGCTGTTCAGGACGACGTGCGTGGCGGGCCGCCCGGGGCGGCCGCCATGCCTGGCGTTGCGCCCCCCTCGGCGGCGGCCTCGTCGAGTTCGGCGAGGGCGCCCATCTCGGCCAGGTACGCGAGGACGCGCGTGGCCTCCTCCTCGTCCACCTTCGCGATCGCGAAGCCGACATGGACCATCACGTAGTCACCGACGACGGCCTCGGGCACGTAGGCCAGGTTGACCTGCTTGACGACGCCCGCGAAGTCGACGCGCCCCGCGCGCAGGAGCGGGTCGTCACCTTCGATGCTCACGAGGCGGCCGGGAACGGCGAGGCACATGGCAGGACCTCAGGCGGGACGGCAGCCACGGCGGGCGACAAGGCCAGCGCCCTGAGCGGCACGACCGCGATGGACACGGTGATCAGTGTAGTCGCTGGAAAACATAGAGCGGGATTTACTTCCCAAGGTGGTAACGCATCCCACGCGGGACCACGTGTGCCCTTGTGCCCCGGTGCCCTCGTGCGTAAGCTCGACGCGTTCCAGAGCCGAATGAGCCGACTCCGGCATGTCGCCGGTCCCGCGCGCGTGGCACGCGCTCCGCATCTCTCCCTTGAATGGCCGATCCCCGCAGCCGTGACGAGCGTGTCCAGGAATACCTCGAGCGCATCGTCGCCGGCGGGGACTTCCCTGCCTTCACCGAGCGCCTGCACGAGGTGATCGACGTCCTCCAGCAGGAGGAGACCGGGATGCAGTCGCTGGCCAACGTCGTGCTGGGCGACTACAGCCTGACGCTGAAGGTGCTGCGGACGGTCAACTCGTTTCACTACAACCGGTCTGGCCGACACGTGCTGTCGGTGACGCAGGCGATGGTCGTGCTTGGCGTCGAGACCGTGCGCGACCTCGCCGGCAGCCTCGTGCTGCTCGAGCACTACGCGCGCAAGGCGCCGGCGCTGAAGCAGCTGATGGCGCTGTCCATGCTCACGGCCAGCCACGCGCGTCTCGCCGCCGAGCACGTCCGGCTGCCGCGGCCGGAGCAGGCGCACCTCGCGGCCATGTTCCGCAACGTCGGCGAGGTGCTGCTCGCCTGCCACTTTCCGGACGATTACGCCGCGGTGCTCTCGCACCTGAAGAAGCACGACACCACGCTCGGCGCCGCATCGCTGGCCGTGCTCCACTTCCGGTTCGAGGACCTCGGAGAGGCCGCCTGCCGGCACTGGGGGCTCGCCGGGTTCGGTGGCGCGCCCGCGCCGGGTGGGCCGACGACCGACCTGGAACGGCTGGTGAGCTTCGGGCACGACCTTACCAACGCGGTCTACCGGCAGGTGCCCACCGAGTCTCCGCAGACCCTCACGCTCATCCTCCAGCGCTACGGGCATGCGCTGGGCCTCACCGTCGACACGCTGCAGGGCATCCTGCGCGAGGGCTGCGCCGAAACCAACGAGATGTTCGCCAGCCTCGGCCTGTCGACGGCAGACCTGCGCCTGAGCCGCCAGGTGGATGCGGCGATGGCGAGCCTGGCCCCCGACGACGAGCCGGGAGTCTCCCCGAGCGACACGCCGCCAGACACGCTGGAGATCGAGATCGCGCGCGGTCCGGACTCTCCCGCGGCGCGGCAACAGCTCATCGGGGAGCTCGAGGCCGCCGTGACCAGCCCGGGCCACTTCGAGGTGAACGAGATCCTGCTCACCGTGCTCGAGGCCATCGTGCGCGCCGGGCCGTTCTCGCGCGCGGCGTTCTGCCTGCTCACCGACACGCGCACCGAGCTCGTCGGTCGCTTTGGCTTGGGTGAGGGCGTGGACGCCTTCGTGAAGCGCCTGCGGTTCCCGGTCACGCTCGGGCCGCAGGGGCTGGCCGTCGGCAGCGCGGTCCTCCGCCGACTCGACCTGTTCGCGGCGCTGGCACGCAACCCGGCCGCCGACGAGGCGCGACTGCTGGCCCTGCTCGGGGCGCAGACCGTGCTCGTGCTGCCGCTGGTCATCGAGAACCGGTCGGTCGGCGCCATCATCGTCGACCGCACCACCACGACCGAGCCGCCGGATGCCGCGACCGTCACCTTCGCGGTGCACCTGCGCGACCTCGCGGTGCGCGCGATGCGACGGGCGAGGGCCGAGCGGGAGGATGCCGCGAAGGTGACCGCGCAACTCGGCCCCGAGGCACGACGCGACCTCGTCCTGCGCCTGCTGAAGGGGGAGCCGGTCGAGGCCGTGAGTCAGGAGAGCCGCGTGCCCGTCAAGGACCTGAGGCCTGGCGACTGGCCTTCCTCGACGCCGCCACGCGCGCCTTCACGAAGGATTCGTAGACAACGCGCGCGGCAGCCGGCCCCTGATGGCCCAGCGGAGCTTGGCCGAGGCGGCGCGACGATTGGCGAACGTCTCGTCCTTGGCCGACCTGACGACGGCCCGCGCGATGCGCGTGTACGTGCCCGATCGTTGTCCCTGCTTGAACGCCTGCTTCACGCGGCGATCCTCGCCCGAGTGGAACGTGAGCACCACCACGCGCCCGCCGGGGGCGAGGCACGACGGCAGCGATGCCAGCAACGCGTCGAGCGCGGCCAGTTCGTCGTTCACCAGGATGCGAATCGCCTGGAAGGTGCGCCGGACCGACATCTTCACCTCGGCCTTCGACAGGGCGGGAGTCGCGGCGGCCAGGGCCTGGCGCACCTGCCGATCCAGCGCATGCGTGGTGTCGGGACGGGTGGCGGCCAGGCGCTCGGCGATCACCGCGGCGTGGGGTTCGTCGGCAAACCGGGTGAGCACGTCGGCGATGGCTGCCGCGTCGAGCTCGGCCAATCGGGCAGACGCCGGCGCGCCCGTGGTGGGATCCAGGCGCAGGTCCAGCGGCCCGGGGAGCTTGTAGCTGAACCCGCGCGCGGGCGTGTCGTGCTGCATTGCGGACACGCCGAGGTCCACCAGGATGGCGTCGACCCTCGGGCGCCCGAGGGTGGCCAGGACGGCAGGCAGATCCCTGAAGCTCGCGTGGCGCAGCGTCAGGACCTCGGCGCCGTAGCCGGCGTCTCGCAGGCGCGCCTCCGTGAGGGGCAGTTCGAGGGCGTCGACGTCGAGGCCGAGCAGGTGGCCCGACGGACCGAGGTGCCTGAGGATGGCGGCGGCGTGTCCGCCGCCACCGACCGTGCAGTCGACGACGAACGCGCCGGGCGATGGCCGAAGATGGTGGAGGACCTCCTCCACCATGATCGGGCGATGCGGACCTACTTCTGGCGGACCATCGACCATTCGACGTTGTTGTCCATGGCCTTGGCGTTGCCGCTGATCGTGTCGCCCTTCACCGTCCCGGTCATCTCGTAGGCCATCGAACCACCCGATGGGCGGTCACGCTTGAGCGTGAACGCGACGGCGTCGCCCTTGATGCTGCCCGACTCGACGGGCCAC
The DNA here is from genome assembly GCF_044337415.1 of Luteitalea sp. GTDB lineage: Bacteria > Acidobacteriota > Vicinamibacteria > Vicinamibacterales > Vicinamibacteraceae > Luteitalea. The sequence goes on from NZ_JBIINP010000023.1 coordinate 31,194, forward strand.
ACACGCCCGCCGCCGAGGTCGAAGCTGCCGGTCAGGGTCTCGCCGTCGACCTTGAGGTCCACCTTGGCCTCGACGGTGCCCATCGGGCTGCTCATCGTGAACTTCCAGGGGCCGGCGGCCGGCGATTCGGCGCCGAGCGTGACGGTGACGACGGCGAGCAGGAGGGCGGTCAGGAGCGTGCGCATGCGAATTCCTCGTGAGTGGGCCTGTACGTGGCTCGGCCCTTCAGACGCGATCCTCACGGCAGGCGTTTCACGAGCACGTTGGCGAACTCCACCTTTCGCCCGACCGGCAGGAGGGCAATCCGCCCCTGGGCCGGCAGCGACGCCTGCGCCACATCGTCGACCAGCAGCTGTCCGTTCAGGTGTGCCGTCAGCCTGGTGCCCTGCACGCGCTGGACCAGGCGGTTCCACTGCCCGGGCTTCTGCGCGGCGCCCTCCTGCCGGGGCACGATGACGGCGCGGACCCCGGGCAGCATGCGCGCGGTGGGCGTCGGCACCGCCTGCGTCGCGGCGGGCTCGGCTTCGTCCACGAAGCGCCAGTCGGCGATGACCTCGACGTCGCCGTAGGTGTCCTGCGTGAGCAGCGGGGCGCCGGGAGCCGCCATGGAGGATTCGTAGGCGATGGTCCAGTCCTTCGTGTGCCAGCGGTCGGCCTCGGCGGCCGGGACACGCCACCCGCCGAAGGTCTTGCCGTCGTACAGCGCGCGATGCCCCTGGTACTCGGCCGCCACCTGCGTCGCCGTGAGCGTGCCCGACGGCGGGAGCTCGCGGATGCGGATGTTGCGGAAGCGCACGGGGGCGCCCTCGGACTCGAGCGCGATGTAGCCCTTGCGCGGCGAGATGTCGTAGCCGCCCGACACCTCCTTGCCGTTCACCGCGAGCTTCAGCGTGCCGTTGCGCGCCGTGATCCGGTAGTGGTTCCACTCGCCCGGCCCCTTGGCGCGGCGCTCGCTCGGCAGGCTGCGCATGGCGCCCTTCGGGTGAGGACGGTCCGGCGTGAGGACGGCACCGTGGATGGCGAACACGTCGCCATGACTCGTGTAGGTGTCGGAGTTGCGGCCGTCGAGTACCTGTACCTCGATGGCGCGCAGGAAGGGCTGGCCCCGCGCGGGCAGCGGGTCGGCCCACACGAAGACGCCCGCGTTACCCATCGGGGCCTCGTGCAGGTACTCGAGCTCGAGCACGAAGTTCTCGTACATGCGCTCGGTGCGAATCTCGCAGATGGGCACGCCCGTCACCGCGATCACGCCGTCGCGGACCGCGAAGGTGTCGGGCGCGCAGTTGATGTTCACCCAGCCGGCGAGGCTCTTGCCGTCGAAGAGTGAGGTGAACGACTCGTCCTGGGGAGCCGCTGCGCCGATCGAGAGCAGGGCGGCCACGGTCACGGCGACAGGGATGCGCATGTCGCGCAGTGTATCCGCGCGGGTGGCGTCGGGGCCACCCGCGCGGCAGGCGGTGCTACGGCTGGACGCGAACCTCGACGCGCCGGGCCTCCTCGTTGGACCCGGTCCCGGTCGTCTCCTGCGGCTTGTCCATCACGACGCGGTCGCGCGCGATGCCGGCCGACTCGAGCAGGGCACGCACCGTGCGGGCACGGTTCAGCGCGAGCTCCTGGTTGTGCGCGACGTCGCCGCGCGGGTCGTGGAAGCCGCTGACGAGCGCCTTGGCCGAGGGATGCGCCTTGAGGTACGCGATCACGGCGGCCATCGTGGTCGAGGCGTCGGCCGGCGCCTCGGTGCGGTCGAGCGCGAAGTACACGCGCGCGGCGGGCGGCACGTCGGCCACTGCGGGAGCCACCTCGGCCGCAGGCGTCACCGCCGCAGCCGGGGCTGCGGGAGCGACCGATGCCGCGGGCTCGGCGACGGTCGGCGCCACCACTGCGGGCGCGGCCATCGTGGCGGCGCCTTCGGCCGCGCAGGTCCGCCAGGAGTTCGGCCCGATGCCGAACAGCAGCGGGAGGAGCAGGAGCAGCGCGAGCAGGGCCAGCGCGCCCAGGAGGTGCCAGCGGTCGAGCGACCGGACCGCGGCAGGCGAGAGGCTGTGTGTCGTATCCATCACGGGTCTCCTCGTCGACTCAGCGGTTGCCCGCGGTCAGCACGTCCTGCAGCGCGCGCAGGGCGCGCCAGTGATTGCCGGCAGCCAGCGCCGCCTGCTCCGGCCACGTCTCGGGATTGGCCATGCGGAAGGCGGGGCCGGCGTTGTCGAGGAGGACCTGGATGGTCGGCACCGCCGTCTGTGCCAGGCGGGCGAAGGTGTCGATGCCCGCCTCGCGCAGCAACGCGCCGATCTTCGGCCCGATGCCCTCGACGATCTCGATCTCGTCGGGACCCGTGACCGCGAAGCCGGCGGCGCGGGCCGCGTCGAGATCGGCCGGCGGGAGTGCCAGCACCGTGAGGCGCGCGATCTCGGCGTCGCGATCGGCGATCAGCGCCTTCAGGTCGCCGATGGCCTTGCGCGGATCGGTGCGGACACCGGCGTCGAGCACGGCCTGCAGTGCCGCGAGGGACTCCCAGCGGTTGTCGGCCGCCAGCGCGGCCTGCTCCGGCCACGTGCCGGGATCGGCGATGCGGTACGCCGGGCCAGCCGCGTCGAGGATCACGCGGAGGCGCTCGGGCGAGGTCTCGGCGAGCTGGCGGAACGTGGTCACGCCCTGGGCCCGCAGCAGGTCGGCGATCTTCGGGCCGATGCCCTCGATGATCTCCAGCTGGTCGTCGCGCTCGACGCCGAACCCGGCGAGGCGCGCGGCAGTCGCGTTCAAGGGCACCACGCGATCCACCTCGACGATCTTCTCCACGACCGTCTCCACCACCTTCTCGACAACGGTGGGGGGCGTGGCCTTGAGCTGCTGAACCTCGCTGCGCAGCCCCGCGATCAGGGCCACTTCGGACTCCAGCGCCGAGATGCGCGCCAGGTGCGCCGGGTTGTCGACCAGCTTCTCCACCACCTTCTCGACGATGCGGTCGACCGGCTTCTCGACGATCTTCTCGACCACGGCGGGCGGCGTCGCCTTGAACTGCTGAATCTGGCTGTGCAGCGCCGCGATGCCGGCTACCTCGGACTCCAGCGCCGAGATGCGCGCGAGGTGCGCCGGGTTGTCGACGGTCTTCTCGACGATACGGTCGACGAGACGTTCGACCGGTGGGGGGGTGGGATGCGCGAGCAGCCGGCCGAGCAGCCAGCTGCCGAGCCAGCCGAGCAGGCTGCCGAGCACGAGCCACCAGAGAACACAGGGGAGCATGGACATGGGAACTCTTTCCTGCCGGCTCCACGGCGGACGCGCAGGCGCGTTCGCGCCGAGGCTCCGGCACGATCTTGGGGGGGGGCCGTCAGACTGTACAGAGGCGGAGTGCCCCGCGCAGCCTGTGCCTAGTGCCAGTCATGCCTGCCTCACCCGAAGGGCAGGCCGGCTCTCGACCACATGGCCGGCGTGGGCCATCATCACGCCCATGCCCCGACGCCTCCCCGCTGCCGTGGCGGCCCTCATGCTCCTCGGCACGGCGTGGCTGGTCGCGCGTCCCCTGTCGGCCACCAGTCAAGAGCCTGCCGACGCGCCCCGGCGCCCGAACATCGTCGTGATCCTGGCCGACGACATGGGGTACTCCGACATCGGGCCGTACGGATCCGAGGTCCGGACTCCCACCCTCGATGCGCTGGCGCGCGAGGGCGTCCGGTTCCGGCAGTTCTACGACAATGCCAAGTGCTCGCCGACACGTGCCTCGTTGCTGACGGGTCTGTACCCGCACGAGGCCGGCATGGGCGAACTGGCCAACGGCACGCCTGGCCCGGCCGGCCCGTACCAGGGCTACCTGCCGGCGTCGAGCGTGACCGTCGCCGAGGTGCTGCGCGGCGCGGGCTACCGGACGTACTTCTCGGGCAAGTGGCACGTCGGCGATCTGCCCGCGCACTGGCCTCATGCGCGGGGCTTCGATCGGGCATTCGGACTCATCAGCGGCGCGACGTCGTTCTTCGAACTGCTGAAGGAGCCTGGACGCAGCCGGCAGATGGTGCTCGAGGATCGACTCTGGGAACCCTCCTCGCCCGAGTACTACGCGACCGACGCCTACACCGACTACGCGGTCGATCGCATCCGCGAGCACGGGCGCGAGCGACGCGCGCAGCCGTTCCTGCTCTACCTGGCGTACACGGCGCCGCACTTCCCGCTGCACGCACGCGAGGAAGACATCGCGCGCTACGCAAAGACCTACGAGGCCGGGTGGGATGCGATCCGCGCCGCGCGCCATGCGCGCATGCGCGACCTCGGCGTCATCGACGCACGGCACCCGCTGCTGGCACGGCCCGAGCGCGTGCCCGCCTGGGACGACGCCCCTCGTCGCGACGAGTGGGCCCGGCTGATGGCCGTGTATGCGGCAATGGTCGACCGCATGGATCAGGGCATCGGCCGCGTGATGCAGGCGCTGCGCGACGGCGGCATGGACGACGACACGCTGGTGCTGTTCCTCTCCGACAACGGCGCGACGATGGAGGCCGTGGCCGGGCGTGGCCTGAACGACCCGAGCGTGCCGATCGGGGCGCGCGGCAGCTACGTGGCGTACCTGGAGCCGTGGGCCCACGTGTCCAACACGCCGTTCCGCCTGTACAAGGACTGGGTGCACGAAGGCGGCATCCGCACGCCGATGATCGCGCGCTGGCCCAGGGGTATCGCCAGGCCCGGCCGCTTCAGCGACCACGTCGGACACGTGATCGACGTGATGCCGACCGTCGTCGAACTCGCCGGCGCCACGTATCCCCGTGCGCGCGACGGCGTGGACGTGACGCCGATGCGCGGCCGCAGCCTCGCGTCTGCCCTGCGCGACCTGTCGGCAACACGTCCTGAGCCGTTGTATTGGGCCTACGGCGGCAACTGGGCGATCCGTGATGGCGACTGGAAGCTCGTGCGTGATGGCAAGCGGGCCGGGCCGGCTGAACTGTACGACATGGCCGCCGATCCGGTGGAGACACGCGACCTGGCCGGCACGCATCCCGATCGCGCCGCCGCGATGGAGCGACAGTGGCGCGCATGGGCCACCCGTGTCGGCGCGAGAGAGGCGACGAAATGACGGGTGGGCCGCTGGCTCATCCGTAAGCATTCCGGATCGACGCTCGCGCCAACCGCTGCGCATGTGCGCATGCTGCAGGGTTCGTCACGCTGCGGGGAGAAGCGCATACTCGAAGGCATGCCGTGACGCATCGACACGACACCTTCGAGGAGTACCCGCCATGAAGTGCCTCGCACTGACTGCCCTTGTCGTGACCAGCCTCGCCCTTGCCGCCTGCGAGCGGCCGGCCCCAGGCGGTACCTCGGGCACAGCCACCGGCCAGCCCTCGGCCACCACGCCGGCGGCGGCTCCTGCCGACCCACTCATGGTCACCGCCCGCGAGTTGTTCAAGGTCATCCCCGACACGGCCCCGGACCTGCCCGGAAACGCGGCGACGCCCGAGAAGGTCGCGCTCGGCAAGATGCTGTTCTTCGATCCCCGGCTCGCGGCCAGTCACGCCATCAGTTGCAGTTCCTGCCACAACCTCGGCCTCGGCGGCACCGACAACGAAGAGACATCGATCGGCCATCGCTGGCAGCGTGGCGGGCGCAACGCCCCCACGGTCCTCAATGCGGTCTTCAACACCGCGCAGTTCTGGGACGGGCGCGCGGCCGACCTCGAGGCGCAGGCCGGCGGGCCCATGGTCAACCCGGTCGAGATGGCGTCGCCCGAAGTGCACGTGCCCGAGCAGTTGCGAGGCATCCCCGGCTATCGCGACGCGTTCGCCAGGGCGTTCCCAGGCGAGGCCGACCCCGTCACACTGGCCAATGCGCAGAAGGCCATCGCCGTGTTCGAGGCTGGCCTCCTGACGCCCGATGCGCCATTCGATCGCTACCTGAAGGGCGACGCCGCGGCGCTGTCGGCCGAGCAGAAGGCAGGCCTCTCGGTCTTCATCGACAAGGGCTGCATCCGCTGCCACAACGGCATCAACATCGGCGGTGCCATGTACGCGAAGTTCGGCGTCTTCGCGTCGCCGGGTGCCACACTGCTGCCCCCGGGCGACAAGGGGCGCTATACGGTCACCAGGACCGACGGCGATCAGTACAGCTTCAAGGTCCCGACACTGCGCAACATCACCCTGACCGCGCCGTACTTCCACACCGGGACGGTCTGGGACCTGCGCGAGGCGGTGGCCGTGATGGGCGACGCGCAGTTGGGCAGCAAACTGTCCGAGCCGGAGATCGACACGCTCACGGCGTTCATGGGCAGCCTGACGGGGAAGCAGCCAGAGGTGACGATGCCGATCCTGCCGCCGAGCGTGGCCACGACACCCCGACCGAAGCCCTGACAGCCGGGGGTTCGGCGATACTTCCGGGACCGAGAGGCCCCGATGCATCGAGCGTTGTTCACCCTGTTGGCCGTGATCGGCCTTGCGATGTCCCCCAGTCCCCAGGCGCCCGCGCCGGCACTGCCAGCGCGGGAGTCCTTTCACCTGTTCCTGCTCGCCGGCCAGTCCAACATGGCTGGTCGCGGCAAGGTGGAACCCGTCGATACGACGCCGATCCCGCGCGTCCTGATGCTCGACCGCGCACGCGCCTGGGTACCCGCCGTCGACCCCATGCACTTCGACAAGCCGGTGGCCGGCACCGGGCTCGGGCGCAGCTTTGCCGCCCGAGTGCTGGAGTCCTCGCCGGGCACGACGATCGGGCTCATCCCCACTGCCGTCGGCGGCACGCGGATCGATCTCTGGCAGCCCGGCGCCTACGACGAGGCCACGAAGAGCCATCCGTGGGACGACGCGCTGGCGCGCGCCGCAGCGGCGCTGCCGAGCGGCACGCTGAAGGCCATCCTCTGGCACCAGGGCGAGTCGGACGCGACGCCGGAACTCGCTCCCGTGTACGAGGCGAAGCTCCATGCCCTGATCGCACGCTTTCGCGCGTCGCTGAATGCGCCGACCCTGCCGTTCATCGTCGGCCAGCTGGGCCAGTACCCGGACGTGCCGTGGGACGACGCACGTCGGACGGTGGACGCGGCGCACCGCGCGCTGCCTGCGAAGGTCGCCCACACCGCATTCGTGGCCAGCGACGGCCTCGTGCACAACGGCGACCGCGTCCACTTCGACAGCGCCTCACTCCGCGAATTCGGTCGTCGCTACGCCAACGCGTACGAAAGACTGGGCACGGGGCGGTAAGGGCACCGGCAGTCGGCGGTCGGCAGTCGGATTACCCTGTATCGCATGCGCGCACCTGCCTGGATCGTGATTGTCTGCCTCGCGCTGTCGGGGGCCGTGGCGGCACAAGACGGGTCGCTGCCGGCGGCTGTCCGTGCGGCGGCCGACGGCATCACCGGGGCCGCGCTGGCGCGTGACCTCGAGTTCCTGTCCTCCGACGCCCTGCGTGGGCGAGACACGGGGTCGCCGGGCTTCGACGTGGCGGCGACCTACATCGAGGCGCGGCTGCGCGCCGCGGGTGTCGCGCCGGCGGGCGACGAGGGTACCTACCGGCAGCACTACGAGTTGCAGGAACTGCACGCGGGCACCGGGAGCGCCACGCTGACCATCGGCGGCCGTCGGTTCGTGTTCGGCGACGACTTCGTCCTGCGCTCGTTCGCCCGTGGCGTGAAGGGCCGCGTGCCCGTGGTGTACGTGGGCCATGGCTGGCGCGCGCCGGGCCGCGGCATCGACCCCTGGAAGGACGTCGACGTGCGCGATGCCCTCGTGCTCGCGCACGGGCCGCGCGCCATGCCGACGGGCACGCCGATCACCCAGGTCGGTCGCGTCGCGGTCGGCGCATCGTCGGTGTTTGCCGAGGCGAAGGCGCGCGGCGCGCTCGGCGTGCTGTTCCTCACGCCGTCGGATCCGAAGGCCGACTGGGCCGCGATGCGCACGGCGAACATCGTCCGGCGCGAGCTGGCGCCCGCCGTGCCGTCGGCCTATGCGGCGCTGCCGGTGACCTCGCTGGTGCTGGCGCGCGAGACAGTCGAGGCCCTCATGAACGGCGAGGCCATCGACGGTCCGACGCTGCTGGCGCGAGGCGAGGCCCGCGACTACCCGCGCTCGTTCCGGCTGCGCAAGCGCATCGACATTCACCTGCCGCTGGTGGGCGTGGCCGCCGAGCACCCGTACAACCTCGTGGCGCGCATCGAGGGCAGCGATCCGACGCTCAAGGACGAGGTGGTCACGATCGCGGCACACCTGGATGGCGCCGTCGGCACGCGCACCGTCGATGGCGACGCGATCTACAACGCTGCCGACGACAACGCCAGCGGGAGCGCGGGGCTGCTGGCCATCGCGGAGCAGTTGATGAAGGGGCCGCGGCCGCGGCGCACGATCGTGCTGCTCTGGGACAGCGGCGAGGAGCGCGGCCTGTGGGGCACGCGCCGCTTCGTGCACCAGCCGCCGGTGCCTCTCGATCGCATCGTCGCCCACGTGAACGTCGACATGATCGGCGCCACGCGCGCGCCGGGCCGGGCAGATGCCGGATCGGCCGACGCGGCGGGCCCCAACGAGGTGTTCCTCATCGGGCCGGCGGCGCTGAGCCCCACCACCGATGCGTTGCTGCAGCGGGTGAACGACGGCTACCTGCGCATGACGTTCAATCGCCGGGACGACCGCCCCGATAGCGAGTTCTTCTACCCGCGCACGGATGCCGGGCCGTATCTCGAGCGCGGCATCCTCACCATCGGCTTCAACACCGGCACGCACCCGCGCTACCACCTGCCGTCAGACGAGGCGAAGTACCTGGACGTGGCCAAGATGGAGGCCGTCGCGCGCACGGTGTACGCAAGCCTGTGGGCGCTGGCCGACACGACGACACGCCCGCGCATCGAGCGCGCGATCCCCGAGTCGGTCCTGCGCGTGCCCACCGCCCCGGCGGGTGTCCGGTAGGCCTCGCGCACCACCGACCCCCTCCCGACTGCCGACTCCCTCCCGGCTGCCGACTGCCGACTCCCGACTGCCGAGCCTTACTCGATCTCGCGGAGCGCCGCGCGCGTGGCAATCACCGCGAGCCCGGTGAACAGCACGGCAGATGTGTCGCCGCTGCGCCCGGGCACGAAGGCCTGCGCGAGTTCGAGGAGGAACACGAGCGCGACGATTGCGGCAGGCCAGGCCTGCGGCCAGGCTGGCACCATCGCCCGTCGGGCCCATTCGGCCGCGGCTACCGTCGACAGGCCCACCCACCCGAAGAGCCACGCGAAGTCGAGCGCGCCGATCGGGCTGCCGAAGCCGACGCGCGGCCACCAGCCGAAGGACCGCCCGGCGTTCTTCTCGACCTCCGGGTGCAACTGGTAGGCGACGAGCACCACGATCACGCCGGCCAGCAGCGCCACCGGCCAGGCGCGCAACGCATGCCGCTCCCGCAGGAGCAGGATGCCGAGCGCAGCAGGCCCGAGGGCCGCCGCCATGCCGAACAGCTCGGCGAACGACAGCGGCACGCGCGCGAACGCGATCACCTGCAGACCGAGCGACGCAGCCGCCATCAGCCCGATGCACGCGAGCGCCGCTGGCGTGCTGCGCACCACCAGGCGACACGCGGCAGCGATGGCGAGCCACGCGCCCGCGTGACGAGCGATGCGCCAGGGATCGAGGTCGGCGAGCGGGTCGGACCGGACGAGGAACCGCAGGTGGGATCGTGCCTGCCCGAGGTCGAGCGAGAACAGCCAGGGCATCGTCTCCGACGCGATCCAGAGGAGCGCCACCGCCAGCGTGCAGGCGCGCAGGCGCGGGTCGTCGAGGGTCAGGGCTGGCAGGCCGCGCGGCAGCCGCAACATCAGCACGAAGGCACAGCCAATCGCCCCGGCGGCGCCCCCGGCGGAGTTGGCGGCCCAGTCGATGGCCGACGACACCCGCTTCGGTTCGCAGGCCTGCACCAGTTCCATGCCCAGCGAGTAGAGCGAGACCAGCATCGCGCTGCCGACCACCACCAGCACGATGGTCGATACCCGGCGGTTCACCGGCCAGGCCGCCGCCACGCACAGCGCCCCGAGCGGCACGTAGGCGACGATGTTGACCAGCAGGTCGCCGCGGGCGATGCGCCGAGGCACTTCCAGCACGTCGCCGCCGCAGTGCCACGTGCCTCCCGCGGCGAGCGACTGGTAGCCGATGAAGGCGGCGTAGAGCAGGAGCGTCAGGAGGCGCCCGCGCGAGCTCCGATCAGCGAGCGGCGGCAAGGGCACGCACGGCGTCCCCGTGGACGCGAACGAACTGCTGGAACGCCGACTCGAGGATGCGTTCCTGATCGCTGTGCGCGCCGAAGCCGCGCTGGACGTCCTCACGGTCGATCAGCGGGCCGATGCCGTAGCACTGCACGCCCCGCGCGCGCACCTGTGCCGAGTCGGTGGCGCCGGCCAGCATCACGGGCAGGACGGGCACGCCATAGGCGCGGGTGTGGACGTCGGCCAGGACCCGCCAGGCCTCCGTGTCGAGCCCGGAGGGCGGCGCGGCTGGTCGCGTCGCCGTGGTGTCCGGCGCCAGGACCTCGACGGCCGGATCGGCGATCACCTCGCGCAGACGCGCGAGGAACGCCGTGATGTCCTCGTCGGGCAGCGCGCGGATGTCGAGCGTCGCCTCGGCCTCCGACGGGATGATGTTGCGCAGGTACCCGCCCTTGACGATGTTGGGCGAGATGCTGGTCCGCAGCAGCGTGGCCAGTTGCGGCGCCTGCGTGGCGAAGCGGTCGTAGGCGGCCTCGAGGTCGCGTCCCTCGGACACGGCCGTGAACCACCGCGCGTCCTCCGGGGTCGCCAGCCGCGCAAGTCCCGCGAAGTAGGCCCGCGTCGTCTCGTTCAGCCGGAGCGGCGCACGCCACGCCCCGACGCGTGCGATGGCCCGCGACAGGTGCAGGATCGGGTTGGTCTCGAGCGGGATGGAGCCGTGCCCCGCCACGCCGCGCGCCACCAACCGCACTGTGTAGGGAATCTTCTCGGTGGTGGTGATGGTGGCGTAGCGCGCCACACCCTCGGTCCTCACGACGCTCCCGCCCTCGGCCAGGCAGTACTCGGCGTCGATGCGGTCCCAGTGCGAGGCCACCATGTGGTTGATGCCGAAGGGGCCGTTGCCCTCCTCGCTCGCCTCGGCCAGGAAGATCACGTCGCGATCGAGCCGCACGCCCTCCCGCTTCAGCCGCAGCAACGTCATCAGCCCGGCCACCACGCTGGGCTTGTCGTCCAGCGAGCCGCGCCCGTACACGTGCCCGCCCTCGCGCGCCGCCGAGAACGGGCCGTGCGTCCACTTCGAGGCATCGACCGTGACCGTGTCGGTGTGGCCCATCAGGAGCAGGGGCCGCTTGGCGCCGCTGCCCTTCAGCCGGGCCACGAGGTTGGGCCGCGCGGGGTCGCGCGCGAGGATCTCGACGGGAATGCCCTCGGCGTCGAAGACCCGCTTCAGGTAGTCGACGACACGGACCTCGTTGCCTGGAGGGTTCTGTGTGTCGAGCCGCAGGATGGCCTGAAAATGCCGGAGCGCCTCGTCCTCGACGGACTCGGCCCTCGCACGCCCTTGCGCCTGGCCCCGGAGGTCGGCGCACGCCAACACGAGGAGCACGCCGATGCACGCATGTCGCCACCGATTCCGCATCTGGCCATTCTCATGGCAAAGCCGGCATGCGACAACACGTCGCCGCACGCCGGGCGGCGTCAGGCCATGCGCGTCGTCAGCCAGGGCACGACGGCGGCGCAGACCTGCGGGATGGCGCCCGTGAAGCGGTGGTCGATGCCGGGCAACGCCACGAGATCGGGCCGGCCTCCCGCGGCCGCCCGCGCATCGATCGCGTCCTGGAACGGCACCAGCTCGTCGGCCTCGCCGTGCACCAGCAACCAGGGGACGCGCACGGCGGCCGCCTGCACGTGCAGCGACCCGATCCGCGCCGCGTCGTCGGCGAGCGTGCGGTTCCACACGCAGCCGGGCTTGTCGAGCATCAGCCCCTCGCCGGGCACGAGATGGCCGAACGTGCGTTCCATGAACGTGCGGACGTGAAACATCCCGGCGAGCGACACCAGGGCGACGAGGCGGTCGTCGCTCGACGCCCGCAGCACGCCGACGGCGCCGCCCATGCTGTGGCCGGCGTAGGCGAGGCGACTCACCCCCCACGCCGCCAGCGCGTCGAGCACGCTGCCGAGGTCGGCCGCCTCCTTGGTGGGCGTCACGTCCTCGAAGCGTCCTTCCGAGTTGCCGTTGCCCGCGTAGGAGACGAGCACCGACGCGAGTCCTGCATCGGCCAGCGCCTCGGCCAGCTCCGTCTGCCACGGCCGATCCCAATGCGACGTCACGCCGTGGCCGATGACCACGACGGCAGGGGGAGCGGCATCACCCGCAGCACCTGCCGCGGGCTGGTAGGCCACGTCGAGCCGCTCGCCCGGCGCGTTGCGAATCGGGAACGGCAGCGCCCGGCGATCAGAAGCGGCCAAGGCTCGTCCAGATCCCCGGCTCCTCACCGGTGAAGACACGCCACGTCAGCGACGGCGGGTTCCCGCAGTGGTTGGCGAGAATGTCGACCAGGTGCACATCGCGCGACCCCTGATCCGGGCCGGGCCCGTAGTTGTACGCGATCTCGTCGCCGGCGGCGATCACGGGCAAGCCGCCGTTGTCGGCCGGGCCGCGCGACGGCTTGGCGTTGTACCCCCAGCGCGTGTCGACCTTACGCAACTCGTCGACGATGTAGTCGAGCCAGGGGTTGCTGCGGTACTTCACGCCGCCCGGGCACGACTGCGCCAGCAGCTCGGGGCGCTCCGCGTTCTTCTGCTGGATGAACGCGCGGACGTCCGGCAGCGGGAGACGCTGGCCGGCTGGCGGATCGGGCGTACGCTTCGGCACCCGGACCGACAGCCCCGCCGAGCCGCGGACCGCCCCGAAGCTGGCCACGATGTTCGAGTTGCCGTCGGCCACGGCGGTCACCATGCCGCTGTTGGACACGGTGGCCGCAGCCGTGTTCTCGGACGACCACTGGGCCGCGCTGGTGCGATCCTCGGTGGCGCCGGTCGACAGCGTCACCGTGGCCGTGAACTGCGCCGTGCCCCCCGCCGTGGTGATCTCGGTCGGGCCAGTGACACGCACGGCGGTCACCGTGGCCGTGGTCGTGGTGGTCGTGGGCGTCGGCGAGGTCACGCTCACCGTGCGGCTCTCCGAGCCCCCCGAGCACCCGACCATCGCCAACACCATGCCGAAGCCGAGGGCCGACGCCCCCGCCATGATCCTGCTTGCCGACCGTCCAGCCATCCTGCCCCTTGCCTGACCTGCGTGGCCACACCGGTGTGGCGCCGAGATTATAGGGAAGAAATCCGGCGGTGCGGAGATTCGCTCATGGAAATCCGGGTACAGGGTACCGGGTACCGGGTACCAAAGCTTCGCCCCAAGCCCCAAGCGCCAAGCCCCAAGCCCTGAGGCATGAGGCATGAGGCATGAAGCATGAAGAGGCGTTACCCTGTCGGCCTCATGCTGCTCCCACGCCTGCGCCTCGCGTTCGCGCTCCTCGGCCTCGGCCTCGTGATGACCGGCACCGCCGGCGCGCAAGCGGGCGCGTCGACGGCCGACGCGCGACTCCGCGCGCTCTACACCGCCGAGTGGACCTGGCGGCAGCGGGAGTTCGGCGGTCGGGGCGAGGGAGGCGACTCTGGGCCTGGCGAGCGGTTCGCCCGCGTCGACGCGGCTTCCCAGCAGGCGCGCCTGGCGTACTGGACCAGGGCGCTGGCGACGCTCGACGGCATCCCGCTCGAGGCGCTGTCGCCCGAGGAGCGCGTGAACGCGCAGGTGTTCCGCGCGTCCATCACCGCGCTCGCCAACGACGTCCGCTACCGCACGTACGAAACCCCGTTCAACAGCGACACCTTCTTCTGGACGTCGTTCACGCCGCGGCAGGGGTTCGCCACCGTGGCCGCCTATCGCGCCTACCTGGCGCGGCTGCGCGACGTGCCGCGTCACTTCGACGAGCAGACCGCCAACATGCGCGCCGGGCTCGCGCGCGGCTTCACCGTGCCCCGTGTCGCCGTCGTCGGGCGCGACGCGACGATCGAGCCGTACGTGAAGGCCGACACGACCAACCCGCTGTACGCGCCGTTCGCGCAGATGCCGGCCGCCATCGCCGGCCCGGAGCAGGCGGCTCTGCGCGCCGAGGCGATGACCGTGCTGCGCGAGGTGGTGACGCCCGCGTATGCGAGACTCCTCGCCTTCATCCGCGACGAGTACCTGCCGGGGGCGCGCACGAGTGTCGGCGCAAGCACGTTGCCGGACGGGCCCGCGTACTACCAGGCGATGATCGAGAAGTTCACCACGCTGCCCCTGACGGCCAAGGAGATCCACGAGATCGGCCTGAAGGAAGTCGCGCGCATCGGCGCCGAGATGGAGGCCACCAAGACGCGTGCAGGCTTTACGGGCAGCATGGCGGAGTTCTTCACCTTCCTGCGCACCGATCCACAGTTCTACGCACGCACGCCGCGCGAGTTGCTGTCCTACTCGGCGTACGTCTCCAAGAAGGCCGACTGGAAGCTCGCCGAGACCATCGGCTTCCTGCCCCGTCGGCGGCACGGCATCCGCCCGGTGCCCGAGGCGCTCGCGCCGATCTACACGGGCGGACGCGGCGGCCTCGACGCCTGCCTGATGAACACCTACAACCTGCCGGCGCGCCCGCTCTACACGCTGGCCGCGCTGACGCTCCACGAGTGCACGCCGGGCCACAGCATGCAGGCCGCGCTCGCGCTCGAGGGGCCCGAGCGTCCGCCCTTCCGCCGTGCCACGCAGTTCTCCGCGTACGGCGAGGGCTGGGGCCTCTACACCGAGTGGCTCGGGACGGTGATGGGCATCTACGAGACGCCGTACGAGGACTTCGGGCGGCTCACGTACGAGATGTGGCGCGCCTCGCGGCTGGTGATCGACACGGGGCTCCACCAGTTCGGCTGGACGCGCGAGCAGGCCATCGACTACCTGCGCGCGCACGCCGCGCTCTCCGAGCACGAGATCACCACCGAGATCGACAGGTACATCGCCTGGCCGGGCCAGGCGCTCTCCTACAAGCTGGGCGAACTGCAGATCCGACGGCATCGCCGCGAAGCCGAGGCGGCGCTGGGCACGGCGTTCGACCAGCGCCGCTTCCACGACGCCATCCTCGCGCTCGGGTCGGTGCCACTGTCGGTGCTGGAGGCGCGCATGGCGCAGTTCATCGCCGAGGCCCGCACCTCGGCCGGAGCGACCGCGACGAAGTAGCTGGGCTGCTGAACCGGGACGATCGGCATCGCCCCGGTTTGGCGTACCGTAGGCCTCGTGACCCTGCGCTCGTCCCGGCGACTGCTCCACGGCCTGCTCGTGCTCGGAGCACTGGCCACCACCCTGTCACCCCGGCTCGGCACGGCACAGACGCTGCGGCTGGTCACCGTCAACGCCAGGACGCCCGACTCGGTCACGGCCGAGCGCGGCGCCCGCGTGGCGGTGTCGTCCGACGGCCGGTACGTCGCCTTCTGCTCGACGGCCACGCCGGGCGATCTCGTTCCGGGCAAGAACGTGCCGCCGGGTATCGCCGCCACGAGCAACGTCTTCGTGCGCGACATGGTGGCCAACACGACCGAGCTCCTGACGTTCTCGGCGACCGACCCGAACACGACCGGTAACGGCGCCTGCGCGCCCGACCTCCAGATCACCCCGGATGGGCGGTACGTCGCCTTCCGCAGCACGGCCACGAACCTCCAGGGCAGCAACTGGACCTACCCCTCGGGCGGCACATCCGGCTGGGTGTTCGACAGGCAGACGCG
>NZ_JBIINP010000311.1:0-3752 GCF_044337415.1 Luteitalea sp.
GGCCATCGCGGCGATGAGGCGGATGCGCGTGGGGTCGCCGAGGACGCGGAACGTGTCGGCCAGCGCCTGCGCCGTGTCGCTGGACAGCGAGGCCGAGGGGCCGCGCGCCGCGCGGCTTCGGGCGGTCGTGGGTGCGGTGCGGGCAGGCTCTGGGGCGGCGTCCATCTGCGACATATGAGCAAGTGTTCATATATCACAGACGGAACAGGGGCTGGGCGCTTGGGGCTGGGGGCTCGAAGTTCAGGGTCGGCTCGAGGCTCAGGGCTCACTGAACAGGGTTGGGGCTAGGTGCTCGGGGCTGGGAAGTTCAGGGTCGGCGGCTCAGGGCTCAGGGGCAGGCTCAGGGCTCAGGGCTCAGGGCTCAAGGCTCAAGGCTCAGAGAGCTCACCGCGCCGGCTCAGGGCTCAGCGGGCCCAAAGGCTGAGCTCCGCACTCCACTGCCGACTGCCGACTGCCCACTGCCGGCTGCCCGGCCCTGTCGACTCCCGACTGCCGAGAAATTGACCCGCCCCCCGGCGCTCATTACGATGTGAGATTGGCAGTCGACCGACGGGAGTGACAACCCCGTCACAGCGTTCAACCGGCCCTCGGGCGCCCAGGACGACGGCGTCGCGGCGGGCCGTGATCTGGAGACACACGGTGATCGAGGTGCAGCAGCTCACCAAGCGCTACGGCCCCTTCACGGCGGTCGACGGCGTGAGCTTCAACGTCGGGAAAGGCGAAATCCTGGGGTTCCTGGGGCCCAACGGCGCCGGCAAGACCACCACGATGCGCATCCTGACCGGCTACATGCCGCCCACCGAGGGCCGCGCGCGCGTCGCGGGGTTCGACCTGCAGGACCAGCCCGTGGAGGCCAAGCGCCGCATCGGCTACCTGCCGGAAACGCCGCCGCTCTATCCCGACATGACGGTGCGGGAATACCTCCGCTTCGTGGCGCGCATCAAGGGCGTGCCCGCAGGCGAGCAGGCCAGCCGCGTCGCGAGCGTGATGCAGCGCGCCCACGTGGCCGACATGGCCCATCGCCACTGCGGCAAGCTGTCCAAGGGCTACAAGCAGCGCGTCGGCCTGGCCCAGGCCCTGATCCACAACCCCGACGTGCTGGTGCTCGACGAGCCCACCGCCGGGCTCGACCCGAAGCAGATCATCGAGACCCGCGACCTGATCCGCAGCCTCGGCGGCGACCACACCATCGTCCTGAGCACGCACATCCTGCCGGAAGTCGCGCAGACCTGCTCGCGCGTCGTGATCATCAACAAGGGCCGCGTCGTGGCCGAGGACACGCCCGACAACCTGACGGCGCGCCTGCAGGGCGCCGCCTCGGTGTACGTCGAGCTCGACACGCAGGGCGCCGACGCGCAGCCGGTGCTGGCCGCCGTCGGCGGCGTGACGGTCGTGACCGTCGCCGGGCAGCACGGCGCATTCACCGGGTTCGAGGTGCAGAGCGAGAAGGGCCTCGACGTGCGGCGCGCGGTGGCGCAGGCCGCCGTCGGCGCCGGGTTCGGCCTCGTCGAGCTCCGCCCCATGCGCATGAGCCTCGAGGAGATCTTCCTGCAGCTCACCACGAGCGACCTGCCCGCCGACGCGCTGGCCGCCGCGCCGCAGACGACGGAGGTGGCCGGTGCGTAACACCCTCGCCATCGCCCGCCGCGAGCTGCACAGCTACTTCGGCTCGCCCATCGCCTACATGCTGGTCGGGTTGTTCGCGCTGCTCTTCGGCTGGATGTTCTACAGCTTCCTGAACTTCTTCAGCGAGCAGAGCCTCCGCATGTCGCAGTTCGGCATGGGCGGCCCGCAGGCCATCAACGTCAACGAGATGCTGATCCGTCCGCTGCTCCTGCAGGCGGGCATCATCATCCTCATCTTCATCCCCACGCTCACCATGCGGACCTTCGCCGAGGAGAAGCGCAGCGGCACCATCGAGCTGCTGCTCACCTCGCCGCTCACCGACTGGGAGATCGTGCTCGGCAAGTTCCTCGGCGCGTTCGCGCTGTACGCGCTGATGCTCCTGCTCTCGGCGTTGAACCTGCTGTGGCTGTTCGCGTACGGCGACCCCGAGGTGGCCCCCATCCTCACGGGCTACCTCGGCCTGCTGCTGCTCGGCGGCGGCTTCATCGCCATCGGCCTGTTCCTGTCGAACCTGACGCGCAACCAGATCGTCGCCGGCCTGCTGACCTACGCCGTCCTGCTCATGCTCCTGCTCGTCGCCTGGGTCGGCGAGGGCGCCGGCCCGGTGGGCCGCGCCGTCGTCTCGGCGCTGTCGGTGTTCCAGCACTTCGAGGACTTCTCGAAGGGCGTGATCGACACCCAGCACGTCGTCTACTACCTGAGCGTGATCGCGTTCGGGCTCTTCCTCACCGCCCGGTCGGTCGACGCCGACCGGTGGCGCGGGTAACCCCGGTCCGGAGACGCACAGCCATGCATCGCTTCGTGAACGTCCTCGGCTGGATCGGCACGGCGCTCGTCGTCGCCGCCGTCGCCATCCGCTTCATCAAGCCCGAGCAGCAGCAGGTCTGGCAGCGCCTCGCGCTGGCCGGCCTGATCGTGGTGCTCACCTACCTGGCCACGCAGTGGCGTGAGTTCGCCACGCTGTGGTCGCGCCGCGGCACGCGCGCCGGCGCGCTGACCTCGGCCAGCGTGCTGCTCCTGCTCGGCATCCTCGTCGGCGTCAACTACGTGGCCACCCGCCAGCACAAGCGCTGGGACCTGACCGAGGGCGGCCAGTTCACGCTGTCGGACCAGACCCGCAAGGTGCTCGACAGCCTGAAGACCCCCGTGCAGGTGAAGGTGTTCGCCAAGGACACCGAGTTCCAGCGCTTCCGCGATCGGCTCGAGGGCTACACCTACGCCAGCAAGCAGTTGCAGGTCGAGTACATCGACCCCGACAAGCAGCCGGCGGTGGCCCGCCAGTGGCAGGTGCAGCAGTACGGCACGATTGCCGTCGACTACAACGGCCGCGTCGAGCGCATCACCACCGACACCGAGCAGGACATCACCAACGCCATCGTCAAGGCCGTGCAGGGCGGCGAGACCAAGGTGTACTTCTCGTCTGGCCACGGCGAACGCGACACGACGAGCGCCGACCAGCGCACCGGGTACAACGCCATCGCCAGCGCGCTGCAGCGCGACAACTTCGCGGTCGAGAAGGTGGTCCTCGCGCAGCAGCAGGACGTCCCGGCCGACGCCGCCGTGCTCGTGATCGCTGGTCCGAAGAACGACTTCCTGCCGCCGGAACTCGACATGGTGACGCGCTACCTCGACAAGGGCGGCAAGCTGGTGCTGCTGATCGATCCGCCCGACGGCGCGGATGCGGCACCGCTCGCGGGCCTCATCGGCCTGGCGAAGGCCTGGGGCATCGACGTCGGCGCCAACGTGGTCGTCGATGTGAGCAGCGTCGGGCAGATGCTCGGCGCGGGTCCGTCGGTGCCCGTGGTGGCCACCTACCCCGACCACCCGATCACGGAGAACTTCGGCCTGATCACCGCCTTCCCGCTCGCGCGCTCGGTGGCGCCGGTCGAGGGCGGCGTGAACGGCCGCACCGCGCAGCCGATCGCCTCGACCAGCGCGCAGTCCTGGGCCGAGACCGACCTCAAGGCCGTGTTCGCCGGCACACCTGTCGAACGCGACGCGGCGGCCGGCGACAAGGAAGGCCCGATCACGCTCGCGGCCGCCATCGGCATGGACGCCCCGAATGCGCCGAAGCCCCCGCCGACTCCGCCCGTGCCGGGACAGCCGGCGCCCGACGCGCCGCGCGT
>NZ_JBIINP010000230.1:0-5927 GCF_044337415.1 Luteitalea sp.
GTGACACGGCCAGCGGCACGTGCGGCATCGAGTGCGCGAGGTAGAGGAAGAACGGCTGCTTCGCGGCGGCGCTGTCGCGGATGAACGCGACGGCCTCGCGCGTGTAGGTGGGCGTGAGCGTGGCCGG
Organism: Luteitalea sp.; assembly: GCF_044337415.1. GTDB lineage: Bacteria > Acidobacteriota > Vicinamibacteria > Vicinamibacterales > Vicinamibacteraceae > Luteitalea. Next base: position 128 of record NZ_JBIINP010000230.1, read on the forward strand.
GTCCGGCTCCTCGACGCGGCGCGTCTCGCCATCCCACAGCGCCAGCTTCTCGGGCGTCTGGACGAACGGGTCCTTGTAGTCGTGGCTGTAGAGCAACCCCACGAAGCGATCGAAGCCGTGGTCGAGCGGGCGCATGCCCGGCTGGTCGCCGAGGTGCCACTTGCCGACGACCATCGTGCGGTAGCCGGCGTCGTGCAGCACGCGCGGCAGCGTGACGTGCTCGCGCGCGCGCAGGCCGCCGGTGCTGCGCGGTGAGAACGGCGCGGGCACGCCGACCTTGAACGCGTAGCGACCCGTGAGCAACGACGCACGCGTCGGCGAGCAGGACGGCGACGGCGCGTAGGCGCTGGTGGCGCGGATGCCGTCGCGCGCGAGTTGGTCGAGGTGCGGCGTGCGGTGCAGCGGGTGGCCGTAGGAGGCGAGGTCGCCGTAGCCCAGGTCGTCGGCGAGGATGACGACGATGTTGGGTCGGGGCGCGGGGGATTGTGCCTGTGCGGCGGTCGCGAGGAAGAGGAACGCCGCAGCGAAGCACAGGGCCATCAGAGAAAGGCGTCGCGGAAGATCACTGACCGTCGGCGCCGCCTTCGCCACGGCTTCGGCGGGCCAAGCATGTCGACGGCCACCAACTGAAGGATCGATCTCTCGGGAGAGATCGCTGACCGTCGACGCGCAGCGTCGACGGCCACGGACAGATCGTGAGGACTGCCGACTGCCGACTGACGGCTGCCGGCACGAGAGCGGCACAGCCGCTCTCACTTGAGCTCGACCTCGATCACGCGCATCGGCTGCGGGCCGGGGCTGGCCACCATGTGGGTGGCGTTGGCGGCGCGGAAGCCGACGCTGCCGCTCGTGAACGACGCCGTCTCCTTCTTGCCATCAGGCTCGGTGAAGACGAGCTTGCCCTCGGTGAGGATCACGCCGACGTGCGCGAGGTCGTGCGTGTGCATGCCCGTGTCGAGCACGCCGGCCGGGAACGTGACGTCCTTGACGCGCACGCGCTCGTTCTCGAACACGACCTGCGTGGAGTACTTGATCGCCCCGGCCTTGGGCGCCGCCTTGGCCGCCTGCGCCTCTGGCGCGCGGAGTGCCTGGAGGCCAGCCGAGCCCGCCGTGAGCGCGAGCGCCGTGAACGCCGAGCCGGCGAGCGCGCCGGCGAGGAAGGTCAACTTCGAACGCAGCATGGCCGACAGGATAGCTGGCAATTTGAAATTTGAAATTCGAAATTCTCGGCGGCTTGGCCTTCCGGCCTTCGCCGCGCCAGGCGCAGCCGGCGCTCGAGAATTTCAAAGTTCAAATTTCAAATCGCCACCGCAGGGTTCTACTCGATCAGCATAGCGTCGCCGTAGCTGTAGAACCTGAAGCCCTCGGCGACGGCGCTGGCATACGCGTCCATGACGTGGCGGTGGCCGGCGAAGGCGCAGACCAGGAACAGCAGCGACGAGCGCGGGACGTGGAAGTTGGTCATCAGCGCGTCGAGCACGCGGAACTGGTGGCCCGGCCTGATGTAGAGCGATGTGGTGGCCGACCCGGCGCGGACGCGGCCGTTCTCGTCGACCGCACTCTCGAGCGCGCGCGTGCTGGTGGTGCCGACGACGATCACGCGTCGACCTTCGGCTTTCGCGCGGTTGATCGACGCGGCGGCCTCTTCCGATACGTGGTAGCGCTCGGGATCGACCTCGTGATCCTCGATCTGCTCGACGCGCACCGGCTTGAACGTGCCATAGCCGACATGCAGCGTGACGCGCACGATCTCCACGCCCATCGCCTGCAGTCGCTCGAGCATCCCCGGCGTGAAGTGCAGCCCTGCCGTGGGCGCGGCGACGGATCCGCGCTGCGTGCCGTACACCGTTTGGTAGCGCTCGCGATCGTCGGTGGCGTCCGGCCGCTTGATATACGGCGGCAACGGCATGTGGCCAAGGGCCTCGATCGCCGTGTCGACGTCGGCAAACCCCTCCGCACGCAGGTGCACGGTGCGCTTGCCGTGACTCCCTCGCCCGAGGATCTCCCCATGGATAACACCGGCGGCGGCCGTTCTATTCCCGACTCCGGATTCCTCACTCCTGCCTGCGTCGATCACGAACCGACTGCCGACCTTCAATCGCTGACCGGGATGCACGAGCGCTTCCCACAGATCCCCTTCAGAAAGCTCTCCGAGCCCTGAGCCTTGAGCCCTGAGCCCTCCCTGTCTTCCGAGCCCCAAGCCCCCAGCCCCGTCCGCATCTGCGTGCTCTCTGAGCCCTGAGCCCTGAGCCCTGAGTCGCTCCACGAGCAAGCATTCCAGCCGTCCGCCGCCTGGCAGTCTGTGGCCCAACAAACGCGCGGGAAACACGCGCGTGTCGTTGACGACGAGCACGTCGCCCGCGCGAAAGTGCGCCGGCAGATCGTCGACAGTACCAATGGTGGTGGCGCCAGTGGCGCGGTCGAGCACCATCAAACGCGAGGTGCCGCGCACCGCCGGCGGGTGCTGGGCGATCTGCGTTTCGGGCAGCGGGAAATCGAACTCGTCGACGCGCATCGAATTATTCGTGGGGCCTTCCGGACGCGGGGCGCGTCAATACACAAGTCGCCATGATGGCGCGAGGTCAGCCCCAGCGCAACGCGCCGGGATCCTCACGGCCACTCTCCGGCGTCGTAGTTCCGTCCGCCGCCATGCGGCACTTGCGGCGCCCCTTCCGGGCGCGTTGGTCACGTAGGAACGGCGTGGTGAAGACCGCGCCCTACCGGTCCTTTTTGGAGGGACTTGCCATGATTCGTCGTATTGCTCTTGCCGCCGCCCTTGCCGTTGCCGTCACTGCCGCCCCCGCCTCCGCGCAGACCAAGGACATCGTCGACACCGCAGTGGGTGCCGGGATGTTCAACACGCTCGTGACCGCCGTGAAGGCCGCGGGCCTGGTCGACACGCTGAAGAGCGCCGGTCCGTTCACCGTGTTCGCGCCGACCGACGACGCGTTCAAGAAGCTCCCGGCCGGCACGGTCGAGGCCCTGCTGAAGGACACGGCGAAGCTGAAGGCCATCCTCACGTATCACGTGGTTGCCGGCAAGGTGATGGCGGCCGACGTGGTGAAGCTGAAGGAAGCCAAGACGGTCCAGGGCCAGAGCGTGAAGATCGCCGTCAACGGCGGCACGGTCACGGTGGACGGCGCCAAGGTCATCAAGGCCGACGTGGCGACCAGCAACGGCGTGATCCACGTGATCGACACCGTCATCCTGCCGAAGGCCAACTAGTTCTGCGCGTCGGCCATGGCCGACGCCTACGAACTGGAAGCACCTGTCGTACTCCGCCGCTCCGCACACTGTGTGGAGCGGCGTTTTTCGTCTGGCACTCCCGTGATCACCCGCCGCTTCTCCGTCGCCCTGCCCGTCGATCGTGCCCGCGCGTTCGCGTGGCATGCCCAGCCGTCTGCCCTGCCGCGCCTGTTGCCGCCGTGGGATCGCGTGCGCGTCCGGTCGCGCGAGGGCGGCCTGGCCGACGGCCGTGTCGTGCTCGAGCTGTCGCAGGGTCCGCTCACGCTCGCCTGGCATGCGCAGCACGATCCCGCACATTTCGAGGATGGCGTCCAGTTCGCAGACCGGCAGGCCTCCGGCCCGTTCTCGTACTGGCTTCACATCCATAGGATTGAGACGGGGAGCGGGGAGCGGGTATCGGGGAGCGCAGCGCCCCGTGACGTACCCGGTACCCGGCACCCGGAACCCGGTTCCTGCGTGCTGCACGACGAAGTGACGTGGCGGCTGCCGCTGGATCCGCTGTCGTGGCCAGCGCGGCCGATGGTGGAGCGGGTGTTGCGGCGCATGTTCGCGTATCGTCACTGGGTGACGCGCGCCGATCTGGCGCGGCACGGCCAAGGAACTCCCATGCGGATTGCCATCACCGGGGCCTCGGGCCTCGTCGGCGCGGCCCTCGTGCCGTTCCTGCAGGGCGGCGGACACGAGGTGGTGCGGCTGGTGCGCGGCACGCCGCGCGCGGGCGAGCACCAGTGGTCGCCTGAACGCGGTCTCGTCGACCCGGCGGCACTCGGCCACGTCGACGCCGTGATCCACCTCGCGGGCGAGAACGTCGCGGGTGGGCGCTGGACGCCGGCCTTCAAGGCGAAGATCCGCGACAGCCGTGTGGGCCCGACGCGGGCGCTGGCGGAGTCGCTCGCGGCCCTGCCCGTGAAGCCGCGCGTGTTCATCAGCGCCTCGGCCATCGGCTTCTACGGCAATCGCGACACCGAAGACCTCACCGAGACCAGTGCGCCCGGGCAGGGCTTCCTGTCGGATGTGTCCCTGGCGTGGGAAAGCGCAGCCGATCCGGCGCGCGCGGCTGGCATCCGCGTGGTGCACCCGCGGTTCGGGATCATCATCGACGCCCGCGGCGGCGCCCTCGGCAAGATGAAGCTGCCCTTCAGCCTGGGCGTCGGCGGGCGCGTCGGCTCTGGCGAGCAGTACTACAGCTGGGTCGGGATGGAAGACGTGCTCGGCTCGCTGCTCTTCGCACTGACGCACGACAGCGTGAGCGGCCCGATCAACGTCACGTCGCCCCACCCGGTGACCAACGCCGAGTTCACGCGCACGCTGGGTCGGGTGCTGCGGCGACCGACGATCTTCCCGGTGCCGGGGTTCGTGCTCACGACGCTGTTCGGCGAGATGGCGGAGGCCGAGCTGCTGAGCAGCAAGCGGGTGCTGCCCGCCGCCCTCACGCAGGCCGGCTACGCGTTCTCGCACCCGCACCTCGAGGACGCCCTGCGGTTCACGCTGGGCCGGGTCGAGGCCACGCCGGCGTGACGGGCGCCCTGCTCCTCGTGGCCAACGCGGCGGCCACGTGGTACCTGACGGGCCTGATCTGGGTCATCCAGGTCGTCCACTACCCACTGTTCTCGCACGCCGAGCGCGCCACCTACCCTGCCTTCGCCGAGGCCCACTCGCGCCTGATCACGCCCGTCGTGGGTCCGGTGATGCTCGTGGAACTGGGCACCGCGCTGTGGCTGCTGCAGGACCGCCCGGCGGTGCTGCCCGCCGGCTGGGCCTGGGCGGGAGCGGCGCTGGTGGGCGTGATCTGGCTGTCGACGGCCTTCGTGCAGGTGCCCCTGCACGCCCAGCTGGGTGGCGGCTACGACGCCCGGGTGCACGCGGCGCTGGTCGGGACCAACTGGATCCGGACGGTCGCCTGGTCCCTCCGGGCGATTCTGATGGGATGGGTCCTCGTCCGGGCCCTGCAGTCCGGCAGCTGAGCCGCCGATGGCATACTTGCTACCCCGTGACGTCCGCTGAAGAGCCAGCGGCCGGCACGGGGAATTCAGAATTCACAATTCAGAATGCAGGGCACGCGGAGTCCGGCGACCGGCATCCTCTCCATTCCGAATTCTGAACTTTGAACTGCAGGGCGGGGTGATCATCGCCCTGCCGAAGCGGAGCAGCCCGTTGCGATGAAAGTCTGGCCAGGTTCTCCCTATCCGCTCGGCGCCACCTGGGACGGGATCGGCGTCAACTTCGCGCTCTTCTCCGAGCATGCGACCGGCGTCGACCTCTGCCTGTTCGACTCGCCCTACGCCGGGCGTGAGTCGCACCGGCTGCCGCTGCGCCAACGCACCGAGCAGGTCTGGCATGGCTACCTGCCCGAGGTGCGCCCCGGGCAGCTGTACGGCTACCGGGTCCACGGGCCCTACGACCTCCGCGCCGGGCATCGCTTCAACCCCGCCAAGCTCGTCTTCGACCCGTACGCCAAGGCCGTCGGCCGCAACGTGCGGTGGCACGACAGCATGTTCGGGTTCACGGTGGGCTCGCCCGACAGCCGCGACGACCGCGACAACGCCGCCTACGC
>NZ_JBIINP010000011.1:0-62323 GCF_044337415.1 Luteitalea sp.
CCCGGGCGTCGAGACGTACCCGCTGCCGCGGAGCGGCGTCGCGACCGACGCGCGCGGGTACACGGCCAGCACGCCGGCGCTGGACACGTACCGGATGCCGGCGGCCTGCGCGGAGGCCTCGGGGGCGACAGGCGCCAGCCACTCGGCGACGGTCGGCGCCGGGGCGGCCAGGACGAGAATGTCGGCCTCGACCGCGTCGCCTTTGCCCGTCCGCACGCGCCAGCCCGTACCGACGGGCTCGATCGCGGTCGCCGCCGTGCCGAGCCGCAGGGTGTCGGGAGGAAGCGCGGCCACGAGGGTGTCGACCAGCGTGGCCATGCCGCCCGGGAAGCTCCTGAAGGCGCCGCCCTCCGTGGCCCGCTGTCCTTGCCGCCGCAAGGCCAGCAGCACGCTGCCGCCGCCGCGCTCCACGGTGGCCAGTTGCGGCAGCACGGCCTCGACGGAGAGGCGGTCGAGGTCGCCGGCGTGGATCCCCCCGAGCAGGGGCTGGGCGATGCGTTCGGCGGCCTCGTGGCCGAATCGTCGCCTGAAGAACGCTCCGGCGCTCTCGTCCTCGCCGCCGCGGCGAGCCGGGACGAGGGGCTCGAGCGCGACGCGCAGCTTGCCGGCGGGCGAGAGGAGGGTGCTCCGCAGGAACGGCCCGACGCGGGTCGCGATGCCGAACGCGCCGCCTTCCGGCAGCGCGTGCAGCACCCCGTCGCGGAGCACATAGGCCCCGCGCGGCGGCGACATCGAGATGAGTTGGCCCTCGAGGCCGAGCTCGCGACAGAGCGTGATCGCCCCGGGCTTGCTGACGAGGAAGGCGTCCGGTCCGGTGTCCAGCACGACGCCATCGACGACATCGGTCCGGATCACGCCGCCGGCGCGAGGCTGGGCCTCGAGCACGACGGCGCCGAGGCCCTGCCGATGGCACTCCCACGCGGCGCACAGTCCGGCCAGGCCGCCCCCGAGGATGACGACCCGCGGGGCGGCGCCGGCTGTCATCGCCCCTTGGCGGACGTCAGGCTGTGCACCAGCCGCGCGACGCGCTGGATCACCTCGGGCGAGGTCATCGGCAACACGCCGTGGCCGAGGTTGAAGATGTGTCCAGGCCGGCCGCCCGCCCGATTGACGATGTCCTCGACCGACGCCCGGACGCGTGACCACGGGCCCAGGAGCAGGGTCGGGTCGAGGTTGCCCTGGATGCCCTTGTCGGGGCCGATGAGCTGCCAGGCCCGGTCGAGCGGCGTGCGCCAGTCGGCGCCGACCACGTCACTGCCGGCCGTGGCCATGTCCTCGAGCAGCATCGCCGTGCCGACCCCGAAGTGAATCGACGGCACGCCCAGTCCGGCGATGTGCTCGAACACGCGGCGGGTGTGGGGCAGGGCGAACTCCCGGTAGTCGGCCGGGCCGAGCTGGCCGACCCACGAGTCGAACACCTGCACGGCGTCGACACCGGCCGCGATCTGGGCCCGGAGATAGGTGCCCGCCATGTCGGCGAGACGGCCGCACAGGGTGTGCCACGCCTCCGGCTCGGCATACATCATGGCCTTGGTGCGCGCGAAGTCCTTCGACGGGCCGCCCTCGATGGCGTACGACGCCAGTGTGAAGGGGGCGCCGACGAAGCCGATGAGGGGCACCTCGAGGCGCGGCTTGAGCTGCCGGATGGTGTCGAGGACATAGCCGAGCGCCGCTTCCGGGTCGATGGGGCGCACCCGATCGACGTCGGCCGCCGACCGGATGGGGTCGTCGAACGCCGGGCCCTCGCCCTTCACGAAGTCGAAGCGCAGCCCCATGGGCTCGAGCGGTAACAGCAAGTCCGAGAACAGGATGGCGGCGTCGACCTCGATCGCGTCGACGGGTTGGAGGGTCACCTGAGCCGCCAGATCCGGGGTGCGACAGAGCTCGAGCAGGCTGTACTGCTGGCGTAACGCCCGATATTCCGGCATGTATCGTCCGGCCTGGCGCATGAACCAGACGGGGGTGGCGTCGACGGGCTGGCGCCGGCAGGCGCGGAGGAATCGGTCGTTCACGGTTGGGGCAGGGGCGCTAAGTAGCCTGAAAACAGGGCGTTAGGGATTCCGGATGGCCTGTGGCAGAATAGGGGCCGCCGAGCGCAACTCGCTGGCGATTGGTTACATATCCATGCTAGCATTCCCCGTTTGCCGCCGCGCGGCAGGCGCGGGGCACGCCGGCACCCATTGTGGGGCCGCGGAGGCTGTGTGGCGATTCTGATCCGTCCGGTACGCGAACAGTTCGAGCACGACCGGGTCATCCGGGCGTTGGAACTCTCGTTCGGCGAAAAATTCGTCGTCGAGGTGAACGTCGGTGACGAGCGTCGGGTGCCCATCAAGACGGGCACTGGGCAGGCCTATCCCGATCTCATCCTCACACCCAAGGATGCGCCCGGCAAGCCGTTCGCGCTGATCGAGGTGGAGACCGGTGAGTCGGTCAACAACCTCGAGGCCATGTACCAGTGGGTCCTGTTTGCCAAGGCCCGCGCCCAGTTCCGGCTGTACGTGCCGGTGGCCTGCGTCGACGCGACGCGCCGGCTTTGTGCCCAACACTCCATCGGAGCCGGCGAAATCTGGTCCTACGGGTCGCTCGGTGGCGATCAGATCCGGCTCGAGCGCGTGTTCCGTGATCCCGGGCTTCCGGCCGAGGCAGGCGTCCCTGCCGACACGCCGCTGGTCGACATCGTGTCCATCAAGACCCGGCGCGCCAGCGACATCGAGGCCGCGGTCGAGTCGGCCATCCAGAACCCCAGGCGGGACGACACCCCGATCGACAGCCGACGCGCCATCGCCGAGGCGGCGGCGGCCGCTGCGGCCGAGCCTCTCCGACTGCCGCCCCTGAAGTCCAAGCCACAGAAGCCCAAGGCCCAGAAGCCCAAGGTCGGGGCTGCGGCATCGGGCCAGACGGCCGCCAAGAGCGCGCTGTCGGCCGTGCAATCGGCTGCCGACGCGACCGCGCGCGCCAAGGCCGCCATCAAGGAAGCGGCCGAGCGTCGCGTCGCTCCGCAGTCCTCGACGGCCCCGGCGCCGGCTTCGGTTCCTGCTCCCGCTCCTGCTCCCGCTCCCGCTCCGGCGGCGGCGCCGGTCGTGGCAGCGCCCGTGGTGCCGGCTGCGCCAGCCGCGGCAGCGACGCCGAAGGCGACCGTCCAGGCGTCCCCGGTCACCAAGGCCCCCGCGTCCAAGGCTCCGGAGGCACCCAAGGCGGCGCCGAAGTCCGCCGTCGCCAAGGCGACGCCGGCCCCGGTGGTCAAGGCGCCGGCAGCCAAGGTCGCGCCCAAGGTCGAGCCCAAGGCTGCGCCAAAGGTCGCCCCCAAGGGCGCGCCGAAGGTCGCGCCGCCCAAGGTCAGCAAGGCGTCGCCGCGCCCGGTCGCCGCGCCCGCCGCGCGCAAGACTGCGGCTGCTTCCAAGCCAGCCAAGCCTGCCAAGCCCGCCAAGGCGGCCAAGCCGGCGCCGCTCGCGCGCGCCGTGGCCCCGAAGGGCAAGGGCAAGCCGAGCGGCTCGGCCAAGCCACAGGCCCGGTCTACGGGCAAGGGCGCGGCCAAGTCGGCTGCCAAGAAGCCGGCGGTACGCCCTGCGCGTCCGGTGGCGGCCAAGTCGAGTCCGAGTCGAGGCGCTGCCGCGGCCCGGCCGACGACCAAGGCCCGGCCGGCCGCCCGGCCCGCCAAGGCGACGCGGCCTGCCGCGCGCCCGGCGGCCGCCACGACCAAGCCCGCCAAGGCCGCCAAGGCCGCGCGCCCGGCGGTCCGTCGTCCTGCCGCCAAGCCGACGGCGCGCGCCGCCGGCAAGCCGAAGCGGAAGTAAGGGCGGAGATCTCGCGTGCCGCTCATCCGACTCGCCCGGGACAAGCGCGGCATCGATACCCTGTACCTCCTGCACCAGCGTCCCGACGGGCGCGGGGAACCGCGCCTGCGCGTCCTGTATTTCTGCGCCATGCCCCAGGGGCAGTCGTTCGGGCGCGGCCCCCTCGATCCGGCAACCCAGCGGGCGCTCGAGCAGCGCTATCCGGACATCCCCTTCGACTGGACGGCGCTCCTCAAGGAAGTGGAGCAGCGGCGCCTGCCGCCGCCGATGGAACCGCAGGCCCGCCGGGGGCGCCCCCCGGGCAAGGCTGAACGCCGCCCGCCGGCGTCTGAAGTTCAGGCCGAGAAGCCTGCCGGCACTGGCAAGCGCAAGCGTCGCCGGGGTGGACCGACTGGCGCGCAGGAGCGTGCGTCCGGCAACGACCGCGAGGCGGCGTCTGCGGCGCCGGCACCTATAATCGAATGATGCCTGTACGACTGAGCCGACTCGGAACGTTGGTCGCGGCGGCCCTGCTCGGCGTGGCGACCCTCTCCGCGCAGCAACAAGCCCCCGCGCCCGCCGCGGCGCCCCCGCCGGCCGCCCCCGTGCGCGAGCAGCCGCGCGCCGACTTCAGCACCGTCACCAGCCTGGTCAGCACCGACGTGATTCCCCGCGACGGTGCCGGGCAGTTCCTCGCCGACCTGAAGCGCGAGGACTTCGTCGTCATCGAGGACGGCGTGGCGCAGACGGTCGCGTCGCTCACGCTCGTGCACGGCGGCCGCTTCTTCAACCTCGCGGCGCCGCCGCCGGCCCCGGTCGAGGAAGGCATGGTGCTGCCGCCGCCGCGGCCCGTGAACGACGCGGCCGGGCGCATCTTCCTGCTCTTCGTCGACGACCTGCACCTGGACTTCCGTCAGACGCCGCGCATCCGTGATCTCTTCAAGAAGATCTCGACGCAGTTGATCCACGACGGCGACATGTTCGGCATCGTGTCGACCGGCCCCTCCTCGATCTCGGTCGACCTGACGTACGACCGCAAGCGCCTCGAGGAGTCGATCAAGAAGATCAGCGGCAGCGGCCTCAAGCCCAAGGACATCCTGGAGCAGCCCAACGGGCAGCAGGGGAACCAGGAACTCCGGTACCGCGCCCACGTGGCCTTCAGCACGGCCTACGACCTGATGCGCGAGCTCGAGAAGGTGCAGAACCGGCGCAAGGCGCTGATCTTCGTGAGCAACGGGTTCGACTTCGATCCGTTCCCGCAGGGGCGCCTGCAGCGCGATGCGCTGTACGGCTACAACCAGACGGGCATGGACCCGCGCGACCCGGCGGCCGTGACCAACCGCCAGGGCCAGCAGTTCGCCGACGCCGACCTCGCCCGCGAACTGGCCGACCTCACGCGCGCCGCCAATCGCGCCAACGCCACCATCTACACCATCGACCCGCGTGGCCTGGTCGGCGGCGCCGAGATGGACGATGAGGTCGACATGGTGGAGTGGGGCAATCACGTGCGCAAGACGCAGGACAGCCTGCGCGTGCTCGCCGAGGAGACGGGCGGCACGGCCGTGGTCAACCAGAACGACTTCGAGCGCGCGCTCAAGAAGATCGACGCCGAGACCAGCGACTACTACGTGCTCGGCTACTACTCGTCCAATCCCGACCCGACGCGCAAGCGCCGTGCGATCGAGGTCAAGGTGAACAAGCCCGGCGTGAGCGTGTGGGCGCGCAAGGGCTACGCGCTCAAGACGCCGAAGGATGACGAGAAGAGCAAGTGATGCCTCATGCCTCATGCCTCATGCCTCATGCCTCATGCCTCATGACTCATGACTCATGACTCATGACAAGGCAGAAGGTAGAAGGTAGAAGGTAGAAGGTAGAAGGTAGAAAGCCATGGCAGGCAGCCTGCGGGCTGCAGCCTGCCGCCAGAAAACGGAAAGGGCCGCCTCGCGCGTTGCGGGGGCGGCCCTTTTGTCGTGGCGGCGACCAGCGTTCAGCGTGCGCTGCGGCGCTTCGTCGTGGCGGCCGGGACCTTGGCTGGGGCCTTGGCCGGGGAGGCCTTCGTGGCCACGGCCTTCCGGGCAGGGCGGCTCGTCGACGGGCGGCGCGTCGGTGTGGCTGCCGGGCGTGATGCGGCCGGCTTGCCCGTGCCGAAGAACTCACCGTGGACGGCACGCACCGCGCTGTCGAGGTCGCTGCGGCGAATCACGCAGCTCACCTTCATCTCCGACGTGCTGATGCAGTCGATGTTCACACCCACCCGGGCCAGGGCCGTGAACATGCGGGCGGCCAGGCCCGGGGTCGACGCGATGCGCGAGCCGACGATGGCAATCTTGGCCACGTCCAGATCGACCTGCACCTCGCCGACGATCTTCTTCTTGCGCCAGGTGCCCTCGAGCTCCTTGATGCGGTCGACCTGGTCGTTGTCGGTCACGAAGGTGATTCGGTTGCTGTCGTGACTCGGTGCGGCCTGGATGATCAGGCGCACGTTGACGTCCTCGCGGGCGAGGTCGCGGAAGATGGCAGCCGCCAGTCCCGGCTCGTCCCGCACATCGAGGAGGGTGACCTTGGCGATCTTCTTGTCCGACGTGATCCCGACGACTGCGGCGTTCTCCATCACTCCTCCACGAATCCATGTGCCCTGGCGTCGATGGAACGTCGAGCGCACGTGGATGGGCACGTCGTACTGCATGCAGATCTCGGCCGCGCGCGGGTGCAGCACCTTGGCGCCGCTGGCCGCGAGTTCGATGGCCTCTTCATAGCTCAGCTCGGGGACCATGCGCGCGCCTTCGACGGCGTTCGGGTCGGCGGTGTAGACACCATCGACGTCCGTGCAGATCTCGCACACGGGGGCCTGCAGCGCGGCGGCCAGCGCCGCGCCCGTGATATCGCCACCGCCACGCCCCAGCGTCGTCACCTCGTGGTCGCTGGTCACGCCCTGGAAGCCCGCCACGATGACCACGCGGCCGCTCTCCAGCTCGTGGACCAGGCGACCGGTCTCGACGTTGGCGATGCGGGCCTTGTTGAACGAACCGTCGGTCCGGATACCGCACTGTGCCGCGGTGAGCGAGACGGCGGCCACGCCGCGATCCTGCAGCGCGAGACTCAGCAAGGAGACCGCGATCGTCTCCCCGCAGGCGAGCAACTGGTCCATCTCGCGCCCGGCAGGCCGGCTCGACACCTGGCTGGCCATGCCGATCAGCTGATCGGTGGTCTTGCCCATGGCGGAGACGGCCACCACGAGGTGCCTGGCCTCCGCCTGGCAGGCGATGATGCGGTCGGCGACGTTGCGGATGTGCTCGGGCGTCGCCACGGAGCTGCCGCCGTACTTCTGGACCAGGAGCTTCGAGCGTTCGAAGCGACTCATGCGCGTTCCTCGCCCACGCCCGCGAGTGTCCCCGCGAGGTAGGCATCGACGTCGTCGAGCGAGCGGGTGATGCGCACCGCCTTGGCGACACGATCGGTCATGATGTCGGCCGTCTTGTAGCCGTTGCCCGTGATGCAGACCACGATGGACTCGTCGGCGGGGATGCGGCCCTGCGCCACGAGCTTGCGCGTCACCGCCAGGGTGGTGCCGCCAGCCGGTTCCGTGAAGATGCCTTCGGTGTCGGCCAGCAGGTTGATGCCGTCGAGAATCTCCTCGTCGGTCACCATCTCTCCCCAGCCGCCCGACTCACGCAACACCTCGAGCACCTGGAAGCCGTCCGCCGGGTTGCCGATCGCGATCGACTTGGCAATGGTCGCGGGCTTCACTGGATCAGGATAATCCAGCCCCTCGTGCAGGGCGCGGACCACGGGCGCCGAGCCGGCCGCCTGCGCGCCGTACATCTTCGGCAGGTCGCCGTCGGCCAGGCCGAGCTGCTGCAGCTCGCGGAAGCCGCGGAAGATGCGGGGCAGCAGCGTGCCGCCCGCCACCGGTGACACGACGTGCCGGGGGAACCGCCACCCGAGCTGCTCGACGATCTCGAAACCCATCGTCTTGGCGCCCTCGGCGTAGTAGCTCCGGAGGTTGATGTTGGCAAAGCCCCAGCCATGCTTGTCGGCGACCTGCGAACACAGGCGGTTCACGTCGTCGTAGTTGCCGCGCACGGCCAGCAGCGTCGGGTGGTACACCGCCGAGCCGAGCACCTTGTAGGGCTCGAGGTCGTCGGGGATGAAGACGTAGCACTTGAGCCCGAGGCGCGCCGCGTGCGCCGCGACGCTGTTGCCGAGGTTGCCGGTGGAGGCGCAGGCAAAGGTGTCGAAGCCGAGCTCGACCGCCCGCGTGGCGGCCACCGACACGACGCGGTCCTTGTAGGAGAGGGTCGGGTGATTGACGCCGTCGTCCTTGATGTAGAGCTCACGGACGCCCAGCTGCCTGGCGAGGCGCGGCGCAGGAATGAGGGGCGTGAAGCCCGAGCCGAAGCCGGTGAGCGGCTCGCCGGTGATGGGCAGCAGTTCGCGATAGCGCCAGATGTTGCGCGGGCGCGCGGCGATCGCCTCGCGCGTGAACGTCGTGCGTGCCTTCTCGTAGTCGTACACCGGCTCGAGCGGGCCGAAGCACTGGTCGCAGACGTAGGTGGCCGCCGCCGGGAACGCGGCATGGCACACGTGGCATTGCAGGCCGATCAGCGTTGACACGTTCTCACTTCCTTACCGGTGGGACAGCGCCAGCGGCGTCGACGATGCCGGCTGGTGGATGTCGGCCACGCGAATGGCGACGGCGGGATCGATGGAGGCGTAGAGGGCGCGCAGGGCGCCGATGACCGGCGCCGGATCGCCCTCGACGCAGACGGCGACCGACGGGCCCGCGCCCGACAGGAAGGCGCCGAGCATGCCCGGGGCGTCGAGCGCGAGGACGGTCTCGAGCCCAGGCACGAGCGATGCGCGATAGTGCTGGTGCAGGCGGTCGCCGAAGGCCTCGCGCAGCACCTCGGTGCGGCCCGTGGCCACGGCCTGCATGAGCAGGGCGACGCGCTGCACGTTGAACACCGCGTCGGCCCGCGACACCTGCTGCGGCAGCACCGCCCGCGCCGTCCGGGTCAGCAGGGCTGCCGATGGAGTGGCGATGACCAGGCGCACCGACTCGGGCCAGCGCGAGGCGACCGCGACGACGTGGCCGCTGGCCGTGACGCATCCGGCGACGAGGCCGCCGAGAATCGCGGCCGCCACGTTGTCCGGGTGTCCCTCGACCTGCGTGATCACGTCGATCAGCAGGGCGTCGGTCACGCCCTCCATCACCAGCGCCGCCAGGCGCCCACCGGCAACGAGCGCTGCCGCACTGCTCCCGAGTCCGGCACACGGCGGGATGTCGCAGTGGATCGTCGCCTCGACCGACGGCACGGGACCGACGCCGAGCGCGGTCCGCACCGCCTGGAACCCCGTGACGATCAGGTTGTCGCCCGGGGGCAGGGGGCCGACGAAGGTGCATCGGACGTCGCCGTGCCCGTCGTCGGTGATGGCCGTCACGTCGGCGCGCAGGTAGAGCCCGAGGGCCAGGCCGAGCGCATCGAACCCGGGGCCCAGGTTCGAGGTCGACGCCGGCACGACCACCGAGACGGGCGGGACGACGGGACTCATGCGAGAACCGGAAGGCACAGTGGCGGCGTGACGTGGAACGGCAGCGTCGCGATCTGGGCCACGGCCTGCGCCATCGCGCTGGTCGGGCAGGCCTCCAGGGTGATCACGAACGGCAGGCGCTCCTTGGTGTTGCCAGGTTCCTGCAGGACGGCATCGATGTTGATGCCGTGTGCGGAGAAGATGGAGGCGAGGCTGGCGATGATGCCCGGCTGATCGCGGACGACGAGCCGGAGATAGTACGGGGCCACCGTCAGGGGCCCCACGGCGGCCGGCGCAGACGTGCCCGGCCAGGCCGCCGGCGCGCCGCCCGACCGGCGCGCGATCGCCAGCAGGTCCGAGACGACGGCCACGGCCGTGGGAAAGCCGCCAGCGCCATACCCGGCAAACGTCGTCTCCTTGCCGTAGGCGCCGCCCGCGACGATCAGGTTCTGGCTGCCGATGACCCGAGCGAGCGGGGAGGTGAGGGGCACCAGCGCCGGGCCCACGCGGGCTTCCACCGCGCCCTCCACGACTGACACGCGCGACACCTGGCGAATCGTCGCCTGGAGTCGACGCGCGTAGACGAAGTCGTCGTCGCTGATGGTACGAATCGACTCGGCCTGCACGCTGGCCGGTGAGAGGTCGAGGCCGAGGCCGACACGCGCGAGGATGCACAACTTGGCGCGCGCGTCGTAGCCCTCGAGGTCGTCGGTGGGATCGGCTTCCGCGAAGCCGAGCTGCTGCGCTTCGGCCAACGCCGCGTCGAAGGGCAGGCCTGCCGACTCCATCCGCGTGAGGATGTAGTTGCAGGTGCCGTTCAGGATGCCCGACACGGTCGTCAGGCGATCGCCGGCGATGCCCTCGCGCAGGCCTCGGACGACGGGGATGCCACCGCCTACCGCAGCCTCGAACAGCAGGTCGACGCCCCGCGCGGCGGCCCGGGCCAGCAGCGCCTGCCCGTGCGTCGCGATCAACTGCTTGTTGGCCGTCACCACCGGGATGCCGGCTTCGAGGGCGCGCTCGTGCCAGCCGCGCGCCGGGTCGAGCCCGCCGGTCACCTCCACGATGACGTCGACACCGCCCTCGAGCACGTCGTCGATCCGGTCGGTCCAGGTGACCGACGCCGGCACCCAGTCGACGCGCTTGCGGGCGACGTCGCGGTTGAAGACGTGGGTCAGCGTCAGCAGACCGTCGGTCCGTTCCACGAGCAACCGGGCCACCGACTGGCCCACGGTGCCGAATCCGAGCAACCCCACGGACAAAGCCATCAGCCGAATTCTACATGCGATGTGGATATGCGCATGGCTGGATGCAAAAGGCTATGACGGACAAACCCGCCACGGCGTGCACGGCGTGACCACGCACGCTACAGGTCAGCGGGGGCGGCGATGGCGCAGGGCCCCAAACAGGGCGGACCGGCCGTCCCGCCGCCGCGCGTCACAAAAAGGGGCCGGACGGGTGCGAGTCGTCCGGCCCAAGGAGGGACGTGCGTACTGGCTTGTGTGGTGCGGCACGCGTGACCGCGTGTTGGGCGCACACTACTGCTTATCGTGGCGGCAAGGGAAATAGAATGATGTTATCGGTTCAATACGGGCCGATTATGCGCGGCTGAACCAGTCCGTCCTCGTTCAGGCGTGGACGTCGGGGCCGATCCGATCGCGTCCCGGCGGGGGGATGACCCGAAGCCGGGGTTTCACGCGGTCGAAGGAGGCGAGCACCTCCTGGACGGCGCGCGGTACGCGGTTGGCGCGGACGTACACCCACCCGGTTTCACGAATCAGGGTCTGTCCGGTGATTCGTGCGCAGAAGAACTGTCCCGAGGCCACCTCGCGCGCCACGCTCTGGTACGAGATGATCGAGAGTCCGAGGCCAGCCCGCACCAGGGCCTTGATGATCTCGACGTTCTCGGTCTCGGTCACGATCTGCGGCGTGATCTGGTTGCGCAGGAAGAACTCGTCGACCACGCGGCGGGTGTTGGACCCCGTCTCGAACAGCACGAAGGGCTGGTCTCGGAGGTCGGCCGGCGTCACGCGCGCCTTGGCGGCCAGCGGATGGTTCGGGGACGACACGACCAGCAGTTCCTCCTGCAGGGCCGGCACCGTGACCAGATCCGGGTCGTTGATTGGCAATGTGAGCAGGGCGACGTCGGCGAGCCCGGACCGCAGGCCGGCCAGGCACTTGTCGGTGGCCCCGGCCGTGATCTTGATGTCGGCGTCCGGGTGGTGCTTGCGGAAATCGCGCAGCAGCGCCGGGAAGACGTACAGGCTCACGGTCATGCCACCCGCCAGGCGCACCGGGCCGATGAGCGAGGCCTGCGTGTCTGTGATGCGTGCGACCGTGTCCTTCAGGTCGAGAAAGACGCGGTGGCTCAACTGGAGGAGGGCTTCGCCTGCCGGGGTGATGCGGATACGGCGACCGATCCTCAGGAAGACGGCCTCG
Organism: Luteitalea sp.; assembly: GCF_044337415.1. GTDB lineage: Bacteria > Acidobacteriota > Vicinamibacteria > Vicinamibacterales > Vicinamibacteraceae > Luteitalea. The sequence continues at coordinate 11,745 of NZ_JBIINP010000011.1, forward strand.
TTCAGCTCCTCCTCGAGGAGTAGCACCTGACGACTGATGGCCGACTGAGAGACGCTCAGCTTGACCCCGGCAGCGGTGAACGAACCGGTTTCCGCGATGGCGCGGATGATCTCGAGTTGGCGCAGGTCCATGAGCGGAAGCCGGTGCTTCCGGAGGGTACCAGAAGGAAAAGCGATTCGGAATGGCGCCGAGGTCGGGCCGGGGCCGGGAGGGAACGGCCCCGGGCGTGGCCGGGGAGGGGACGGCTAGCGCGCGGCGATGCGGACGGCCGCCACGGGCACCGCCAGCGCGGCCGACGCGGAGGCGGAGGTGCGCCGCCGACGAGCCATGACCGCGTGATTGCGGCGATGACTGTGGTCGCTGCAGGCGCCGCCCTTCTCTTCGACGTACGTGACGACGCTCACGGTGCCGGCATCCCGATAATGTCCGACCAGGCACCCGCAACCCAGCGTTTCGAATCCCAGCAGCTTCACGATGCTCATGATCGTCCCCCGACCTTGAACCTGCCCCGGCGCGACCTCGTACCGGATGCCCGACATGTATGCACGTTTCGCGCCGAAACCGGCTGATTAGGCTAAGGGCCAGCAACAGACTGTATTTCCGGCCACTTCTCGGGATTGTGCCAGCGCAGGATGTCGGAATGGTGACGATCGTGTCACTTCCGGCGCCGACCGCCCTCCATAAACTTCACGAATTCGTATGCGGCCTGCGAAAAGTTGGAGCCGTGAACCATGGCCACTCGACGGCCCGTGTATCCTGTGCGCATGCGCACGCGCATGACGGTGCATCGACAGCTTCTCGCCCTCGGCATGGTGGCCAGCGTGTCTGCTGGAGCGGCCGCGCAGCAAGGGGCGTCGACGATCGGGACGCGCCTGCTCGGCCAGCCGGCCGTGGCGGCCGCCGTGGCCGCTGCTGACACCCTCGAACCCTGGGTGATCGAGCAGCAGATCGCCGTGTGTGAAGTGCCCGCCCCGCCGTTCAAGGAGCAGGCGCGCGCCGAGGTGATCCGCCGCGCGTTCACCGGGCTCGGCCTGCGCCGAGTGCGGATCGACAGCGTCGGCAACGTGATTGGCGAGCGTGAGGGGACGGCCGCCGGCGGTCCGCATCTCGTCTTCAGTGCGCATCTGGACACGGTCTTTCCGGAAGGCACCCCCGTCAAGGTCCGCCGGCAGGGCACGCGCCTGCTCGGGCCGGGCATCACGGACGACTGCCGGGGACTGGCCGTGCTCCTGGGGGTGATCCGGGCACTCGGCCAGGCGTCCGTCACGGCGCCGGGGCGCACCTCGTTCGTGGCCACGGTCGGGGAGGAGGGCCTGGGCGACCTTCGGGGCGTGAAGCACCTGTTCGGGCCCGACGGACTTGGCCGTATCGACCGGTTCGTCTCGATCGATGGCGCGGGCCTCGAGATCACGAACGGCGGAGTGGGCAGCAAGCGCTACCGGGTCACCTTCAAGGGACCAGGTGGCCACAGTTACGGCGCGTTCGGGTTACCCAATCCCATCCATGCGCTCGGGCGCGCCGTGGCGGCGATCGGCGCCATCGAGGTGCCGTCCACGCCGAAGACCACCTTCAACGTGGGGCGGATCGGCGGCGGCACCTCCGTGAACTCGATCCCGTTCGAGGCCTGGATGGAGGTCGACCTGCGCTCCGAGTCGACGACGACGCTGGCCGATCTCGATGGGAAGGTGCGTGCGGCGATCGAGGCGGCGGTCGGTGCCGAGAACGCCCGATGGCGTCACGACAGCAAGGTGACGGTCGAGATGGCGGTGGTGGGGGACCGACCGGCTGGTCGGACGGCCGACACGTCGGACATCGTGGTGGCCGCGCGCGCGGTGCTCTCGGCCCTGGGCCAGAGTGCGGTCCTCGACACCTCGTCGACGGACGCCAACGTGGCGATGGCCCGCGGTGTCCCGGCCATCACGATCGGCGGCGGCGGCAGCAGCAACGCCACGCATTCGTTGGAGGAATCCTTTGACACCCGCGCTGGTGTGGTCGGCCTGCGGCAGGCAATCCTGCTCGCCGTGGCGCTGGCGCAGCCCTGAGGCCCGGCCCCAGACCGCGACGCCAGCGGCCGTCGTGCCGCTGGGCGCCCCGGAAGGCGGCACGGTTTTCGCGATGCCGTGTTTGCAAGTGCTTGCAAGGAAAGGCATCTGTAAAGACAATCTGCTAGACTGACGATGACCCTTACAGAGGCCCCCCGCTCTTCCTAAGGACCTTACGCATGCTCCAGCTCGTCGGACGTCGTTCGCTGCGCACGATGCTCGTGTTCGCTCTCTCGCTCGGCATGTGCAGCCTGGCGGGCGTGAGCGAAGCCGAGAGCGCGACCCGGTCGCGCTCTACGGCCACGCGCACTCGCGCGCAATCCTCGTCGTCCCGAGCCACGGCCAGCCGCGCGAAGTCCAGCCGCACCCGGACCCGATCGGCCAAGTCCTCCCGGAGTCGCACCAGCCGCACGCGCTACTCGGCCTCGAAGGCCCGCCAGCGTCGCCTCGCGATGGCGCGGGCCCGCCAGGCGGCGTACGCGCGCCAGTTGGTCGAGATCCAGACCCCGCAGTTCAAGGCGGGTGCGAACGGCCAGCTCATCCCCGACGTGCGTGCCGGCGCGGCCATCATCTACAACCCGGCCACGCATCAGGTGCTGTACGAGAGCAATGCGCAGGCCCCGCGCTCCATTGCCAGCATCACGAAGGTGATGACGGCGGTCGCCTTCCTGGAGAACGAGGTCGACCTCACGCGGCGCGTGTCCGTGCACCCCGACGACCTGCGTGGGGCGTCCACGACGTACCTGCGGCGCAACGACGAGGTCACCATCCAGCAGCTGCTGCACCTGCTGCTGATCGGCTCCGACAACGTGGCGGCGCGGACGCTGGCGCGGCAGTCGCTGTACGGTCCGGTCGGTTTCGTGGAGCGGATGAACCAGAAGGCCGCCGAACTCGGGTTGTCCAGCACCCACTACTACGATCCGTCGGGGTTGTACGCCGAGAACGTGTCGTCGGCGTTCGACATGGCGCGCCTGATCTCCTTCGCGTCGGGCGACGAGCGCATCGCCTCGATCATGCGGATGAAGGACTACCAGTTCGCCGCGCCGACGCGGACGGTGACGCTCCACAACACGAACCATCTCGTCGGGACCGACGTGGACGTGCGTGGCGGCAAGACCGGGTTCATCTCGAAGTCGGGGTACTGCCTCGCCACACTGCTGCGCTTGCCTCAGGGCGAGCAGGTGGCCGTCGTGGTGCTCGGTGCGCGTAGCAATCCGGGTCGTTTCTGGGAGACGCGCCACCTCTTCAATTGGCTGGCCGGCAAGACGCCAGCCCTGCTCGCGACGCAGACGCAGACGCAGGACCAGCAGGACTGACGCCGGGGCCGCCCAACAGCCCCACCGCGAATGAGGCCACAGGGATGCCTGTGGCCTTTTTGCGTTGGTGGTGTCACGTCGCATGCGGTGCGTGCATCCGTAAGGGGAACGCGATCCGCTGCGCTACACTTGGATGTGGCGTCACGTCGGTTCCCCGGCGCCCAATCCACACGCAATGGCCAAAGCCCCACGTTCGCGAAAGCCGTCACCCGTCGACCCGCCACCCCCGCCGCCGCAGGCCCCTGAGGCCGCGGGCATGACGCAAGGCGCACCTGCGCCGGAGGCTGCACCCGCTGCGGCACCCAAGGGCCGGAAGGGGAAGCAGGCGTCGAGCAGCGACGCTGGTGGGGTTGTCGAGAAGACCGTGACGCCGGCCAAGGCGCCAGCCGCCAAGCGAGTGGCGAAGAAGGCGGCCGCCCCGACCGGGCAGGCCGCCGGGACCTCGTCGAAGACGGCCGCGAAGAAGGCGGCCCCGGTCGCGAAGGTGGCGGCCCCGCGTCCCTCGGCCGCCCGCAAGGCGGCCGGCGCAGCGCCGCCCGTGCCGGCCCCACGGGTGCGCAAGGCCCGGACACTGGCCGAGGCCGTGCTGGCGGCGACGCCGGTCGAGGCGACGCCCGATGTGCCGCCCGCGTCACCCGCAATCGAGGCGCCTGCCGCTCCTGTCGAGGCGGCGGTGGTCGCCGTACCGGTCGCCGCCGCGGCGGTGGCCCCCGCCGGCCCGGTGCCCTCGCTTGGCGGCCACGGTCGGCCCCTGCGCATCCTGATGGTGGCCAGCGAGGCCGTGCCCTTTGCCAAGACCGGCGGGTTGGCCGACGTCGTGGCGGCGCTGCCGAAGGCCCTGGGCAGCCTGGGCCACGAGGTCACCGTGGTGATCCCCCGGTACCGAGGGATTGCCGTCGACGGTCCGCCGACCACCAGTTTTGCGGTGGCGATGGGCGGGCATCACTACCATGCCGACGTCTTCGTGAGGGAGACAAGCCCGGGCGTGCGCGTGGCGCTGGTCGATCATCCGGCGTTCTTCGACCGCGATGCCCTGTACGGCCTCGGGAGCCACGACTACGGCGACAACCCCCGACGGTTCGCCTTCCTGTGCCTCGCGGCGCTCGAGTTCGCGCGCCTCGAAGGGCAGCCCATCGACATCGTGCACGCACACGATTGGCAGGGAGGCCTGGCGCCCGTCTACGTGAAGACGCGATATGCGACCGACCCCATCCTCGGGGGCGCCGCGACGATCTTCACGATTCACAACATCGCGTACCAGGGCACGTGCTCGTCGGAGTGGCTGCCGCAACTCGGGCTCGGATGGGAGCTCTTCACCACCGATGGCCTCGAGTTCTGGCTGCACGCCAGCCTGCTCAAGGGCGGCATCATGTTCGCCGACCTGGTGACCACGGTCAGCCCGCGATATGCGCAGGAGCTGATGACCCAGGAGTTCGCCTTCGGATTCGAGGGCATCCTCCGGCACCGCGCCGCCGACCTGGTCGGCATCGTCAACGGCATCGACGCCGAGGTCTGGAACCCGGCGAGCGATCATCACATTCCGCGCCCGTATGGCGTCGACGACGTGAGCGGGAAGGCCGAGGCCAAGCGGCGCCTGCTCGAGGCGTACGGGTTGCCTGGCGGGGACGAGGCGTTGCAGCGGCCGCTCATCGCCATGATCTCCCGCATGGTCGACCAGAAGGGCCTCGACCTGATTGCGTCGGTGTCCGAGCAGTTGCCCCATCTCGGCGCCTCGTTCGTGATCCTGGGTACCGGCGAGCCGTGGTACGAGGAGATGTGGCGGTCGCTCGCCCGGCGGTACCCCGATCGGGTTGGCGTCCGGATCGGGTTCGACGAGCCGCTCTCGCACCTGATCGAGGCGGGCGCCGATCTGTTCATGATGCCGTCGAGGTTTGAGCCCTGTGGGCTCAACCAGATGTACAGCCTGAGGTATGGCACACTACCAGTAGTGCGTTCCACGGGTGGTCTCGACGACACGGTGGAGAACTACGACCCGGCGACGGGGGCGGGCAACGGCTTCAAGTTCCACGACGCGAGCGGTGAGGCCCTGCTCGGGACGCTCCGCTGGGCGTTGCACGTCTTTCACAATGAGCCCGAGCGCTGGCGGCAGTTGCAGCGCGCGGGCATGGCAGTGGACTTTTCCTGGACCGCGTCGGCGCGCGCGTACCTCGAGGCCTACGGGCGGGCGAGGGCGCACATGGCCGGCCGACCGGGAGTGCCCGCCTGACGGCGGGGTAGCGAGAGGACGCGAACATGGCTTCCGACAACGTGCAGGTGCTGACCGACGCGAACTTCATGCAGGTGATCGGCAGCACCGATCAACCGGTGCTGGTGGACTTCTGGGCGGAGTGGTGCGGTCCGTGCCGCATGATCGCGCCGGCCGTCGAGGCGCTCGCCGACGAGCTGAACGGCAAGGCCGTCATCGGCAAGCTCGACGTCGACAGCAACCCCAACGTGCCCGGCAACTTCGGCATTCGCTCGATCCCGGCCCTGCTCGTCTTCAAGGGCGGGCAGCTGGTCGACCAGACGATCGGCGTGCAGTCGAAGGACGCGCTCAAGCGCCTGCTCGAGCGCCACATGTAAGGCCGAATCGACGCAATGCGGGGCGCGCGCCAGCGCGTCCCGACCAATCCGCAGTGAAGATGACGGGACTTCCGGCATGAGTGACGACGTGCGCGACGTGGTGATCATCGGTTCGGGGCCGGCAGGGCTGACGGCGGCGCTGTACACGGCACGAGCCAGCCTGCATCCCCTGGTGATCGAGGGCCTGCAGCCCGGTGGGCAGCTGACCATCACCACGATGGTGGAGAACTGGCCGGGGCATCGCGACGGCGTGATGGGGCCGCAGTTGATGGCCGACATGCGCGCCCAGGCGGAGCACTTCGGCACGGCGTTCCTCGCGGGTCTCGTCGCGCGCGTGGACCTCTCCCAGCGTCCGTTCACGCTCACGCTCGACAGCGGCGAGGTCCTCCGCGCCCGGGCGCTCATCATCGCGACCGGCGCCTCGGCCAAGCTCCTCGGCCTGCCGTCGGAGATGAAGCTGATGGGGCGCGGCGTGAGTACCTGCGCCACCTGCGACGGCTTCTTCTTCCGCAACCGGCCGGTGGCCATCGTGGGCGGCGGCGACACGGCGCTCGAGGAAGCCATCTACCTCGCGAAGCTCGCGTCGCACGTCACCGTGATCCACAGGCGTGACACCTTGCGGGCCTCGAAGATCATGCAGGACAAGGCGCTGGCCAACCCGAAGATCACGTTCCGGTGGAACACGGCCGTCGAGGAGATTCTCGCCGACGAGCGCGGCGACGTGAACGCGGCGCGCGTGCGCGACACGAAGACCGGCGCGATCGACACGCTGGCGGTCGATGGCGTGTTCGTCGCGATCGGCCACACGCCGAACACGGCCCTGTTCGCCGGCCAACTCGACATGGACGAGGGTGGGTATCTCGTCACGCAGGGCGTCCGCACCAACGTCACCGGGGTGTTCGCCGCGGGCGACGTCCAGGATCCGGTCTACCGGCAGGCGATCACCTCGGCCGGCGCCGGCTGCATGGCCGCGATGGATGCCGAGCGCTGGCTGGAACTCGGCGACCCGGCCTACCACCACGGCGAAGCCGCGACCGCGAACGCCTGACGGGCGATCCTCCGTCACGGTATTCGGCGGCGGCTGGAGCCGCCGCCCGTGATCACCGGCGGCTGATCCAGCCGCCGCCGAGCACCTCGTCGCCGTCGTAGAAGACGGCGGCCTGCCCAGGCGTGATCGCGTACTGCGGTGCGTCGAAGTCCACCTGCGCATGCGTCGCGTCGATCGCCCGGATCGTGGCGGCGGCGGCCGCGTGGCGATGCCGGATCTGCACCTGCCCTCGCACCGGGGCATCGGGCACACGCCCCGACACCCAGTTGACCTCCTCCACTGGGCACGTCGTGCCCTCGAGGGCGCTCCGCGGGCCGACCACGACGTCGCGCGAGTCGGCGTCGATCGCGACCACGTAGAGCGGCACGCCCACCGACAGGCGCAGGCCCTTGCGTTGCCCGACGGTGAAGTGGTGCACGCCGTCGTGGTTGCCGAGTGCGCGGCCCTCGACATCGACGATGCGGCCCGGCGGTGGCGTGCGCTCGCCGGCGGCCCGCGCCACGAAGGCGGCCTGATCGCGATCGGGCACGAAGCAGATTTCCTGCGAATCCGGCTTCAGGGCCACTGGCAGTTGCCGTCCAGACGCGTAGGCGCGTACTGACGGCTTGTCGAGGTGGCCGACGGGGAAGACGGCCCGGGCCAACTGGGCCTGCGTCAGCGAGAACAGGAAGTACGACTGGTCCTTGCCGATGTCGGCGCCTCGCAGCAGTCGCCACCGGCCATCATCGGCCTGTGCCGACCGGACATAGTGGCCCGTGGCGAGTCGATCGGCGTCGAGGGCGCCCACGCGATCGAGCAGCGTCGCGAACTTCACCTCGCTGTTGCAGCGCGTGCAGGGAATCGGCGTGCGTCCCGACACGTACGCGTCGACGAACGGCGTGACCACCTGCGCGTGGAAGTGCGACTCGAAGTTGACGATGTAGTGCGGGATGCCGAGGCGGCTGGCGACGCGCCGCGCGTCGTGCAGGTCGTCGATGGTGCAGCAGGTGCCGAAGGACGCCTGGCCCTCCTGCTGGTCGTACAACTGCATCGAGAGGCCGATCACCTCGTGCCCCTCGTCGACGAGCAGTGCCGCGGCGACCGACGAGTCGACGCCGCCGGACATGGCGACCGCGATGCGCATGGCTCAGCGAGTCCCGCCGTGTGTGGCCGAGGCCGGCGTGCGCCGATCCGTCAGCGTGCGCAGCCGCTCGACCAGGCCCGGCACCACGTCGAGCACCCGCCCGACGTCATCGGCCGTGGTGTGCCGACCCAGGCTCAGTCGCAGCGCATTCTGCGTGTCGTGCAGGGGCAGGCCCATGGCCTTCAGGACGTGCGAGGGCTCGAGCGTGCCCGACGAGCACGCGGACCCGGTGGACACGGCGATCCCGTCGAGGTCCAGGGCGATCAGCAGCGACTCGGCCTCGATGCCGTCGAACCCGATGTTGGTCGTGTTCGGCACGCGCGGCGACGCGCCGCCGTTGACGTGCGTGCCCGGGACGCGCGACAGGATGCCCGTTTCGAGCCGGTCGCGGAGGGAGGCCTGCGCCAGCGCATCGGCGTCGAGCCGCTCGCGCGCGAGGCGCGCGGCCACGCCGAAGCCGACGATGCCGGGCACGTTCTCGGTGCCGGCCCGTCGGCTCCGCTCCTGCTTGCCGCCTGTCATCGGCGACAACAGGCGCGTGCCGCGTCGGATCCACAGCGCGCCGACCCCTTTCGGGCCGTACAGCTTGTGCCCCGAGAGGCTGAGCAGGTCGACGTCGAGGGCCGACACGTCCACCGGTACCTTGCCGGCGCTCTGCACGGCGTCGGTGTGCACGAGCACGCCCCGCGCATGCGCGGCCGCGGCGCACGCGGCGACGGGCTGCAGCGTGCCGACCTCGTTGTTGGCGTGCATCAGGCTCAGCAGGGCGGTGTCGTCGGTCAGCGCGGCGGCCACGGCGTCCGGGTCGACCACGCCGCTGGCGGTGGCCGGCACGCGCGTCACGCGCCAGCCACGGCGCTCCAGGGCCCGGGCAGTGGTGAGCACGGCTTCGTGCTCGATGGCCGAGACGACGAGGTGACGCTTGCCCAGGGGCTCGAGGGCCTCGGCCGCGCCGCGCAGCGCGAAGTTGTCGGCCTCGGTGCCGCCGCTGGTGAAGACGACCTCGGAGGCCGCGCCGCCGATCAGGGCGGCGACCTCGTGCCGCGCTTCGTCCAGGCGCGACTTGGCCTGCTGGCCGAAGTGGTGGACGCTCGAGGCGTTGCCGAAGTCGTTGCGCATCGCCTCGGCGACGGCCGCCACGACGAGCGGATCGACGGGCGTGGTGGCGTTGTGGTCGAGGTAGATGCGCGCGTGGGCGGCGGGCACGCGTCGATCGTAACACTCGCGTGTCCCCGTAAACCACAGCAATTGCGAGACCTAGACACGATCCAGTGGCTTGCGTATACTCCGCCGTACGCGGGGGCGTCGCGCCTGTTCGCCACCCCGACGGGAGAACCTCACATGTGGAAACGCGATGACGCACCGCGGCAACCGGCAGCCGCGCCGCCCACGCCGCCGCCGGCCCCAACCGCTCCGCCCCCTGCGGCGGTCGATCCAGTGCCGGCCGTGTCCCGCCCGGCCGCTGCGACAGGAGAACGTGCACCCATGACCATGGGCAACATCGGCAAGTCGGTCATCATCAAGGGCGAGTTGAGCGGCAGCGAAGACCTCACGATCGAGGGGCAGGTCGAGGGCAAGATCGAGTTGAACAACAACGTCCTCACGATCGGCACCAACGCCAAGATCAAGGCGCAGGTGTTTGCCAAGGTCATCGTCGTGCTCGGCGAGGTGACGGGCAACATCACGGCGTCGGAGAAGGTCGACATCCGCGACAACGGATCGGTCGATGGCGACATCACCTCGCCGAAGGTGGCCATCGCGGAAGGCGCGCACTTCCGGGGGGCCATCGACATGAATCGCGGTGGCGTGCCCAAGGCCGCCGCCAAGCCCGAGGCCACGTCCCCCAAGGCCTGATCCCTCACGCGACGTGGCGTCCTCCGGTCGCCCGTCGCCACCTTGCGTGCCGCCACAGCCGTGACCGACACTCCTGATCGCTCGCTCGGGGCGCGTCTGTTCGGCTGGGCCCGGCGTCCCGGATCCAGCCACGACGACGGCCGTGGCGGCCCCCCGGTGGCCACCAAGGTGCTCGCCAGGCTCCTGGCCGCGCTCGCGCACCGCGAGGCGCCCGTGGTGGCCGATCTCGGCCCGGTCGTCGGGACCAACGTGTCCTTCCTCGGCGAGCAACTCGGGTGCCGGTTGCGCGTCGAGGACCTGTACGCCGACATCGATCGCCTGACGCGCGAACAGGTGGTGGACACCACCGCAGCGTTCCTGTCGCAGCGATTCCGTTTCGAGCCCGAGAGCCTCGACGCGGTGCTCTGCTGGGATGTCCTCGACTACCTCGAGAAGCCGGCCGCGACGGTGCTGGCGCGGCAGGTGGTGGAGTGGCTCAAGCCCGGGGGCGTGGTGCTCTGCTTCTTCTCGACCGTGGCCGTCCCGACCCCGGTGTACACCCGGTACGTGATCGTCGACGCCGACCACCTGGTCCACCGGACGAGTCCGGCGGCGCACGGCAGGCGCACGGTCTACCAGAGCCGCGACATCGAGCGCCTGTTCGCCGGCCTGGGTGTCAGCGAGAGCTTCCTCCTGCTGAACAAGACGCGTCAGGTCCTCCTGCGCAAGCAGGCCGCGGCGCCGCCGCGCGCCTGACCTGTGGCGGCACGCCGAGGTCGGCCGTTTGAGGTAGCATCGGCTCAGCCACGGCCTGCCGCGCGGCACTGGCCCCCCCTCGTGAACCGCAACCTGCTCGCGATCGCCGGCGCCTGCTTCATCGGCTTCTCCGGCTTCACCCTCGTGATGCCGTTCCTGCCGATCTACTTCGGGCAACTCGGCATGCGGGACCCGGCCGAGATCGCGCTGTGGTCGGGCCTCAGCCTCGGGGTCACGCCGGGCATGACCGCGCTCCTCGCGCCGCTGTGGGGACGCGTCGCGGACCGCTACGGCAACAAGTTCCTCGTCCTGCGATCGCTGGCCTGCTTCATCGTCACGATGGTGCTGTTCGGGCTGGTGACGCGCCCGTGGCACGTGTTCGGGTTGCGCGTGCTGCAAGGCTTCTTTGCGGGCTATGGCGCGCTGGCCGTGGCGATGGCCGCCCAGGGGGCGAGTCGCGACCGGATGGCGAGCGCCATCGGGACGGTGCAGACGGCGCAGCGCCTCGGCCCGGCGGTCGGGCCGATCATCGGCGGCGTGCTCGCGGTGGCCATCGGCATCCGCGCGTCGTTCTTCGTGTCGTCGCTGTTCTACCTGGCGGCCTTCGTGCTGGTGTGGCGGTGGTTCGACGAGGAGCCCGGGGCCCGCAGCGCCGGCCGCGGAGATGAGGCGCCCGGGCTGAGCTTCGCGAGCGGCGCGGCCGTCCGCCAGTTCGTGTTGCTGATGGGGGTCATCCTGGCCCTGCAACTCGTCGACAAGTGCTTCGGGCCGATCCTGCCGCTGTACCTGCAGCAACTCGGCGTGCCGGCGGCGCGCATCGCGCCGGTGGCGGGCTTCCTGTTCTCGGCCGTCGCGTGTGCCGGCGCGGTCGGCAACATGGCGACGCAACGGTTGCTGCACCGTTACGCGCCACGACTGCTCCTGCGGTACACGGCGCTGGTCGCCGGCCTCGGCCTGCTGCCGTTCGTGTTCGGCGCCCCGGTCCCCGTGCTGATTGCGGCGAGCCTGGTGTTCGGCCTGGCGATCGGCGTGGCGATGACGGCCTCGTTCACCGCCGCGGGGCACGTCATCCCCGAGGCCTCGCGGTCGACCGGCTTCGGGCTGCTGACGAGCGCCTCGCTCGTCGGCCTGTCGCTGAGCCCGATCCTGAGTGGCGTGCTCGCCCGCATCAGCATCCGCAGCGTCTTCACGGCAGGCGTGATCACGCTGGCCGTGCTGGCCGCCACGGTGAGCTACGTGATGCGCGATCGCGTCGAGCGGGCCGCCTATCCGTCGGTGGAGGAGACGTGAGCACGACCCCGGCCCTGCGGGCCCTGCGGGCCGCCGGCGTGGCCTTCGCGGAGCATCCGTACCGCTACGAGGAGCGCGGCGGCACGCGGGTCTCGGCGCGGGAACTGGGTGTCGACGAGCACCACGTCGTGAAGACGCTGGTGGTCCAGGACGATCAGCGTCGGCTGCACCTGGTGCTGATGCACGGCGACCGCGAGGTGTCGCTGAAGTCGCTGGCCCGCCTGCTCGGCGTCAAGCGCATGGACCCTGCCGAGGCGGGTGTCGCGCAGCGGGCCACCGGCTACCAGTTCGGCGGCACGTCGCCCTTCGGCACGCGTCAGCCGTTGCCGACCTATGTGGAGCGGACGATCCTCGACCTGTCGCGGGTCTACATCAACGGCGGCAGTCGCGGGCTGCTGGTGAGCGTCGATCCGGAGGTGCTCGTCCGGGTGCTGCAGGCGGTGCCTGTCGAGGTGGGGATCACGCCCTGACCGTGGTGCTACCATGCCTGCAGTGACGGATCGGCACCAACAGGGGAGCGGGCCGGCAGGCCGCGAGCGGGCGGCGCTGGTGGGCCTGATCACGGGCGAGGCGCGTCGCACCCACGTCGAGGACGCGCTCGAGGAACTCGCCGGGCTCGCCGAGGCTGCTGATGCTGTGCCGGTCCTGCGGTTCACGCAGGAGCGCGAGCGGCCCGACCCCGCCACGCTCATCGGCTCCGGCAAGCTGGAGCGCCTGAAGGCCGCGTGCGAGGAGGCCGACCTCTCGCTCGTCATCTTCGACAACGAGCTCACGCCGGCGCAACTGCGCAACATCGAGAAGGGCCTCGAACGGCGCGTCATCGACAGGACGCAGCTGATCCTCGACATTTTCGCGCGCCGGGCGCGCACGCGCGAGGGCAAGCTCCAGGTCGAGCTCGCGCAACTCCGCTACCTGCTGCCACGGCTGGTGGGGGCCTCGGCAGCCTTGTCGCGCCTGGGCGGGGGCATCGGCACCCGCGGCCCGGGTGAGACCAAGCTCGAGACCGATCGTCGGCGCATCCGCGTGCGCATCGGCGTACTCGCCGACGAGTTGGCCGAGGTCCGGCGCCGGCGGGGGCAGTTGCGCGATCGCCGCCGCCGCACCGAACTGCCCGCCGTGGCCCTGGTCGGTTACACCAATGCGGGCAAGACCACGCTCTTCAACCGGCTGACGCACGACTCGGCGGTGGCCTCCGATGCGCTGTTCGTGACGCTCGATCCGCTTACGCGCGAGCTCAAGCTGCCGCATCGCCAGCATGCCGCCCTCTCGGACACCGTCGGGTTCATCGACCGCCTGCCCCACACGCTCGTGGCAGCGTTCCGCGCCACGCTCGAGGAAGTGGCCGACGCCGACCTGCTGCTCCACGTGGTCGATGCCTCGATCGACGACTACGAGCGCCACATGCAGGCCGTGGACCGGGTGCTCGGCGAGGTCGACGCCGCCGAGGTGCCGATGCTGCTGGTGTTCAACAAGGTCGATCGCCTGGATGCCGGGGCCCGTGACCACCTGCGCCAGGCGTACGAAGGGTCCCTGCAGATCTCTGCGGCCACCGGCGACGGCGTGGACGAGCTGCTGACGGAGGTGGCGCGTGCCCTCGGCCTCGACACGCGCCGGGTGACGCTCTCGTTCGACCAGGGGCGGCAAGAGGACCGTGAGGCGATCGAGCGGCTGTACCGCGTCGCGCGCGTCCTGAGCCATGACGCCGACGGCGACCGCGTGAGCATCGAGGCGGAAGTGCCGCGCCGGCTCATGCAACGCCTGCAGGAAGGCCTGTCGCTATGACGGCCACCGCGCGCCGCTGGCTGCTGGCGGCGACCCTCGGACTGGCCCTGTCGACGGCGTGTTCGCGGCCCGTGCCCCCGCCGGTCGTGGCGCCCGGGGCCGAGCGGTTCCCTGATTACCCCAAGCCTCTGGTACCGGCCGATCTGGCCAGGCCCGCGCCCCCCGTGCAAGCGCACGAACGGGCGTGGGCGCAATTGCAGTCGGGCGACCCCCGGAGCGCCGAGCGGACGCTGCGCGAATCCCTCAAGAAATCGCCCCGCTTCTATCCCTCGCAAGCCGCGCTCGGGTACGTGCGGCTCGCGCAGGCGGCCCACGCCGACGCGCTGCAGTGGTTCGATCGCGCGCTCGCGGCGCAACCCGCGTATGTGCCAGCCCTGGTCGGGCGCGGCGAGGCGCTGGTCGAGCTCGGGCGTGAAGGGGAGGCGTTCGATGCCTACCAGTCGGCCCTGGCGGCCGCGCCGGACCAGCCGGTGGCGTTGCGCCGGGTCGAGGTGCTGCGGTTCCGCGCCGTGCAGAGCGACGTGGCCGCCGCGCAGGCCGCCCTGGCCGGACAACGCCTCGAGGAGGCCCGCGAGCACTATGGCCGCGCGCTGCGCGCGTCGCCGGACAGCGGGTTCCTGCACCGCGATCTCGCGGACGTGGAACTGAAGCTCGGTCAACTGGACCGCGCGCGGACCATGGTCGACCGTGCGCTGGCGCTCGACGCGGCGGATGCCAGGGCCTACGCGATCCGCGGTGAATTGAACGTCGCCGCGGCGGAGCCGGTGGTGGCGCTCGCCGACTTCCGGCGCGCGCTCGAACTCGACCCGGGCCTCACGGACCTGCCGGCCCGCATCACGGAGATCGAGACGGGCCTCAAGGACGCGTCACTGCCCGCCGAGTTCAAGGCCATCGGCGGGTCGCCGCGCGTGACGCGCGGCGAGGCGGCGGCGTTGCTTGCGCACAACGTCGCGCCGATTCTGCAGGCGACTGCCCGCGGGACGGTACTCATCACCGACAGCCGGCGCCACTGGGCGCAGGCGTCGATCCTGCTGGCCGCCCGCGCAGGCGCAATGGAGGTGTATCCCAACCACACCTTCCAGCCCAGTGCCGGCATGAGCCGCGGCGAGTTCGCCGCGACGGTCGCACGCGTGCTCAACCTCGTGGATGCCCGTGCCCCGCAACTCGGCCAGGGATGGCGCGAGGCACGACTGGCGTTCGCGGACGTGCGTCCCGGGCACACGCTTTATGTGCCGATCTCGCGAGCCGTGGCCAGCGGTGTGATGACGCCGCTCGAGGGGCAGACCTTCGGGATCAGCCGGCCCATGAGTGGGGCCGACGCCGTGGCCGCAGTGGATCGTCTCGCGCGCATCGTCGAGAAGCTCGGGCCGATGACCGGCGCCGCGCCGCGGCCCTGACGAGAACGAGCCGTGCTGACCTTCGCCAACCAGCTCACGCTGCTGCGGATGCTGTTGATTCCCGTGTTCGCCATCCTGCTCGTGTACGGGCAGCTCGGCGGCGCCCTGTCGGTGTTCGTGCTCGCGTCGGTGACCGACCTGCTCGACGGCTACGTGGCACGGCGGTCAGGGCCCACCACGCTGGGGGCGTGGCTCGATCCCGTCGCCGACAAGCTGCTGTTGCTCACGATGTTCGTCGTGCTGACGTTCCCGCTGCCGCACCTCACGCACCGCATCCCGCTGTGGCTGACGGTGGTGGTGGCGAGCCGCGACGTGGGCATCGTGTTGACGGTGTCGATCGTCAACCTGGCACTGGGGCCGAGGACGTTCTACCCGTCGATCTGGGGGAAACTGGCGACCGCCACCTTCGCGGCCACCGGGGTGGTGACGTTGCTGTACAACTGGCTGGCGCGGCCCTCGGCCATCCCCGGGCTGTTCGCGATCGCCTCGGGCATCATCACCGTCGTCAGCGCGCTGCACTACCTGCTCACGGCGCAACGCCCCACGATCAGGCCGTCGTGACTGCAGACTTTCACGATTGCAGAATTTCACCCCGTGCGCCCAACACTCTGGCCGTGGTGCAATCCTGCAATTCTGAAATTCTGAAATTCCGAAGCTATCCCAGAACCTTGCGGCGGAAATACTCGATGGTGCGCGTCAGGCCATCTTCCAGCGACACCTTCGGCTCCCAGCCGAGCAGCGTGCGGGCCTTGGTGATGTCGGGGCGGCGCACCTTCGGGTCGTCCTCCGGCAGCGGCCGGTAGACGAGCGTCGAGCTCGACCCCGTCATGCGGATGATCGTCTCGGCGATCTGCTTGATGGTGAGCTCGTGCGGGTTGCCGATGTTGACGGGCTCGTTGGTCGCCGAGTCCATCAGGCGGAGGATGCCGTCGACCAGGTCCGACACGTAGCAGAAGCTGCGCGTCTGCGAGCCGTCGCCGAAGATGGTGACGTCCTCGTTGCGCAGGGCCTGGCTCATGAAGGCCGGCACCGACCGGCCGTCGTTGACGCGCATGCGCGGGCCGTAGGTGTTGAAGATGCGGACGATCTTGGCGTCGACCCCGTGGTAGCGGTGGTACGCCATCGTCATGGCCTCGGCGAAGCGCTTGGCCTCGTCGTACACGCCGCGCGGACCGACCGGGTTGACGTTGCCCCAGTAGGTCTCCTTCTGCGGGTGTTCGAGCGGATCCCCGTACACCTCGGAGGTGGAGGCGAGCACGAAGCGCGCCTTCTTCTCCTTGGCGAGCCCGAGCGCCTTGTGCGTGCCGAGCGCCCCGACCTTGAGCGTCGGGATCGGCAGTTCCAGGTAGTCGATCGGGCTGGCCGGGCTGGCCCAGTGGAGCACCGCGTCGACCGGACCGTCGATGTAGATGTAGTTGGTGACGTCGTGCTTGATGAACGTGAAGTCGCGGTTGGCCAGGTGCGCGATGTTGGCCGTGTCGCCGGTCAGCAGGTTGTCGATGCCCACGACCGTGTAGCCGCGGTCGAGCAGGGTCTCGGCGAGATGGGAGCCGATGAAGCCGGCGGCTCCCGTGATGACGACGCGTGGCATGCGCTGGACCTCAGTAGGCGTGCTTGTGGAAGAACCCCTTGATCACGGTGAGCCACATGATCTTGAGGTCCAGCATGAGCGACCAGTTCTCGATGTAGTACAGGTCGTACTCGATGCGCTTCTCGATGGACGTGTTGCCGCGCCAGCCGTTGACCTGCGCCCAGCCGGTGAGGCCGGCGCGGACCTTGTGGCGCAGCATGTACTGCGGGATGCGTTGCTTGAACTGGTCGACGAAGAAGGGGCGCTCGGGGCGCGGCCCGACGAGCGACATGTCGCCGCGCAGGACGTTCCAGAGCTGCGGCAGTTCGTCGAGGTTGCTGCGGCGGAGGAACTGGCCGATCGGCGTGCAGCGCGGGTCGTCCTCGACGGCCCAGACCGGGCCGGAGTTGCGCTCCGCCCCGTCGTACATCGAGCGGAACTTCCAGACGTAGAAGGCCTTGCCGTCGAGCCCCATCCGCTCCTGGCGGAACAGGGCCGGACCCGGCGACGTCAGGCGGATGATGAGCGTGAGCAGGCCCATCGGGATGGCGAGGGCCAACAGGCTGGCGCCGGCCAGCACGACGTCCATGGTCCGCTTGAGGACGGCGTTCAGTCCGCGCAGCGGCACATCGTGGATGTTGATGATGGGGAGGCCGTCGAGATCCTCGAGCCGGGCTCGCAACGAGATGATCTGCAGCAGGTCGGGGACGACGCGGATGTCGACGATCTCGCGGTTGGCGTTCTCCACCAGCGCCAGCATCTTGACGTGCTCGTCGAGGGGCAGCGCGATGTACAGGTGGTCGATGCGCTCCCGTTGCAGAATCTCGGGGGTCTCGTCCAGGGTGCCGAGCAGGGGCAGGCCGCGATAACCCAGGCTGGCGCCGCCCTCGGCCTTGTCGTCGACGAAGCCGACGATCTTGAGGCCCAGCTCACGGTGTTCGAGGATGCGATCGACCACGAGGCGGCCGAGATCGCCGGCCCCCGCGACCAGGACGCGCTTGAGCCCGATGCCGGCGCGCCAGCGCCGCTCCATCCAGTCGCGGACCGCGACGCGGCTGACGAAGGTGAGGGCCACGTTCAGGAACAGGAAGAGGCCCCACACCAACTGGCTGACCTCGAACACGCCGCGGTCCTTCAGCGGGTCGGGCACGTAGTACGTCTGCACGTACAGCGTGCTGACCACGCCCAGCACCACGGCGAGCACGTTGCCGACGAGGACGCCGAAGAAGTCGTCGATGCGGGAACGGCCACGCCGCAGCCGATAGACGCCGTGGAGGTGGAAGGCGAGGGGCACCAGCCCGCCGATGATCGGCGCCAGCCAGAGGTACTGCTCGAAGGGCGGGTAGCCCTTGGTGACGGCGATGAGGCCCGAGTGGAAACGGACCCAGTAGGCGAGCAGGAAGGCGACCACGCCCGACGCGGCATCGGCGGCCACGTGCAGGGCCACGAGGAGGCGGTTGTAGCGCCTTACCATCGCACCGCCTCCGGGGCGGCCTGTCGCAAGTCGGTCACGGCGTCGGTCAGTTCCTTGACGAATCGGTCAGTGGCAAACCGCTCCGCCTGTGTCCTGCAGGCGGCCGGCTCCGGGGGCTGCTCGAGCACCCGGCGAATCCCGTCGGCCAGGGCATCCACGCCCTCGCCGGTCAGGGCTCCCGTGCGGCCATCCACGATCGTCTCGGTCGCGCCACCGCGCCCGAGGGCCACCACCGGGGTCCCGCAGGCCTGTGCCTCCACGGGCACCAGGCCGAAATCTTCCTCGCCAGGCAGCAGGACCACCGCCGCCCGACGATACAACTCGCGCACCTCTGAGTCCGGCAGGGCCCCCAGGAATGCGACACCCGACCCGCCCGATCGTGACAGGGCGGCAAACTCCGGGCCTTGCCCGACGATCCGCAGCGGCACGCCGATCTGCCGACAGGCGGCGACGGCGACGTCGACCCGCTTGTAGGGCACCAGTGCCGAGACGACCAGCGCATAGCCCTCGCGCGGCCGTTCGCCGGGCGTGAAGTAGCGCGTGTCGACCGGCGGGTACACCACGGCCGACCGTCGATTATAGTATCGACGGATCCTCCGCGCAACATACTGAGAAATCGCCACATAGCGGTCCGGGCGCCCGCTCGTGCGCTGGTCCCAGCGGGCGAACCGGTCCAGCAGTCGCCGCATCACCGCCGACTTGACCCGTCCCACCCGCTCGACCCCGAAGTACTGATCGAACTGGTCCCAGGCATACCTGACCGGCGTGAAGCAGTAGCAGAGGTGCCGGGTCGGGGGGCGGGTCGGCACCGACTTGGCGGCGCAGTGACTGGTGGAAATCACCAGGTCGGCGTCGCCCACGTCGAGTCCCTCGATGGCCCGGGGATACAGCGGGAGCAGGTGGCGGTAGAGGCGCGCCACGCCCGGCACCTGTTGCAGGAAGGAGGTCTGCGGTCGGTGGCGTTCGATGGCGGGGGACACGCTCCCGGGGACGTGCAGCAGGGTGTGCAGCGAGGCGTCGGGGAAGCGCTCGCAGAGCACCTCGAGCACGCGCTCGCCGCCGCGCATGCCCGTCAGCCAGTCGTGCACGAGGGCGATGCGGGCCCCGGCCAGCGCGTCACTCATCGTCCGGCCGCCGTTTCGCGGTAGATGCGGAGGATCGTCTCGGACGTCCGCATCCACGAGTAGTGAGTCGCGCGCGCCAGTCCACGCTCGCGCATCTGGGCGCGGAGCGCGGGGTCGAGCAGGGCGCGGCGCAACCCGTGGGCGATGGCGGTCGGTTCCCGCGGGTCGACGAGGATGGCCGCATCGCCTACCACCTCGGGCAACGAGGACACGTTGGAGGTCACCACGGGGGTCCCGCTGGCCATCGCTTCCAGCGGCGGCAGGCCGAAGCCCTCGTAGAGCGAGGGGAAGGCAAACACCGTGGCGAGCCGATACAGGGCCGCCAGCGTCTGGTCGCCGACAAAGCCCAGGAACCGGACGTGCTTGTGCAGCTTGTGCTGGTGCACCGCCCGCCGCAGCGTCGGGTACTTGCTGATCTCGTCGCCGATGATGAGCAGCTTGGTGTTGGCGAGCGGTCCGGTGCGGACCAGCGCGAACGCCTCGATGAGCCGCTCGATGTTCTTGTGCGGCTTGATGTTGCCCACGTACAGCACGAACGGATCGTGCAGCTGGAAGCGCTCCTGCACGCGCGCGATGTCCTCGGCGGCCGGGGTCCGGTTGAAGCGGTCGTCGATGGCGTTGGGCGCCACCGTGATCTTCTCGGCGGGAATCCGGTAGAAGCGCAGGATGTCGCGCTTGGAGGCCTCCGAGACCGTCAACACGTGGGACGACCGGTGCGTTGCGCTCCACATGAAGGTGCGCGCGTAGGTGTAGGCCAACCGGTTCGGCAGGTACTGCGGGAACATCAGGTGGATGCAGTCGTGGATCGTCACCACCGATGGGCATGGCAGCACCGGCGGCAGCACGTAGTGGGGCGCATGGAACACATCCACCCGCTCCCGCCTCAGGATTGACGGAATGCTGAACTGCTCCCGCAGCGAGTAGTTGCCGGCCGTGCTGATCACGCCCCGGAAGTTCGGGCCGACGGTGCAGGCGAACTCGAGGTCGTCCGGTCGGCTGATGAGGATGTACTCCGACGCCGTGTCCAGCACCGCGAGGCGCGCGACGATGTTGCGGACGTACGTGCCGATGCCGTAGTCCCGCAACTTCCGGATGTCGATCGCCACGCGCATTCGGGCCGAGTCTAGCACCCGGGCCGCGCAGGCGCGGCCCGGGTGAATGCCGCACTGCCGCGATGCCGCAATTCAGGAAGGCCGAAGGCTGGAGAACGAAGGCCCAAGGCCGAAGGACGAAGGTCGATGGCGCGGCCGTGTCAGCCGCGCCGCCCCGTCACGTCGCGCGCGGCGAGGTACCAGCGCAGCAGCCAGGCCCAGCGCGGGTGGTGCTTGCGGTAGAAGGCGAGTTGGCTGTCGCGATAGCGCCGGGTGGTGGCGGCCGGCGCCGACGCCCGCGATCGACCGCGCAGGTGCGTCACGACGACCTCGGGGGCATAGAGAATCCGATGGCCGGCCGCGCGCAGGGCCGCGCAGAAGTCGACGTCCTCGCAGTACATGAAGTAGCGCTCGTCGAGCAGGCCGACCGCCTCGGCGGCCTCGCGCCGGACGAGCAGGCACGCACCGCTGACCCAGTCGACGAACTGCCGGCGCTGCATGTCGGCGGCGATGCGGGCACGGACCGCCGTCGGCCCCGCCGACAGCAGCCGGCCGCGCACCTTCTGCCGGGCTTCGTTCAGGGGCGAGATCATCGGGCCGTACGACAGCTCCTGCTGCCCGGTCCCATCGACAAGGCAGGGCCCCGCAGCAGCCGCTGCCGGTTCGCCGTCGAGCGCGGCGCACAGGCCTTCCACCTGCCCGGCGCCCACGAGGGTGTCGCTGTTGAGCAGCAGGACGTAGGGCTGGGTGGTCGCGCGGATGCCGATGTTGTTGGCGGCCGCAAAGCCCACGTTCTCAGGCAGGCGCCGCAGCGGCAGGTCGGGCCAGCGGGCCGCCAGGGCATCGGCGGTGCCGTCTCCGGAGCGGTTGTCTACCACGATGGCTTCCCACGGCCGCGCCGGCGGATGTGCATGCACTGACGCGAGGCAGGCCAGCGCGTCCTCGCGCGCGTTGAACGTGACGATGACGATCGAGACGCCGTGGGTCACCGTCGTCCTCCCGCCGCGTCGACCAATGCCTGCCACGTGAGGCGCGCCGTGTCGTCCCACCGGTAGCCGGCGACGGCCGTGTCTCCGGCGGCGATGCAGGCGCGGCGGTGCTCCGCGTCGGTCACCAGCCGCACCAGCTCCGCGGCCAGGCCCGGCGCATCGCCGGCCGCGACGTAGCGGGCGCCGTCGCCGTAGACCTCACGGGCCACCGGGGTGTCGAGGACCACCGTCGGCACGCGATGCCGCATGGCCTCGAGGGGCGTCAGGCCGAACCCCTCGTACGCCGACAGGAACGCGAACACGCCGGCCGAGGCATACGCCGCGTCGAGATCGGCCTCCGAGACGTAGTCACGCAGGCGGACCGCATCGCCGAGGCCGAGTCGTGCGGCCAGTCCCTGCAGGTCCTGGCGGGGGTGCGTCCGGTTCTCGCCGATCACCTCGAGGCGCAGGTCGGACACCTGCCGGCGCGCCAGCGCCACCGCCTCGATCAGCATCGGCAGGTGACGCCGCTCGAAGATGGACCCGACGAACAGCACCTCGGGCGTCGCGCGCCCCGGCAGGGGGGCTGGAGGGGCGTCGTGATAGTCCACCGCCAACGGGATCACCCGGAGGCGCCCCGCCGGCACGCCCAGGTGGCGCTGGATCTCGTCGGCAGAGAAGCGAGTGAGCGTGAGCACGAGGGCGGCGCGCGCGGCGCTCGCACGCGCCAGCAGGCGCAGCCGGAGTCCGTGGCGCCAGGCGTACCACTCCGGGTGGGCCGCGAACGACACGTCGTGCATGGCCAGCACGAGCGGCGAGGCGGCCCACAGCGGCGCGGTGTAGGCCGGCGAGAAGCGCACGTCGAGATGCGCGTCGCCAATTGCCCTGGCCAGCGCCCGCTGCTCCCACACGGTGCCGGGCGTGCCGGGCACGACCTGCGTGATCAGGCGCGCGCCCGGCGCCCCGGAGATCGGGGTGATGGCCGGGGGCTCGGGCGCGAACAGCACCACCTCGGCGCCGGCATAGGCCGGGTCGCGGTGCCAGCGCACGAGCAGCTCCCGCAGGTAGCGCCCGACGCCGGTCGGGCGTCCGGCGAGTTCCCGCGCATCGACGCCGATGCGCATCAGCGGGCCCTCCGGCGGGTGATGGCGTCGGCATACGCACGCCAGAGGTGCTCGGCGGACCGCTCCCACGAGAACGTCGCTGCCCGTGCGATGCCCCGCTGTCGGAGCGTCTCGAGTCGGGCGGGGTCGGCCAGGAGCGCCGCCACGGCCTCGGCAATGCCTCTCGGGTCGTCTGGCTCCACGAGGACCGCGGCGTCGCCGCACACCTCGGGCAGGGCGCCGCGACGCGCCGCCACCACGGGTACCCCGGCGGCCATCGCCTCGACGACGGGAATCCCGAACCCTTCGTCGAAGGAGGGCAGCACGAGCAGGCGCGCCGTGTCGTAGAACCCGCGGCGCGCGGACTCCTCCAGATACCCGACATGCTCGACGACGCCCTGCAGTGGCGGTCGCTGCAGGCGCGCGAGCACGGGCGCCGCCGCTGGGGGCGCGCCGCCCGCCAGGCGCAACGGGATCCGCAGGCCACCGGCCATCAGGTGCTCCCAGGCATCGAGCAGGCCTGCGATGTTCTTGCGGGGCTCGAGCGTGCCGAGGCAGATCACCGGTCCCTCCGCGGGCACGGACGGGCGCGCGGTCCAGCCGGGAGCGCCGTTGTGACAGGTCACCACCGAGGCAGGGGCGACACCGAGGCGCGCCACCACCTGCGCGGCGACGGTCGCCGACACGGTGACCACCAGATCCGCGCGCCGCGCGTGATCGGCCACGAGCGCCGGGTAGTCGCGCCGCACCTCGGCCGCGGTCGCCTCCGGGTGATCGAGGAAGAACAGGTCGTGGATCGTGACCACCTGCGCGGCCCGTCGCGCCGGAATCAGCAGGGGCGTGGGGGAGTGGACGATGTCGGCGGCGCCGACGAGCCACTCGACGGGCGGGAACTGCCACCGATGCCACGCCCAGTTGAGCGCGCGGACGGGCACGCGGATGTCCGTGGCGCGAATCCCCGGGCCTGGCGACTCCAGGCGATCCTTCCAGCTGCTCGAAAACACGGCCACCTCGGCCCCCGGCGGGGCCGTGGCGCCCAGCGCGAGCGCCGTGCGGTGGACGTACTCGCCAACGCCCGTGCGGGTGCGCAGGGCGGGACGATAGTCGAGCAGCACCTTCACGGGGACGTATGCTAGCGTAAGGCGTTCGGGCGTCTGTGCCTCGGCGCGTCAGGGCTGGCGTACGGATGGAGCGGGCATGCCGTCCCCCGACCGGAGGATCAGACGTGAAGATTGCAGTGGTGGGTACGGGCTACGTGGGGCTCGTCGTCGGGGCGTGTTTCGCCGAGAACGGCAACGACGTCATCTGCGTCGACAGCAATGTCGACAAGGTCAAGGCGCTCAAGCGCGGCAAGATCCCGATCTACGAGCCCGGCCTCGAGGAGATCGTCAAGCGGAACTCGTCGGAGAAGCGCCTGACGTTCACCACCGACCTGCCCTCGGCCGTCACGGCCTCCGACATCATCTTCATCGCCGTCGGGACGCCCGAGGCCGAGGACGGCTCGGCCGACCTCAAGCACGTGCTGGGCGTGGCCCGCGACGTCGCCCGGGCGATGAACGGCTACAAGGTCGTGGTCGACAAGAGCACGGTGCCCGTGGGGACCTCCGAGAAGGTCCGCGAGGTGATGGCCAAGGAGACCACCCATCCGTTCAGCGTCGTCAGCAACCCCGAGTTCCTGAAGCAGGGCGCGGCGGTCGACGACTTCCTGAAGCCCGACCGGGTGGTCATCGGTGCCGACGACGAGCGCGCCGGCAAGGTCATGACGGAGCTCTACGCGCCGTTCACGCGCACCGGCGCCCCGATCATGGTGATGGACTGCGCCAGCGCCGAGCTGTGCAAGTACGCCGCCAATGCCATGCTGGCCACGCGCATCTCGTTCATGAACGAGGTGGCGCGCGTCTGTGAGCTGTACGGCGCCAACGTCGATCAGGTGCGCCGTGCGGTGGCGTCGGACGCCCGGATCGGGCCCTCGTTCCTGTTTCCAGGCGTCGGCTACGGCGGCAGCTGCTTCCCGAAGGACGTCAAGGCGATCCTGAAGTTCTCGCGCGACAAGGGCTACGACTTCAAGATCCTCGAGGCCGTCGAGGACGTCAACGCGGCGCAGAAGAAGAAGCTGCTGCAGATGATGAAGCAGCGCCTGCGGTCCCTGAAGGGCAAGACGATCGGCGTGTGGGGCCTGGCGTTCAAGCCGCGCACCGATGACATGCGCGAGGCGCCGGCCATCACGATCATCGAGGGGCTGCTCAAGGCCGGGGCCATCGTCCAGGCCTACGACCCCGAGGCGCAGGCGACCGCCAAGCGGATCTTCGGCGACCGGATCACCTATTGCCGGAACGCCTACGAGGCCCTCAAGGACGCCGACGCCCTGGCCCTGATCACCGAGTGGAACGAGTTCCGCGAGCCCGATTTCGAACGCATGCGCAAGCGCATGAAGACGCCGGTGATCTTCGACGGGCGGAACATCTACAAGCCCGAGGCCATCGCGGCGCAGGGCTTCGCGTACTACTCGATCGGACGCTAGCTCGATGGCCGTGCTCGTCACCGGCGGAGCCGGGTACATCGGCAGTCACTCCGTGAAGGCCCTCCTGGCGGCGGGGCGCCGCGTGGTGGTGCTCGACGACTTCTCCGCCGGACATCGCGGCGCCTGCGCGGCGCTGCAGACCGTGGCGGCCCCGGGGCAGTTGACGGTCGTCGAGGCGGGTATCGGCGAGACGGCCACCGTGGAGGCGACCTGCCGCGAGCACGGCATCGACGCCGTGATGCACTTTGCCGCCTGGTTGTCGGTGGGCGATTCGGTCACCGACCCGGTCGGGTACTACCGCAACAACGTGGTCGGGTCGCTCGGCCTGCTCGACGGGCTGCGGCGGGCTGGCGTGACGCGGCTGATCTTCTCGTCCACCTGCGCCACCTACGGCGAACCCCAGCGGGTGCCGATCGACGAATCGCATCCGCAACAACCCATCAACTCGTACGGCGAGACCAAGCTCGCCGTCGAGCGGGCGCTGCCGCACTTCGAGACCGCCTACGGCCTCAAGAGCATCGCACTCCGGTACTTCAACGCGGCCGGCGCCGACCCTGACGGTCTGCTCGGCGAAGATCACTCTCCGGAGATCCACATCATCCCGCGGGCCATCTTCGCGGCCCGCGGCACCGACAGCCTGAAGGTGTTCGGCGACGACTACCCGACGCCCGACGGCACCTGCCTGCGCGACTACATCCACGTCACCGACCTGGCCGACGCCCACGTCCGTGCGCTCGAGTCGTTGGAGCAGGGTGGCCCATCCGCTCGGTTCAACGTCGGCACGGGCACTCCGCACTCGGTGCGGGAGGTCATCGAGGCGGTGGCGCGTGTCGCCGGCCGTCCCGTGCCCTTCACCGTCGCACCTCGCCGCGCCGGTGACCCCTCCACGCTCTACGCAGCCAACGACGCCATTCGTGCCGCACTGGGCTGGGTGCCGCGCCACGCCGACCTCGACACCATCGTCGGCACCGCGTGGCGCTGGTTCGACGCGCATCCTGATGGCTACGGCGACTGAGGACCGCGACCCCCGCGCGTGACTGTCCTCCTCCGGCTGCTCCGCTATGCGCGTCCGTACCGCGCCCACATTGCCGCGGCCTTCGTGGCGATGGTGGCCTATGGGGCTGCGTCGGCCGGCGTCGTCTACCTGATCAAGCCGATCTTCGACCAGGCGCTGGGCAACCAGGCGGAGTTGCCTACCATCGCGCTCGCCATCGTCGGCGTGTACCTGGTGAAGGGCCTGGGTGCGTACCTGTCGGCGTACATGATGACCGACGTCGGGCAACGGGTCGTGCGCGACATCCGCAACCAGATGTTCGGGCACGTCCTCGGCCAGTCGGCGGCGTTCTTCTCGCGCCGGTCCACGGGGCAGCTCCTGTCGCGCGTCAACAACGACGTCAACCAGGTGCAGCAGGTGGTGTCGCAGACGATCGGCGACATCATCCGTGAGGGCTTTGCCCTGGTCGGCTACATCGGCCTGCTCTTCTACCACGACGCCCGGCTGGCGCTCGTGTCGCTGACCGGCGCGCCCGTCCTCATCTATCCGCTGGTGCGCCTGGGCCAGCGCGTCCGGCGGCGCGGCCGGCGGTCGCAGGAACAGCTCGAGGTCCTCACGCACATCACCGCCGAGGCCTTCGGCGGGCACCGCATCGTGAAGGCCTTCGGCGCCGAGGCGCGCGAGCAGGCGCGCTTCGAAGACGCCTCGCACCGCGTCTACCGCACGAACATGCAGGTGACCAGCACGGTGTCGGCCCTTCCGCCCCTGATGGAGTGGCTGGGCGGCATCGCGGTGGCCGCGATGCTCTGGTACGGCGCCTCGCAGATCGGGCAGGGCCGCCTGACGATGGGCGAGTTCATGCTCTTCGTCACGACGCTGTTCCTGATGTACGAGCCGATCAAGCGGCTCAGTCGCGTCAACGCCACGCTGCAGCAGGCCATGGCGGCGGCGCAGCGCATCTTCGAACTGCTCGACACGCACACGGAGGTCACCGACCGGCCCGGCGCCGTGCCGATGCCGCGGCCGCGGACGGCCGTGGAGTTTCGCGACGTCAGCTTCGCCTACGCCGATCGCGACAAGCGCACCGTGCTCGACGGCGTGTCGTTCCGCGTCGAGGCCGGCGAGATCGTGGCCATCGTCGGCCTCAGCGGCGCCGGCAAGACCACGCTGGTGAACCTCCTGCCGCGGTTCTACGACGTCACCGACGGCGCCATCCTGATCGACGGCCTCGACATCCGCGACGCGACGCTCGCGTCGCTGCGTGCCCACATCGGCCTGGTCACGCAGGAGACCGTGCTGTTCGACGACACGATCGCCAACAACATCGCCTATGGCCGGCCCACGGCGTCGCCGGCCGAGATCGAGGCTGCCGCCCGTGCCGCGCACGCGCACGAGTTCATCGCGACGCTGCCGGAGCGCTACGAGACGCGGATCGGCGAGCGGGGCGGTCGCCTGAGTGGCGGTCAGCGGCAGCGCCTCGCCATCGCCAGGGCCATCCTCAAGGATTCGCCGATCCTGGTGCTCGACGAGGCGACCTCTTCACTCGACGCCGAGTCGGAGCGCCTGGTGCAGGACGCCCTGCAGGCGCTGATGCGCAACCGCACCTCGTTCGTGATCGCGCATCGGCTGTCGACGGTGCGCAGCGCCGACCGCATCATCGTCCTCGAGGACGGCCGGATCGTCGAGACGGGCCGCCACGACGATCTGCTGGCGCGCCCCGGTGGCGTCTACAGCCGGCTGTACGCGCTCCAGATGTTCGGCAACGAAGCCGCCACCGAGCCGGCGGGGGCCGGGGAGGCGACGCCCGCGACGGTCGCCGTGCCGCGGCCCGCGGCGGGACAGGCCAGCGCCATGCGCG
Source organism: Luteitalea sp. (assembly GCF_044337415.1). Taxonomy (GTDB): domain Bacteria; phylum Acidobacteriota; class Vicinamibacteria; order Vicinamibacterales; family Vicinamibacteraceae; genus Luteitalea. The sequence goes on from NZ_JBIINP010000011.1 coordinate 39,618, forward strand.
CGATGGAAGACCGATGATCGTATCGATGACCGGATTTGCGGCCGCCAGCCGCGAGACCGAGGACCTGGCGGTGAGCGTGACGCTGCGCAGCGTCAATCACCGTCACCTCGACGTGCAGTTCCGCCTGCCGCAATCGGTGCAGGCCCTCGAACACGTCTTCCGCGCCACCCTGCAGCAGCGGCTGGCCCGCGGGCGTGTCGACGTCGCCATGAATGTCCAGGAGCGGGTCGAGCCCGTGACCGTCGTGGAGATCGACGAGACGCTGCTCACCGCGGTGGGGGAGGCGGTCGGCCGAGCCCGCGCGGCGGGGATCGTCGAGGGCGCACTCCAGCCCGGCGACATGTTGCGCATCCCCCAGGTGCTCAAGGTGCGCGAGGAGCGGCCCGCCATCGATGCGGCGCGCCTCGAGGCCGTGGTCGGGGAGGTGCTCGACGAGGCGCTGCGAGCGTTGCACGACATGCGGCGGAAGGAAGGGGAGTTCCTGGCCGCCGAGCTCGAGGAGCGCCGGCAGGCCCTGATCGGCCTGGTGGAGGCCGTCGAGGAGGCCAGCCGGGACGGCGCGGCCGGGATCCAGGAGCGCTTGCTGCAGCGGGTGGCCGAGTTGCGGCTCGACCCGCAGGTCGACGAGACCCTGGTGGCGCAGGAAGTGGTCAAGTTCGTGGCCCGGTCCGAGATCCGCGAGGAACTGGTCCGGTTGCGCGCGCACCTGGCGCACTGGGTCGAACTGGTGGGCGGCGAGGAGCCGGTCGGGCGCAAGCTCGACTTTCTCCTGCAGGAGATGAACCGCGAGGTGAATACAATAGGCTCCAAGGCCGAGGGTGCCCGCGCCTCGGCCCTGGTGGTCACGGCCAAGGCCGAGCTCGAGAAACTGCGGGAGCAGGTCCAGAACGTGGAATGACGACGACCGCGCAGCAGTCCAGCGACGACCTCCCGGGCGGGGGGCAGCTCTTCGTCGTCTCCGCCCCCTCGGGCACGGGGAAGACGACCGTGGTCGAGCGCCTCGTCCAGGTGGTACCAGGCCTGACGATGTCGCGCAGCTACACGTCGCGCAACGCGCGCGCCGGGGAGCGGGACGGGGTAGACTATAATTTCGTGTCCCGCGCCACCTTCGAGGCCATGGTGGCGCGTGGCGAGTTCCTCGAGCACGCCGACGTCTTCGGCAACCTCTACGGGACCGGCAAGGCCGACGCCGAGCGCCTGATGGCGTCGGGCAAGGACGTGGTCCTGGTTATCGACGTGCAGGGCGCCGGGCAGGTCCGGTCGGCGGGCATTCCGCTGGTCACCGTCTTCGTGCTGCCGCCGTCGTTCGAGGTGCTCGAGCAACGCCTCCGGGGGCGTGGCAAGGACCCGGATGCCGCCATCCGCCGCCGTCTCGACACGGCGCGGGGCGAGGTGGCGGCCTACGAGGACTACGACTACGTGGTCGTCAACGACGACCTCGATGCCTGCGTGACGGCGATGCGCAGCATCATCCTGGCCGAGCGGGTGCGTCGCGCGCGCATGCGCCCCACGGCTGAGGCAATCCTGAAGACGTTCGGCGCCCAACCGGTCGCCTGAACGCGGGGCAGGGCCCCCAGAGCGCCCGGAGCAACGCCAGCACCCATGGTCGATCGCAGCACCCTTCCCAACGCCTTCGAGTTCGTCGTCGTGGCCTCGGCTCGCGCCAAGCAGTTGCTGCAGGGCTGTGTGCCCAAGGTCGAGCCGAGCGGCAAGCCGGCGCGCACCGCGCAGCGCGAGGTCCTCGAGGGCCACGTGTTGCCGGTGTACTCCGACGAGGCGCCGATCGATCCGCAGGCGCCCGCCCCGGTCTAGCGCTCGGCACGCCGCTCTGCGGTTCGTCATGAGGAATTCGACGACGGTGTCGATGGTCCAGCGGACCCCGACCTCGACGTCCTGAGTTCTGCACTCCTCAATTCAGGTCGCCGGGGTTGTCGGCCACCTGCTGGGAGGGTCTCGGCATGGCCCTGGTGGCCGTCGGCGTCAGCGGAGGCATCAGCGCGTACAAGGCGGTCGAGGTCGTCCGCCTCCTCCAGAAGGCCGGCCACGAGGTCGCGGTCGTGATGACGCGCGCCGCGACCCGCTTCGTCGGCCCCCTCACGTTCGAGGCGATCACCAGGCGGCGCGTCATCACGAGTCAGTGGACGCCCGGCGCCAACGCCGACATCGAGCACATCGCCCTGGCCACCGACGCGGCGCTTTTCCTCGTCGCGCCCGCGACAGCCAACACCATCGCCCGGCTGGCCCATGGCCTGGCCGGTGACTTCCTGACCTCGCTCGCCCTCGCGACCCGCGCGCCCGTGCTGGTGGCGCCGGCGATGAACACGCACATGTACGACCACCCGGCCACGCAGGCCAATCTGGATCTCCTGCGAAGCCGCGGCGTGCACTTCGTGGAGCCCGGCGAGGGGTACCTGGCGTGCGGCTGGGTGGGGAAGGGGCGGCTTGCCGAGCCCGAGGCCATCGCCGCTGCGGCCCTCCGGCTCCTGTCGCCCGTGCGCGATCTCGCCGGGCGCCGTGTTGTGGTCACCGCCGGCCCCACCTTCGAAGACCTCGACCCGGTGCGGTACCTCGGGAACCGCTCCAGCGGTCGCATGGGCCTCTCGGTGGCTGCCGATGCGGCGGCCCGTGGCGCCGACGTGACCGTCGTCCTCGGACCGACCTCGCTGGAGCCTGCGGCAGGCCTGCGGGTGGTGCGCGTGCGCTCCGCCCGCGAGATGCACACGGCGGTGGTCGGGTTGCGCGACGGGGCCGATGCCATCGTGATGGCGGCGGCGGTCGCCGACTACACGCCCGCTGGCGGCGCCGCAGGCGGCAAGGTGAAGAAGCAGGACGGCCCCCTCACGGTCACCCTCGAACGGACCGTCGACATCCTCGCCGACCTCGGCCGCTGGCGCGCTGGCCGCGCCGCCCCGGTGCTCGTCGGTTTCGCCGCCGAGACCAGCGACGTCCTGGCCTACGCCGCCCGCAAGCGCGAGGCCAAGCAGGTCGATCTCATCGTCGCCAACGACGTCAGCCAGCCCGGCGCCGGGTTCGAGGTCGACACCAACATCGCGAGCTTCGTGACCGCGGCCGGCGTGCAGTCGTTCCCGCTCGAGGCCAAGACGGCCCTCGCTGCGCGCATCGTCGACTTCATCGCCGGCAGGCTGAGTGCCGGGGCTCCCCGGACTCCGGCGCAGGGGGACCAGGCGTGAGCGACGATCAGGACCCGCGCGCGCAACTGCGGGCGCACCTCGAGTTCTACAAGGACCTCGGTATCGCCGGGTTCACCCGCGATGCGGCCTGGCAGGCCAATGAGTCGCGTGTGCGCCAGGCCGGGCTCGGAGAGCCGGCCCTACCAGCATCGCCGTTGGCGGCAGCTGCAGCGCCGGGTGTCGCAACGCGGCCCGAGGCCTCGTCGCTTGGACTCGCCGCGGGAGGATCGGTTGTGCCAACCCCGTCCGAGGGATCCGAACTCGCCGCGATTGCGACGCTCGAGGATCTGCGCGCGCACATCGGGCCGCAGTGCACGCGCTGCAAGCTGTGCCAACTCGGGCGGCGGCAGGTGGTCTTCGGCGTGGGCAATCCCTCGGCCGACCTGATGTTCGTCGGCGAGGCTCCCGGGGCAGACGAAGACGAGCAGGGCATCCCGTTCGTGGGCCGCGCTGGTCAGTTGCTCACGAAGATCATCGAGGCCATCGAACTGCGGCGCGAGGACGTCTACATCGCGAACGTGATCAAGTGCCGGCCGCCGGGCAACCGCAATCCGGAACCCGACGAAGTGGCGGTCTGTGAGCCTTTCCTGTTCCGGCAGATCGACCTCGTGCAGCCCAAGGTGATCGTCGCGCTCGGGAAGTTCGCGGCGCAGTGCCTGCTGCGCACCGACACGCCGATCACGAAGCTGCGCGGCCGCGTGCACCAGTTCCGCGGCGCGACGCTCGTGCCGACGTTCCACCCGGCCTACCTGCTCCGCAGCCCCGACAAGAAGCGCGAGACGTGGGAGGACATGAAGCTCGTCCGCTCCCTCCTGCGCCAGGACGCGGGCGGGGCGCCCGAGGTCCGCTGATGCGCCTGGTGCGCGTGGCCGTGCCCGTCCCTGGGCTCGGCCTGCTCACCTACCGCCTGCCTGACGGCCTGCAGGCGCCTCGCGGCACGCGCGTCATCGTGCCGGTCGGCCCGCGCAAGGTCACCGGCCTGGTCACCCACGACAACGCGACACCCGACGACGTCCCGGATCGCCTCCGTGACGTGCTCGAAGTGCTCGACGACGTGACGTTCCTGCCGGAAGCGGTGGTCGACCTCGCGCTCTGGATCGGCGACTACTACCTCGCCGGCCCCGGTGAGGTGATCTCCTCCGCCATGCCGCCCAAGGGTTGGCTCCGCGGCGACATGACCCTCGCGCTGGCCGAGGATGCGGGCGAGGTGGACATGCGCGGGCCGTTCGAACTCCCGCTCGACGATCAGGTCGAGGACGCGGTGCTCGCGCTGCTGCAGGACAAGGGGCCCGTGCTGCGCGGGCAGGTGCCCCGTGCGGTGGCGGCCCGGCTGCGCGGATCCGAGGTGACGGCCGACGTCGTGTCGCGGGCCGTGCGGCGCCTGCTGCGCACCGGCAAGGTCCGGCTGCAACCCGTGGTCACGGGCAAGGCAGACGCGGCGCGCAAGCGTCGGTGGATCCGGCCCACGGCGGCGGCGAGCGAGCCGGCCACCCAGCGGCTCGGCGCGCGGCAGGCCGCCGCGTGCGCCGTGCTGGTGGCCTCGCCTGAGGGCGTCGACGCCAACGTGCTGCGCGATCAGGGCATCGGGAGCGAGGTGGTGCGGCGCCTGGTGGCGCTGGGGCTGGCCACGGTGGAGTGGCGCGCCGTCGAGCGCGACCCGTTCGCCAGCGGATCGGCCGGCACATCCGACGCGCTTGCCGCGCCCGCGTTCCTGTCGCTCACGCCAGAGCAGTCGGCCACGCTCGACGTCCTCGAGCCCTTGCTGGATCGCGGCTTCCAGGCGGCGTTGCTGCATGGCGTGACCGGCAGCGGCAAGACGCAGGTCTACCTGCGGCTGGCGCGTGCGGCGCTGGCGCGCAATCGCGGCGTGCTGCTGCTGGTGCCCGAGATCGCGCTCACCTCGGCCGTCGCCTCGCTCTTCCGACGCGCGTTCGGCGAACGCGTCGCGATCCAGCACTCCGGCCTGTCGGACGGGGAGCGCTACGACCAGTGGCACCGGATCCGCCGGGGCGAGGTCGACGTCGTCATCGGCACACGCTCGGCGGTGTTCGCACCCCTGCCCGACGTCGGCCTGATCATCGTCGACGAGGAGCACGACACGGCGTACAAGCAGGAGGAGAGCCCGCGCTATCACGGCCGCGATGCGGCGGTGGTACGGGCGCGCGACGCCCGCGCCCTGGCCGTGCTCGGCTCGGCGACGCCCTCGCTGGAGACGTGGCGACACGCGTCGGAGGGGCGCTACCGGCTCGTGCAGATGCGCCAGCGGGTCAACGACCGTCCGCTCGCCGAGGTGCAGACGATCGACATGCGCGACGTGCTGGCGGCCGAGGGCCCGGAGGTCGTGCTGAGCCGGCCGCTGCGCGAGGCACTGGCGGCCTGCGTCGAGCGTGGCGAGCAGGCGATGGTCCTGCTCAACCGACGCGGCTACGCACCGTCGCTGCTGTGTCGCGGCTGCGGCAACAGCGCCGAGTGCCCCAATTGCGCGGTCACCCTGACGGTGCATCGCCGGGCCGGACAGGTGCGGTGCCACTACTGCGGCTACACGGCGGCGCTACCCACGGCGTGTCCGTCGTGCAAGGGGGAGTTCCTCGAGTACACCGGCGTCGGCACCGAGCGCGTGGAGCAGGCCGTGATCGAGGCCTGCCCCGGGGCGCGGGTGGCACGCGTGGATCGCGACACGATGCAGCGGCGGGGCGCGATCGGGCAGGTGCTCGCGCGCTTTGCCAGGCGCGAGCTCGACGTGCTGGTGGGCACGCAGATGATCGCCAAGGGCCACGATTTCCCGCAGGTGACGCTCGTGGGGGTGGTGTCGGCCGACATCGGCCTCGGCGTCGCGGATTTCCGGGCGGCGGAGCGCACGTTCCAGCTGCTGACGCAGGTGGCTGGGCGCGCCGGTCGCGGCGAGGTGCCTGGCGCAGCGCTCGTGCAGACGCTCCATCCCCATCATTACGCGATCGGCATGGCGGCCAGGCAGGCCTACGACGAGTTCGTCGCCCGGGAGATGGAGTACCGGGAGCGCATGCGCTACCCGCCGTGGCTCTCCCTGATCAACATCGTGGTGCGCCACGAGTCCCTGGCGACGGCGTTGAAGGACGCCACGGGGCTCGCCGAGGCGTTGCGGGCGCTGGCCGACGACCGCTTCGGCGTGCTCGGGCCCGCCCCCGCGCCGCTGGGCCGCCTGCGGGGCGAGTCGCGCGTGCAGCTGTTCCTGAAGGGCCGCGACCGCGCGGCCATGCGGCAGGCGACGCGCCAGGCGATCAGCGGGATGCCGTCGTTGTTGAAGCGGGTGACGGTGGACGTCGATCCGCTGACGATGCTCTAGCAGGTGGCTGGAAGGGCCACCCACCTGAATTCAGAGTTCACAGTTCAGAATGAAGAGCAGCTCGCGGCATCCGAGCCACTTCAATTCAGAAGTCAGAATGAAGTGCGAGTCGGGGCACGCCATCGGGTCGGCATCGCCTCGGTCTTCGGAGTCAGGCTGCAGGGCTCGACCTGAGCGTTGGCGGAGCTGACCATGCCCGCGCCGCGCTTCATTCCTGACTTCTGAATTCTGAATTGCAGCGCGGAGTGTTCGGCGCGCTGCCACTATCGTCCGCCGACGAAGTCCATCGGGCTGATGGGCACCGGCGTGAAGCTCAACGCGAACATCGCCACGGCCACCACGGCCAGCACGAGGCGGGTGGTGCCGATGGGCACGTGCTCCTCGCCAACCGGGGGATGGTCGATGCCGAAGGAATAGGCCATCAGGATGACGAGGGCCGTCCACACGATCCAGCTCGTCGAGACGAAGATCGTCAGCCCGAGCATGGTCAGCAGGCTGGCCATGGTGACGTAGCGTGAGCGTCGCCCGACGATGGCGTGCACGATGTGGCCGCCGTCGAGCTGCCCGGCCGGGAACAGATTGAGCGCCGTGGCGAGCAACCCGAACCACGCCGCGAAGCCCGTGGGGTGCATCACGAAGATCGAGCGGTCCGGCAGCGTCCCGAAGTACAGCGACTGCAGGAGTGTCAGCAGCAGGGGGTCGCCGAGGTTCAGCCCGCCCTGCAACGCGATCTGGTGCGGCAGCCGCACCGCGTAGGAATGCGCCACGCCGTACATGGCGAGCGGCACCAGCACGATGAAGCCGGCCAGTGGCCCGGCGATCCCGACGTCGAACAGGGCGCGGCGCGTGCGCGGCAGCGCCATCCGGATCACGGCGCCCAGCGTCCCGACCAGCGTTGGCGCGGCCGACCACAGCCCGGGGATCCCGGGGATGAAGGCCGGCACGAAGTACGGCAGCGACGCCGGGATCCGGTAATATCGACAGGCGAAGTAGTGCCCCAGCTCGTGGGCACCCAGGATCAGCAGCGCGGGCACGCTGAACCACAGGCCGCCGACCAGCGCGGCGGGAGCCGTGACCAGCACACGCCGCGTGCCCACGGCCGACACGTAGTTGAGGAAGAAGCTCGAGCCCGCCCACGTCATCGTGAGGAAGGTGATCACGAGCAGCAGCAGGTGGACCCAGCCCCGGGATCCGATGCGGACCGGGGCGTCCACGGCGGGCGTCAGTGGTCCGGTGGTCCAGGCCTGATCCTGCTCCGACCAGCGGACATGCAGCGGGTCGGGCGTCGACGGGTCGTCGCCGGGAACGTACGGGGGCGGGGGAGGGGTGGACACGGGCGGTCTGGACTCAGCCGCCGATGTTCTGGAGGTCCTTGCCCGGCTTGAACCGGATGGTGCGGCCCGGCGGGATGCGCACCTCCTTGCCCGTCCGGGGGTTGCGGCCGATGCCGCGCTTGCGGGGCTTGACCTGGAAGACGCCGAAGCCGCGCAGTTCGATGCGCTCGCCGCGCTTCATGGCCTCGCGCATCGCCTCGAACACGGCCTCGACAGCGATCTCGGCCTTCACCTTGGTGATGTCGGCAATCGTCGCCACTTCGTTGATGATGTCGACCTTGATCATCGTCTGCCGCTAAGAAGCATAGATACAGGGACTTACAGTGTCAATCCGCAAGATGCCCGCATGACAGGACCCTCTGCCCGCGCGATGCCCACCGTGGTGCTCGTCGGACGCCCCAACGTGGGCAAGTCGACGCTCTTCAACCGCATCACGCGCACTCGCCGCGCCATCGTCAATGCCATGGCGGGCACCACGCGCGACGTGATGTCGCACGACGCCGAGTGGCAGGACGTACCGTTCCGGCTCGTCGACACCGGAGGTATCTTCGGCCATACCGAGGATCCGCTGCACGACATGGTCGTGGAGCACGGCAAGCGGGCCATCGCCCAGGCCGACCTCATCGTCTTCGTCGTGGACGGGCGCGAGGGGCGCGTGTCGGGCGACGACGGCATCGCGGCCGAGATCCGACGTGTGGCGCAGGCGCCCGTGCTGCTGGCCGTCAACAAGGCCGACGACAAGCGGGCGCGCGACCGCATGTACGAGTTCTTCGCCTTCGGCTTCGATCACGTCTTCGAGATCGCCGCCGAGCACGGCACCGGGGTCCCCGAGCTGATGGACGCGGCGCTGGAGCAGCTCGATGCTGCGGGCAAGCTCGGGCGCGGCGGCGTGCCCGACAACCCGGACGAGATTGCGGTGGCCATCGTCGGTCGCCCCAACGTCGGCAAATCGTCGCTCGTGAACCGGCTGCTGCGGGAGGAGCGGTTGATCGTCAGCGACATCCCCGGCACGACGCGCGACGCCATCGACACGATCCTGCAGTGGCACAAGCGCACCTTCCGCATCGTCGACACGGCCGGGATCCGGCGGCCGGGGCGGGTGGCCAGTTCGCACACCATCGAGATGGTGAGCGTCCTCACCGCCAAGAGGGCCATGGAGCGGGCAGACGTCGCCGTGCTGGTGATCGATGCGTCGCAGGGGGCGACCGACCAGGATGCGGCCATCGCCGGCGAGGCCGAGCGGCTCGGCTGCGGGATGATCATCGCGGCCAACAAGTGGGACCTCACCAAGGGCGAGGGCGACCGCTACTACAAGGACTTCGACGAGGAACAGCGCTTCCGCATGAAGTTCCTCGACTACGCGCCGCTGCTGCACATCTCGGCGCTGACGGGGGAACGCGCCCAGAAGCTGCTCGAGACGGTGGACCGCGTCGCCATGGCGCGCAAGAAGCGCGTCACCACCGGCGAACTCAACCGGTTCGTCGAACGGCTCGCACACGAGCATCCGCCGTCGAGCCCCGACAAGAAGCACGTCAAGATCCTGTACGCCGCGCAAACAGGCGTGGCGCCGCCCCAGTTCGTGTTCTTCACCAACGTCGCGACGGGCTTCCACTTCTCGTACGAGCGCTTCCTCATCAACAGCCTGCGCGAGACGTTCGGCTTCGAAGGCACGCCGATCCGGATCAGCGTGCGCAAGCGTGGCGGGCGGGAGCGCAAGGAGAAGTAGGGCCTGCCACTCCCGACTCCCGACTCCCGACTCCCGACTGCCGACTGCCGACTGCCGGTTCTATACTGCTTCCGATGCCCGACGCCGTGATTCCGGACAAGCCCGCGTTCAAGGCTGGGGAGGTGTGCGAACTCGCGCAGATCCAGCCCTATGTGCTGCGGTCCTGGGAGTCGGAGTTCCCTGACCTCGGGCTGTCCAAGACCCCGGGCGGCCCGCGGATCTACCGGCGCGCCGATGTCGAGCGCGTGCTACGCATTCGCGACCTGGTGTTCACCGAGGGGCTCACGCTCTCCGGTGTGCGCCGCCGCTTCGAGGCCGAGCAGCCGCCGGCCCCAGACGACCTGTTCACGCTGACGGCGGAGCTGCACGCCGCCGAAGCGGCCAACGCAAGTCCGGCGCCGGTGCGGGTGGCTGCCCGTGAGTCGGCCGCGCCGAGCGCCCCGGTGGCGCCGCCGGTGAGCGACGAGGCCCGGGCGCGGCTCCTCAAGGTCAAGCAGGACATGCGGTCGCTGCTCGACCTGCTCGACACCCCCGGCACCGCCGCCGCGCCCGCCCAACGCTCGCGCCGGGGCTGAGGGGGCGCGGCACCCGTCGCCCCCGCAGGGCTGGTCCCGCAGGTGGCCGGCGCGCCGCGGGTCTAGCCTCGGCCACGGCCGATGGGGTACACTCTGCGTTCGCGCCGCACGGCGCCGGTCGGGATGTAGCGCAGCCTGGTAGCGCACCTGAATGGGGTTCAGGGGGTCGCGAGTTCGAATCTCGCCATCCCGACCAATCTCCCCCTCCACTCACAATCGATTTCACCCGTCACGCGCATCCAGGCGTTGCCGTGCACCGGCCGTGTGTCCCCACCGCCGGTACTGGGCAGGGCACGACCACGTGCCGATTGCCCCCGTGACGCGGTGCGCCCTGGGTGCGCCGCCACGGTCTGTCATGACGCGCCTCCTCGATGTGTTGCTGGGGTTGCTCGGCCTCTTCGGTCTGCTGACCCTGGCCGACGGCGGCCTCGTCGTCGGCGCCGCGTGCCTCACGCTCGCGGGCGTGGGCGCGCTCGTCGTCCCGCGCGCGGGTCGGGCTGCGGCCGTCACCTGGAGCCCGGACGCCGGTCATGTGGCTGACGTCATCGTCAAGCAGGTCCTCTTCGATCACTTCGACCTCAGCGACGCCGAACTCGAGGCGCTCGCCGCCGTGCTCCCCGAACCGGTGCGCGGTCCGGCGCCGTTCTGGTTCCTGCTCCATGGCGGCTGGCTGGTGCGTGAGGGGGCGCGGCGGCGCCACGGCGACGGCGTGGTGACCGAGATCCGGGCGGCCATGCAGGCGCGGCTGCGACTCAAGGGCGGCAACTTCGACGGCCCGCACTGGTTCGCCACGCTCGATGCCGCCTTCTCCCGGTCCGACGCCGCCCTGCGGCACCCCGGCGACGACGGGGCGTCGCCCTCGCTGCTGATCGCGAGGAGCCTGCTGGACACCAACGCCAGCAGCCCCTACGACGGGCGCCTCGGCGTCCCGGCCGACATCGAGACGCAGCTGGCCGCCTGCCTCTACAGGCTGGAGGTCCACCTGGCGCCGACCGTCGATGCCATCGTCGGCGTGTCGCCGGCGGCCGCTGCCGCGCCGCCCCTGGACGCGGTGGCCGCCGTGTCGGCCGAGGCCGGCCCCCGGGAGCGGCACCTGAATCGCCGCGAGGGCAACCTCCTGTTCCCGGCGGATCGGCGCGTGGTGAGCCCCGACGAACGGGCGCAGGCCCGAGCCGACGACGCGCTGGAGTGCGACATCCTGCGGACGCGCGCCGCCGACGTGGTCGCGGGGGCCGCGCAGGAGGTGCGGACCTTCGACGCGACGCACTGCCGGACGCGCCTGGAGGACCTGGCGGCCCTGATGGAGGCGTGCGGGCGCTATGGGTCAGCAGAGACGCACGCGTTGCGTGAGCAGTGCAAGGGCGCGGCCCTCGAGCTGATCGAGGAAGCGCGGCACCTGCCGGCGTCCTCGCTGGAGCTCGATGCGACCTGGAAGGCCTGGCTGGACGGCGAGGACGCGCGATTCCGGCGCCTCGCGGTCTCCTCGCATGCCGACGACTTCACCGACGTGCCCCAGGACGATGTGCCTGCGACGGTGTGCACCTGGTCGCCCGAGCGGATCCGCAGCATGGCCGCGCGCCTCGGCCCGGACAGCCCGCAGTGGCAGCAACTCGTGCCGCTGTGCGTGGAGCGATTGCTGGAGGCCGAGCACGAGGGCTATCCGGAGGAGCAGGTGGCCGAGCGGCTCGCGGTACTGGGGCAGCCCCGGGGCGTGCCGATGGGCGAGGCCGCGCGCGTCCCGGCCTGAGGGGGCGAGGCGTCAGGGGCGCAGGTCCGTGCCGTGCAGACGCGCGTAGCGATCGGCGGCCGCGGCGAAATGATCGCGGGCCTTGCGGAGGGCCGCCACGCTCGGGCCGCGATGCCACAGGGCGATGTCGTGCAGCAGGCCGTGGGCCTTGCCGAGCGCCTCGCGCAGCAGGTCGGTGCCCGGCGGGAGTGCGGCGTCAGGGCGGTGCGTCAGCGCATCGAGTCCGGCGATCGCGCGCGACAGATCCGCAACCACGTCGGTGGCCAGTGTCTCCAGCACCGGGAGGCGCGCGGCGAGGTCGTCGCTGTCGCGCGCGATGTCGATCACTGCCTGCATGCGCTGTTGCCACCCGCGCAGCGCCAACCGCACCGCATCGTCTCGCCGGCTGTCGGCAGGCTCGCTCACGCGCGCGGGCTCCGGCCTGTCGTGATGCACGTATCCATGGGTAGTCCTCGACCTTGACGCAGTTGTCGCCGCGCGCGCGGCGCGCCACGATGAGAGGCGGAGGCCGTATAGTGTCGGCGTCCCCAATACTCGCATGTACGGACTCGTCAATCAGGCTGTCGAAGAACTCGTTCGCGCTCAGCACGGCGACGCCACGTGGGACCTCATCAAGGCCCGGGCTGGCGTCGACACGCCGGCATTCGTCGGCATGAGCCCGTACCCCGACGAGGTCACCTACCGGTTGGTTGGCGCCGCGAGCGAGCACCTCGGCGTGCCCGCCGGGGACCTGCTCGAGGCCTTCGGCGAGTACTGGACGCTCTACACGGCGCGCAAGGGCTACGGCAACATCCTGGCGCTCGCCGGCAGCACGTTCGTGGATTTCGTGCAGCACCTCGATCACCTGCATGCCCACGTGGCCATGAGCTTTCCCGAACTCCGCCCGCCGTCCTTCTGGTGCACGGACGTGACGGACGGCTCGCTGCGCCTGCACTACCGCTCCACGCGCGAGGGACTCGCGCCGATGGTCGTGGGCCTGCTGCGCGGCCTCGGCAAGATGTTCGACACGGCCATCACCATCGAGCACGTCGCCGATCGTGCCCGCGGCGCCGACCACGACGAGTTCCAGATCGGCTTCACGCCGCCCGCATGACCGCGTCCCCGCAGGGCCTGGGAGCCGACGCGCTGCGCGCGGTCTTCCCGTTCCACCTCACCGTCGATCGCGAACTGGCGGTGGTCCAGGTGGGGCAGGCCCTGTCGCGGGTGTGCCCCGACGTCGTCCCGGGGAGTCCCCTGTCGGCGCATGTGCGCATCGTCCGGCCCGAGATGGCGCTCGCCTTCGAGACCCTCGTCGAGCGCCGCCGGTCGCTCTTCGTGCTCGAGGTGCTCCCGCGTCGGTTGCCGCTGCGTGGGCAGATGCTGGTCGCGCCCGATGGCGACACCGTCACGTTCCTCGGCAGTCCGTGGGTGACCGACCTCGAGCAACTGGCGACGTTCGGGCTCGCGCTGACCGACTTTCCCGCGCACGAGCCCATCGCCGACTACCTGTTCCTGCTGCAGTCGCAGCAGACGGCCTTGAAGGACGCGCGCGACCTGGCGGCGCGCCTCGAGGCGCAGACGCGCGTGCTGCGCGAGACGGTCGAGGCGCTCAACGAGAAGGAATCGACGCTCCGGGCCGTCGTCGACACGGCCGCTGACGGCATCATCACCATCGATGCGGCGGGGCTCATCCGATCGTTCAATGCGGCCGCCAGCCGGATCTTCGGCTACGAACCGGACGAGGTGGTCGGCCGCAACGTCGCGGTCCTCATGCCGCGTGACGGCGGCGACGAACACGATCGGTCGATCGCGCGCTACGTGGCGACCGGAGAGGCGCGCATCATCGGCACGAGCCGCGAGGTGGAGGGCCTGCGCAAGGATGGCACCCGCGTGCCGCTCCACCTGTCGGTCAGCGACGTGGCCGTGGGGCCGCAGCGACTGTTCACCGGCATCCTCCGCGACCTCACCCCGGAACGACGGGCCGCAGCCGACCTGCAGGCCAGCGAGATGCGCCTGCAGAAGACGCTGACGGCCGTGCACGCCGGCGTGTGGGACTGGGATCTCACCACGGACACCGGGTACTGGTCCGAGCAGAACTATCGCCTGATCGGGCTCGAGCCTGGCAGCGTGGCGCCGTCGCCCGAGGTCTTCTTCGCCTGCATCCACCCCGACGATGTCGAGGCGAGCCGCGAGTTGATGCGCCGGGCCCTCGAAGGGGAGGTTCCCCTCGAGAGCGAGCACCGGATCCTCCTGCCCGACGGCAGCATCCGCCACATGCGGGACATGCGCGTGGTCCTGCGTGACGAGGCAGGCGTCGCGACGGGGATCTCCGGCATCACCATCGACATCACCGCGACCCGCCGCGCCGAACTCGAGCGCGACGCGGAGAGGGAGAAGTCTGCCCGCATCGTTGGCGCGCAGTACGAGGTCGCCCGGGTGCTGGCGGCCGCCACCGACTCCCGCGAGGCGATGACGCGCACGCTCGAGACGCTGGGCCGATTGCTGCAGTGGGACTGGGGCGCGTTCTGGGTGCCGCGGGAGGAGCATCTCGCCTGCGACACCGTGTGGGCACGCCCCGAGGCGGACTTCGAGGGATTCCTCCAGACCTCCCGCGAGACGCGATTCGCGGTAGGCGAGGGGCTGCCCGGGCGCGTCTGGGCGTCGGGCGACCCGACCTGGCTGGCCGACCTGCAACTGGACGAGAACTTCCCCCGACGACCCGCCGCGGCGGTGGCTGGCCTGCACAGCGCGTTCGCCTTGCCCGTGCTGACACGCGGCACCGTGATCGGCGTGATCGAGTTCTTCAGCGCCCAGCGCCGCGAGGCCGACCCGTCGCTGCTGACGTCGCTGAGCGCCCTGAGCACACAGCTTGGCGACTTCATGGAGCGCCTCGACGGCGAGCGCCGCCTGCGTGAGTCCGAGGCGCGCATGCGGCTCATCGTCGACACCTCGCTCGACGGCGTGATCTCGATGGACGGCGCGGGGGTGGTCACGTTGTGGAGCCCGCAGGCCGCGTCGATCTTCGGATGGAGTGCCGAGGAGGCCGTCGGTCGGCTCCTGAACGCCCTCATCGTGCCGGAGCGGTTGCGCGATGCGCACCGCGCGGGCATGGCGCGGTACCTGGCCACCGGTGAACGGCGCGTGCTGGGCAAGCGCATCGAAGTCCCGGCCCTGCACAAGGACGGCCACGAGTTCCCGATCGAACTGGCCATCGAGGTGGCCGACGGCGGACTGGCGGCGGCCGCGGGGGGCGACCCGTCGCGCCTCGTCTTCAGCGCCTTCGTGCGCGACATCACGTTGCGACGCCAGGCCGAGGCCGACCTGCGCAAGGCCAAGGACGACGCCGAGGCGGCGTCGCGGGCGCGGGCCGAGTTCCTGGCGATGATGAGCCACGAACTCCGCACGCCGCTGCACGGCGTGATCGGGATGCTCGACCTGCTGCGCGACACGCCGCTGGCCGAGGAGCAACGGCGGCAACTCGACGTGGCGAGACGGTCCGCCCGCTCGCTGGTGGCCATCACGAACGACATCCTCGACTTCTCGAAGATTGCCGCCGGACGGCTGGTCATCGAGCCGCATCCGTTCGACCTCGGGCGCCTGGTCGAGGAGGTCGCGGCCACCTTCAGGCCGCAGGCCGATGCGTCGGGCGTCGCCGTGCGCGTCGCCTGGCCAGAAGGGCGGCTGTCGGGCGTCCTCGGGGATTCGGTGCGTGTCGGACAGATCCTGACCAACCTCGTCGGCAATGCCGTGAAGTTCACGCCCAGCGGGCACGTGGGCATCACGGTGCGTCGGGAGACGGACGCGGGCGCGCCGTCGCCTGTCGTGGTGTGCGAGGTCGAGGACACGGGCGTCGGCATCCCCGAGGGGAAGCGCGAGGTGATCTTCGATGCGTTCGCGCAGGCTGACGCGTCGACGACACGCCGGTTCGGCGGCACGGGACTGGGCCTGCCCATCTCCGCACGCCTCGCCGAGGCCATGGCCGGCAGCCTCACGCTGGCGTCGTCGTCCGAGCGAGGATCGCGCTTCCGGCTGGAACTGCCGCTGCCTCCGGCGGAGTTGACCGACGACCAGGCGGCCGGCGAGGCTGGGGCGCCCTCGGCGGTGCCGGCGCGCGTGCTGCTCGTGGAGGACCATGTCGTCAACCAGGAGATCGCCTCGGCGATGCTGGGTGCGCTCGGCTGCAAGGTGACGGTGGCGGCCGACGGCGTCCAGGCCCTCGAGGCCATCGCCCGTGAGCCGTTCGACATCGTCTTCATGGACTGCCTGATGCCGAACATGGATGGCTACGAGGCGTCGCGGGCCATCCGTGCGCTCGGGCACGACAAGGTGCACCTGCCGATCATCGCCATGACGGCCAGTGCCTTCCCGGAGGATCGCGCGCGCGCGTTCGACGCGGGCATGAACGACCACCTCACCAAGCCGACGCTCGACGGCGCCCTGCGCCGGGCGCTCGCCCAATGGCTGCCCCGCACGCCGGCGCCGCTGGTCGACGCCGACAAGGTCGAGGCGGTGCGCCTGCTGGCCGAGGCCACGATGGTCGGGTGGGCGTCCTTTCTCGGCCGCTTCATCGACGACATGGAGCAGGCCATGGACCGCCTCGACCGTGCGCTCGAGGAGGGGACCGCCGAAGCGCTCAGGGCCGAGGCGCATGCGATGCGGCGCGCCAGCGGCATGATGGGCACGCCGCGCCTCGAGGGGGCGTGCGCCGACCTCGAGCAGGCGTGTCAGGACGGCGCCGCCTCGCGTTTCACGGCGCTGGTCGCCACGATCTCGGCCGAGGTCGATGCCGCGGTGGCGGCACTCCGCGCCCACCGCGAGGACGCGCCACCCGCCTGAGGGCGCGCGCGCGTTGACACTACCCGCGCCGCCTCACCAGAATGCGCCCATGACCTTCCTGCGCCAGGCGGCGTCGAGGGGCACGGCCACCGCCGTGTTGGCTGGCGTGCTCGTGGCCGTGGCCGCCGCGGGTGGTCACCAGCCGCCGGCCCCTGGGTCCGCCGCGGTCTCGCGCGTCGAGTTCACGCGCGACATCCGCCCCCTCCTGTCGGACCGGTGCTTTCGCTGCCACGGGCCCGATGCCCGTACGCGCAAGGCCAGGCTCCGCCTCGACACCCGCGAGGGCCTCTTCCAGGAACTCGAGGTCGGTACGGCGGTCGTGGTGCCCGGCGCTCCGGAACGCAGTGAACTGATCCGCCGCGTGTTCCTGCCGGCCGGCGACGACGACGTGATGCCGCCGGCTGATGCGCATCAGGCGCTGACCGACGCGGAGAAGGCCCTGCTGCGCCAGTGGGTGACCGAGGGTGCCGAGTTCCGCGGGCACTGGTCGTGGGAACGCCTCGCGCCTCCGCCGCCGCCCGCCTCCTCCACGCATAGCCATCCCGTGGATGGGTTCGTCCGTGCTGCGCTGGCGCACGACGGCATGGCACCTGCCGCGCCTGCCCGCCCCGAGGCCCTGCTGCGGCGGGTGTCGTTCTCGCTCACCGGCTTGCCGCCGACGCCTGCCGAGCTTGCGGCCTTCGCGGCCGACCCGTCTCCGGCCAGGTACGCGCGGGAGGTCGAGCGACTGCTGGCCTCGCCCGCGTATGGCGAGCGGATGGCGGCCGACTGGCTCGACCTGGCCCGCTACGCCGACACGCACGGCTACCAGGCCGACGTCACGCGTGACATGTCGCCCTATCGCGACTGGGTGATCGGCGCCTTCAACCGGAACCTGCCGTACGACCAGTTCCTGACCTGGCAACTGGCCGGCGACCTGCTGCCCGGCGCCACGCGTGAGCAACGCATCGCCACGGCGTTCAACCGGCTGCACCGCCAGACCAACGAAGGCGGCAGCATCGAGGCCGAGTTCCGCACCGAGTACGTGGCCGATCGGGTCAACACGTTCGGTACGGCCATGCTCGGCCTGACGCTCGAGTGCGCCCGGTGCCACGATCACAAGTTCGACCCGATCACCCAGCGCGACTACTTCTCGCTCTTCGCGTTCTTCAACAGCATCGACGAGTCGGGACTCTACTCGCACTTCACCAACGCGACGCCGACGCCTTCGGTGCTGCTGTGGCCCGCACACGAGGAGGCCGCCCACGCGCGGGTGGTGCAGCGCATCGCCGCTCTCGAACGGCGCCTGGCCACCCTGGTCCCGCTCACCGATCCGGAGTTCCTGGCCTGGCGGCGTGCCACGTCGACCGTCGTGCCGCCGCGGCCGCTCGCCAGCTTCGCGTTCGACGAGGTGACCGGCGACCGCACGCCCGAGGCGTCGGGGCTGGGCGCAGCCAGCCTGCACGACGCGCCCTCGCTGGTCGAGGATGCGGCGGCCCGCGGCGGCAAGGCGCTGCGGTTCGATGGCGACAATTCGGTGGTGCTCGACGCCGTGGCGCCGTTCTCGCGGACCGACGCGTTCTCGATCGCGCTGAGGCTGAAGCCGACGGAACAGCAGGCCCGCGCCGTGGTGCTGCACCAGTCGCGCGCGTGGACCGACGCCGGCAGTCGCGGCTTCGAGATCACGCTCGAGGATGGGCGCCCCTTCTTCGCGCTCGTGCACTTCTGGCCGGGCAACGCCATCGCCATCCGGGCCAGGACACCGCTGCCCGTTGGCGCGTGGTCGTCGGTGGTGGTGACCTACGACGGGTCGAGCCGCGCATCCGGCCTGGCGCTGTACGTGGACGGCGTGCGCGCCGCGGTGGACGTCGTGCGCGATCGGCTGGTCAAGGACATCGTGTACGACAAGGACGCCGGCGATCTGCAGACCAAGCCCACGCCGATCATGATCGGCGCGCGCTTCCGCGACAGCGGGTTCAGGAACGGCCTGGTCGACGACGTGCGTGTGCACGACACGGCGCTCACGTCCGCCGAGGTCGCCGGTGGCCTGCCTGATGCGCCACGCGAGGCTCACGCCCACTACGTTGCTCGCGTGCATGCCCCGTCGCTGGCGTTGGCCCGCCAACTGCGCGAGGCGCGACAGGACGAGCAGCGCCGGATCCGGTTGGTACCGGAGATCATGGTCATGGAGGAGTTGCCGGCCGCCCGGCCCGCGCACCTGCTGGCGCGCGGGGCCTACGACGCGCCCGGCGACGTGGTGCCGCGGGACACGCCGACGAGCCTGCCGCCGTTCCCGGCCGACCAACCGCGCAATCGACTCGGGTTGGCGCGCTGGCTCACCAGCCGCGACAATCCCCTCGCGGCGCGTGTCGCCGTGAATCGCCTCTGGAAGATGCACTTCGGTCGTGGGCTGGTGGCCTCGGCCGAGGACTTCGGCAGCCAGGGACGTCGCCCGACGCATCCCGAGCTGCTCGACTGGCTGGCTGCGCGCTTCATCGCCAGCGGCTGGGACGTCAAGGCGATGCACCGGCTCATCGTCAGTTCGCAGACGTTCCAGCAGGCCTCCGAGGCGTCGCCCGAACACCTGCGCCAGGATCCCGACAACCTGCGATTGGCCCGCGGACCTGCCGTGCGGCTTCAGGCCGAACACGTGCGCGACAGCGCACTCGCGGCGAGCGGGCTCCTCGTGCGCCAGGTGGGCGGGCGCAGCGTGAAGCCGTACCAACCCGAAGGCCTGTGGGAACAGTCGGGGACGGGGCAGAAGTACGTGCAGGATCACGGCGACGCGCTCTATCGCCGCAGCCTGTACACGTTCTGGAGGCGGACGTCGCCGCCGCCGTCGATGACAACGTTCGACGCGGTGTCGCGCGAGGTGTGCGTGGCCCGCCGCGAGACCACGCAGACGCCGCTGCAGGCGCTGGTGCTCCTCAACGACCCGCAGTTCGTCGAGGCGGCCCGCGTCCTGGCCGAGCGCCTGGTGCGGACGTACCCGGCCGACCCCGCGGCCAGGCACCGCGACGCGTTCCTGGCGCTGGCTGGACGCGCCCCGGATGCGCGCGAGGCCCAGATCCTCGCCGACGCCTTCGAGGAGCAGCGCCGTCTGCACGCGGCTGACCCGGCAGCGGCCGAGCAGTGGCTGGCGGTGGGGGAGCGACCGCGGGATCCGGCCCTGCCCATCGTCGACGTGGCGTCGACCATGGCCGTGGCCACGCTGATCATGAATACCGATGCGTTCGTGGTGACCCGATGAGGCAGCCCGCATGAGCACCCACCACTGCACGGGCGACCTGCCCATCGCGGGCCTGTCGCGTCGCGCCCTGCTGCAACGCGTTGGCCTGGGCCTCGGCGGCGTGGCGCTCGCCGAGCTCGTGAACCCCGCCGCGGCGCGCGCCCTGGCGGGGCCGACACCGGGCGTGCTTGGCAGCGCGTTGCACCATCCTGCCCGTGCCAAGCGGGTCATCTACCTGTTCATGGCCGGCGGCCCCTCGCAGATGGAGACGCTCGACTACAAGCCGGTGCTGCGCGAGCGCAACGGCGAGCAGTTGCCCGACTCCGTGCGTCAGGGCCAGCGCCTCACCGGCATGTCCGGCAACCAGGCGTCGTTGCCGCTCGCCGGATCGCAGTTCGGCTTCTCGCGGGCCGGTCGATCGGGCACCTGGGTGTCGGACCTGCTGCCGCACACCGCGCGCGTGGTGGACGAGCTGTGCGTGGTCCGATCGATGTACACCGATGCGATCAACCACGACCCGGCCATCACGTTCTTCCAGACCGGATCGCAGATTGCGGGGCGGCCCAGCATGGGCGCGTGGATGCATTACGGTCTCGGCACCGAGACCGACGAGCTGCCGGCGTTCGTCGTGCTGATCACGCCGGGCAAGGTGGATCAGCCGTTGTACTCGCGGCTGTGGGGCAGCGGGTTCCTGCCCTCGCAGTACCAGGGTGTGCAGTTCCGCAGCGGCAAGGACGCGGTGCTCTACCTCGCCAATCCCGCCGGGGTCACCGCGCAGTCACGACGTGCGCTGCTGGATCGCCTGCGTGACCTGCAGGCCGAGGCGGCCGTGCAGATCGGCGAGGCGGAGGTCGATGCGCGCATCGGGCAGTACGAGATGGCGTACCGCATGCAGGCCAGCGTGCCCGGCGTGATGGACCTGTCGGGCGAGACCGCCGAGACGTTCACGCTCTACGGCGAGGACGCGCGCAAGCCGGGCACGTTCGCGGCCAACTGCCTGCTCGCCAGGCGCCTGGCCGAGCGTGGCGTCAGGTTCATCCAGCTGTACCACCAGGGCTGGGACCAGCACGACAGCCTGCCCAAGGGCATCGAACGGCAGTGCAGGGAGACTGACCAGGCGAGCGCGGCGCTGGTGACCGACCTGAAGCGCCGGGGGCTGCTCGACGACACGCTGGTCGTGTGGGGCGGAGAGTTCGGCCGCACGAGCTACTCGCAGGGCAAGCTCACGGCCACCAACTACGGCCGCGACCATCATCCGCGCTGCTTTTCGATGTGGATGGCCGGCGGCGGCGTCAAGGCCGGGTACGTGCACGGTGCCACCGACGATTTCGGCTACAACATCGTCGATGGTGGGGTGCACGTGCACGACTTCCACGCGACGTTACTTCGGTTGTTCGGGGTGGATCACGAGCGGCTCACCTACCTGCACCAGGGCCGACGGTTCCGCCTGACCGACGTGCACGGCAAGGTCGTGGACGCACTTCTCGCGTAGATCCGAGCGCCGACCCGAGGACCACGGGCTGTGGCTGCCGGCCCTGGCCGGCAGTCCGTGACGATTCGCGAAGGATCACTGACCGTCGCCCAAGGGCGACGGCTACGACACTGCGGCCTACTGGTCGCCTGGCGACAGCTTGTTGAGGCGCATGTAGGTGACGACGTTGCCGTAGTGCAGGCCGGTGTGCGCGAGCAGGTGCGCGGCGTGGTAGCTCTTCATGCGGACGCTGCCGTTGGCGGTCTTCATGGTCTCGGCGAGCGTGGCATCGGTGGCGGCCTGGAACGCCGCGTCGCAGAAGGCGAACGCGCCGGTCAGCGCGGCCACCACGTCGGCCTTGGGCAGCGGCGCATCGGCGTTGACCTTCGGCCGCTGGCCCGGCGTCCCCTTGAAGCTCGCGCAGATGCTGTAGCTCGCATCGGCGATGTGCAGGAACTGCTTGCGCAGCGTGAAGACCTCCGGCGTCGGCTGGTAGCCGTAGATCGACTCGGGCGCCTTGTTGGCGGCCGTCATGACCTGGGCCTTCACGGCGGCCAGTTCCGCGCGAAGGCCATCCATGGCGGTCTGGGCGGCGGCGGGAAGGCACGAGAGGGCCACGAGGGCGGCGGCGAGCAGGGCAGATCTCATTCGATGGTCTCCACGAAGGGCGTGCCGACGGCCGCAGCGATGTCGGCCAGCAGGCGGTTGTCGAGGGCCTGCGCGACCGGATGGGCCTGCAGCGCCTCGAAGGACTCGAACACGGCCACGTAGCGTTCGTCGAGCAGCTCCCACTCCTCGAGGACGACCTTCCGTGCGCGCGTGAGGTACGCCGAGAGTGTACCCACCTGGGCCACCTTGACGCCCGTGAAACGGATCGCGCGCGGCACCGTGCGGTTGCGGAAGTCCCACCCGACCAGGTCCACTGGCGCCATCTCGCCCTTCGGCACGACGGGCGCATCGCGACGCCCGGCGACGAGCTCGAGCGCTGTCGTGACGAGTGCCGACAAGCTCTCGCCGCGGGCGACGGCAAGGTCGCGGGCGGACTCCCAGATCGGTTGGTCGGTGTCCTTGACGTAGAGGGTGACCTGCGGCATCCGAGCCTCCAGGCAAAGTATACAGCTACGTATAGCTACTTGAGGTTCAGGGTGCAAGCACCTTGGGGCTGGCGATCGGACCTGGATGCCGGGGTATGCCGCCAATGTCGTTCACTCTCGCCCCGGTGTCCCGGGCGGATCAGGTGCGCGCCCCCGCAGCACATTCGTTCTGAGTGGCGCACTGATTGTTCGTCCGCTCGTGTGAATGCATGCCAAGTATACG
>NZ_JBIINP010000068.1:0-20587 GCF_044337415.1 Luteitalea sp.
TGGAGCCGACGGCCGGACTTGAACCGGCGACCTGCTGATTACGAATCAGCTGCTCTACCAACTGAGCTACGTCGGCCTGTTGCGATGCCAGCGGGCGCCGGCGAACAACCGTGGAAGTGTATCACAGCCGCAGGGCCGGCAGGCCGAGCCCTGACGCCCGAGACCCGTGGCACGGAGAGGTCGAGGGCCGGGCTCGGAGAGCCGGCCCTACCGGCGGTGCCTGCGGCGCGCTCAGACTGCCGCTGACCGTCGACCAAGGTCGACGGCTACGGTGTGGGGAGGCGGCCGCCCTGACTCGCTGCGCCCAGAGCCCTAAGCCCTGAGCCCTGGCCCTGAGCCTGACTTCCGAGCCCCCAGCCCCCAGCCCCAACCCTGACTCAGCTCGCGCGCGCCTCGCCGGGCGCCTGCGCGCCGCCGACCCGGTCGAACCGCTGCCACGCCCCGTCGATCCGCCGCTCGTGCGGACGGAAGGTCGCCTTGTACGACAGGTGCGCCGAGTCCGCCACGTACAGCCCCAGGTACAGGTGCTCGAGGCCCTCGGCCGCGCAGTACTGCCACTGCTTCAGGATCGTGTACGTGCCCGGGCTGTAGCGCTGGTACTCCGGGTCGAAGCAGCAGTAGACGGCCGACAGCGACTGGTCCCCGCGGTCGGCCACCGCGACCGACACCAGGCGGTCGCCGTCGTAGAGCGCGAACTCGACGCTCTCGCAGCAGGTCTCCACCAGGAACGCCGCGTAGGTCTCCACGTCGGTCGTCTCCTCCTGGTCCTCGGCCGTGGTGAGCCCGCGGCCCCATTTGTGCCGCGCATACAGCGCGGCGCGCTGCTCGTCGGCCACCGGCCGCCCCACCTCGAGACGGAAGCGCGCATCGCCGGCGCGCAGGGTACGCCGGTGCGTCGCCGACGGCTGGAACCCGGCCACGGGCAGCCGGATCGGCTCGCACGCCCGGCACGCCGGGCAGCTCGGCCGGTACAGGAACACGCCCTGGCGACGGTCGCCGGCCGCAAGGGCCGCATCCACCTCGCTGCGCGTGAGCGGCCGCGCCGGCACCCGCAACGGCAGGCGCGCCACGTGACCGGCCAGGTACGGGCACCGGTCCAGCTCGTCGTACACGATGAAGGTCGCGACCACTGCCGGTTATGGTAACGCCACGCGGCAGCACGTCGAACCCGACTCCCGACTCCCGACTCCCGACTCCCGACTGCCGTTTCCGTCTCGCCCCTGCGGTATAGTCCCGCGCATGCGACTCCTCCGTACCCTCCCGATCGCCCTGGCGGTCTCGGCCGCCCTCGTCTCGTCCGCCTTCGCCCAGCCCACCCCGCGCCCGAAACTACCGGGCGAGGACTGGGTGCAGATCTTCAACGGCAAGGACCTCACCGGCTGGCAGAAGATTGGTGACGAGCAGTGGAACGTCGAGCCCGGCGGCATCCTGCACGGCGTCGCCGTGACCAAGGCCTACGGCTACCTGAAGACCGAGAAGAACTACAAGGACTTCCAGTTGTCCATGCACTTCAAGTGCGATGGCGACGGCAACAGCGGCGTGTTCTTCCACTCGGAGTTCAAGCCGGGCACGCCCACCATCACGCAGGGCCTGCAGTTCGAGATCGACTGCCAGGCCATGCACCACACCGGCGGCCTCTACGGCGACGGCCGCAACTGGATCGTGTGGCCCGCGCCCGAGAACGAGATGGTCGTCCGCCGCGGCGAGTGGAACGAGTACGTGCTGACCGTGGTGGGCAACCGCTACATCGCGCGGCTCAACGGCGTGCAGGTGGTGGACTTCACCGACCCGCAGCCCAAGTCGTTCGACGGCGGCATCTCGCTGCAGCTCCACTCGGGCGGCACCGGCGACATGAAGTTCCGCGAGATCTGGCTTCGCGACCTGACGCAGCGATAGAGGGGCTGCAGGCTCAGGGCTTCAGGCTCAAGGCTCAGAGAGCATCCTGCAGGATTGGCTCGAGGCTCGAACCAACAGGCTCACGGCTCAGAAAGCATGCAGCGTGCCTTCTGAGCCCTGAGCCCTGAGCCCTGAGCCCTGAGCCTAGTTCGTCACCCTGCGCCGCGCGTCGGCGAGCAGGTCGTGCAGCGTGACCGCCAGGTCGCGCAGCGAGAAGGGCTTGGCGAGGCGGCCGGCAAAGCCCACCTGCTGGTAGTCGGCCAGCAGGCCCGTGTCGGCGTAGCCGCTCATCACCACCGCGCAGACGCGCGGGTCGATTTCCCGCAACTGGGCGAGCGCCTCGGCGCCGCCCATCCCGCCGGGCACCGTCAGGTCCATCACCACCGCGCGGTAGGGCTCGCCGATCTCCAGCGCCTGCACGTACTTCTCGACCGCCATCTCGCCGTCCGAGGCGATGTCAGGCGTGTAGCCGAGCGTGCGCAGCATCGACGCCGTCACTGTCGCGATCGACCGGTCGTCGTCCATCACCAGCACCCGGCCGGCGCCGTGGGGGATGGCGGCCAGCGGCGTCGCTGCCACGGCCGGCACCCGCTTGGTGGAGCGGGGCAGCAGGATGTGGAAGGTGGTGCCGGCACCGATGGTCGACTCGGCGTGCAGCAGGCCGCCGTGGTTCTTGATGACCGCGTGCGACACCGCCAGGCCGAGGCCGGTGCCCGACGGCTTGGTGGTGAAGTAGGGATCGAAGATCCGCTCGATGTGCTCGGCCGGGATGCCCACGCCGTGGTCGCGCACCGTGATGCGCACGAACTGGCGCGGGGCGCCCGGCACCTCGGCCACCGGCGCCAGGCGGGCGTTGCTGCACGTGACATGCACCTGCCCGCCGCGCGGCATCGCCTGCTTGGCGTTGAGCACGATGTTGTGCACCACCTGCTCGATCTGGCCCTCGTCGGCCTCGACCGCCCACAGGTCGTGCGCCACGTCCACGGTGCAGCGCACGTTGGAGCCGCTGACGGCGAACCGCACCGTCGCGTCGACCAGCGGCCCGATGTGCATCGGACGCTTCACCGGGTCGCCGCCCCGCGAGAACGTCAGCAACTGGTGGGTGAGCGTGCGGGCCCGCAGGCACGCCCGCTCGGCTTCCTCGAGCCACGTCGCCGTCTCGCGCGACAGCGTCTCGTCGCTGCCCGCCAGCGCGATGTTGCCGACGACGGCCGTGAGCACGTTGTTGAAGTCGTGCGCGATGCCGCCGGCGAGCACGCCGAGCGACTCCAGCTTGCTGGCGCGCACCCGCTCCTGCGTCAGGCGCACGCTCTCGGTCACGTCGCGCACCACGAGCACCACGCCGACCTTCTGGCCCTCGCCGTCCGACATCGCCGCGCCGGTCAGGTTCACCGAGAGGCGGGCGCCGTCGGGCGCGATGAGCGACGCGTTGGTCTCGCTGTCGGGCATGCGCCCGGTGTCGAGGATGCGCGCGATCGGCACTTCCTGCACCGTCGTGCCTTCCGGATCCCACAGGCACAGCACGTCGTCGATGGCCTTGCCGAGCGCCTTGTCCTGCGGGCGGCCGGTCAACTGCTCGGCCACCACGTTGAGCATCGTGACGCGCCCCTGCAGGTCGGTGGTGATCACGGCGTCGCCGATGCTGCGCAGCGTGACCGCCAGGCGCTCCTTCTCGGCCGCGAGGTCCTCGCGCGCGGTGGCGTGGAGGTCGGCCATCGCCTGCACGCGCTTCTGCTCGTCGTGGAGGCGCCCGAAGTAGACCTTGTAGGAGTGGTAGATGAACGCGACCGGGATCAGGACGAACAGGACGAGGTCCCAGCGCCGGTACTGGGCCACGAGCGTCGCCAGCGACACCACGGCGGCCGTCAGGAAGTAGCCCGGCGCGGTCCACAGGAAGTTGTCGTGCCAGCATCGCCACAGGCGCTGCCCGGTCGACACGGCCACGGCCGTCGACACGATGAGCGAGTTGGCGAAGAAGTACGCGGCCGTCGCGCCGATGAGCGGACCGACGTCGAGTTCCTGCGTGATCTCCCGGAACTGCCCGCCGAGCCACGCGAACGTCCAGCCGGCGGCGCCCACCGAGAGCACCAGCATCGCGCTGTTGAACAGGTGTCGCCAGAACGGTGAGCGCGTCTTGCTGTGGAAGGCCGACTGCACCCAGCCGGAGACGGCGGCGATCACGAGGGCCGGCTCGAAGCCGATCGTCAGCATCGCCACGAACAAGGCAGCGAACGAGGTCGACATCGTCGCCCAGCCCCGCGCCAGCGGGACGTGGATCTTGAGGGCCGAGAGGGCGGAGGCGAGCACCAACAGGCCGGCAAACGCCCACGGGCGCTGCCCCACGGTGGGGAGCGCGCCAAGCAGCAACGCGAGGCCGACAGCAATCACGCTGCCCACGTAGAGCATCAGCCAGCGCTGGGTTCGGGTCGTCGATGCCAAGGGTCCGTCGGTCTCGTCCTAAGTATCGGACGGATGAGCCGCCTGCATCAGGTTGCGAGGCTCTCCCCTGCAGAGACAAGGAAAATCAGCACGATCCTCAGGTGGTCGTGGGGCTGAACGCGACGTCGAGGACGCGGCTCCAGTCGTCGCTCCAGCGGACGCGGGCCTGACCGCGGGGCTCAAGGCCGAGGTAGCGGGCCGGCTGGGTTGAGGCCATCGCCCACGCCACCCCCACATCTGGGGTTGCCCACGCCCGCGTCAGGCCGACGGCGCGGGGCATGGTGAGGGCGGACCCGGCCAGCGTCGCCGATCCCGGCACCGCCACCCGCCCGTCCTCCGAGCACACCACGTCGAGCCCGGCCAGGTGGTAGGGGCCCGGCGCCGCGCCCGCCGCCATGATGGCGTCGGTCACGAGCAGGCAGCGCTCAGGGCCCTTCGCGCGCACGAGCACCCGCACGGTGGCCGGCGGCAGGTGATGGCCGTCCACGACGATCGAGGCATGGAGCGCGTCGCACCCCGCCTGGTCCCAG
The DNA here is from genome assembly GCF_044337415.1 of Luteitalea sp. Lineage (GTDB taxonomy): Bacteria > Acidobacteriota > Vicinamibacteria > Vicinamibacterales > Vicinamibacteraceae > Luteitalea. Next base: position 4,866 of record NZ_JBIINP010000068.1, read on the forward strand.
ATCACGTTGGGGTGCCGCGGCAGGATCGCGGGACAGCCGTTGCCGAGGTGTGTCGACAGGGTGGCACCCGCGCGCACGGCCGCATCGATCTGCGCCGTCGTGGCGTTGGTGTGCGCGAGCGCGACGCGCACCCCCATGTCGACCGCGGCCTCGATCACGGCAAGCGCCCCGGGGGCCTCGGGCGCGAGGGTCAGCAGCCGGATGCGCCCCTCGGCGGCGTCCTGCCGCCGACGGAAGTCGTCCAGCGAGGCGTCCTTCACGCACGCGAGCGGGTGCGCTCCCCGGAAGCCATCGGTCGGCGAGATGTAGGGGCCCTCCATGTGGAGGCCGGCGACGATCGGATGGCGGGTGTCGAGGATCTTCCGCGCACACGCGATGAAGTGGTCGGTGGTCGACGTGATGATCGTCGGCAGGCAGAGCCCCACGCCGGTCGCTTCCATCGCGGCGAACGACTCGGCGATCTGCGCCGTGGTGACGGTGGCGGCGTTGTAATCCACGCCGGCAAAGCCGTTCACCTGCAGGTCGACGAAGGCGGGCCCGACATGCTCAGGCACTGCGGACCTCGCGGATGCGCCCGAGCTCGCCGATGAGGACGACCACGGCGAGGAAGGCAAACAGGTACGCCGACGCGCACACGAGGAACACCGGCGCGTAGCCCGCACTCTCGACCACGCGTCCCATCATCCGCTGGGTGATCACGCCGGCGATGCTGCCGATGAGGCCACCGAGGCCGGTCACCGATCCGACGGCGCGCGCGGGGAAGACCTCGGCGGGGAGGATCACGTTGCCCCACGCGCCATGACAGAACATCGCCAGCGTCACGCAGGCGATCGCCAGGGTGGTGATGTCAATGCCGAACCGCGCGGCGTACGGCGCGATCGAGTCGATGCGGGCCAGCGACAGGAAGAGGAACAGCGCCGCCACCGAGACGGTGAACGTGGTGAGCTTGCGGGCGCGATTGACGGTGAAGCCGAGCGAGGTCACCAGGTAGCGCGGCACGACGCCCGACGCGATGTTGCCGGTCGCCAGGGCCGCGTAGGGCAGCCAGCCGACGGCCAGCAGCGTGGTGCGCGGGATGTGGAACTGGTCTTCCAGGTACTTCAGCACCCAGAAGTTCAGCATGTAGGAGATGGGGTCGGTCAGCACGCGTGCGGCGACGCAGCCCCAGGTCTCCTTCATGCGCAGCAGCACGCGCATCGGGGGCGGCGGCTGGCCCTCGGTCGCCCCGCGGTCGGACAGGATCATCGTCCGTTCCTCCGCGGTGATGTGCTTGTGATCCTCGGGGCGGTGATAGAGCCAGGCCCAGAGCGGCAGCCACAGCAGGCCGAGCCCGCCGGAGACGATGAACGCGGCGCGCCAACCCCAGTAGAGGCTGATGGCGCCGATGAGGGGGACGGCCAGCGTCGACCCGAGCGCCGTGCCGGCGTTGAAGATGCCCACGGCGAGGGCCCGTTCCCGCACCGGGAACCACTCGGTGGCCGCCTTCACGCCGCCGGGAATCACCGCCGCCTCGGCCGCGCCCAGGGCGAACCTGGCCGCCTGGAAGTGGAACGGCGTGCGCGCGAACGCGTGGCTCATCGCCGCGACCGACCACGCCGCGACGAAGTACAGGTACCCCTTGCGCGTCCCGATCATGTCGAGGATGCGCCCGCTGACGAGGTACATGACCGAGTAGCTCATCAGGAACGCGGACGTGATCTGGCCGTACTGGGCGTCGGTGAAGCCGACGTCCTTCTGGATCTGCGTCGCGAGGACCGAGAGCGCCTGGCGGTCGAGGTAGTTCAGCTCGGAGGCCAGGCACAGCAGCACCGCGATGTACCACCGCAGGTGCTTGATGGGGCGCGGTGTGCTGCTCACGGGAATCAGGCGTCCGCCGCCAGCGTGGCCGGCTGCAAGCGCGAGGAGGACGCGGGGTCGAGATAGAGGCGCGTGTCCGCGTGGGTCTGGAGGATCGACGCGGGCACCAGGTTGGTCACCGGCCCCTCGAGCGAGGCCTGCACGGCCGCCGCCTTGCGTTCGTCGGGCACCATGCAGAAGATCGCGCGGCTCTTGAGGATCTGCCGGACCGACATGCTGAGGGCCTGCGTCGGCACCTCGTCGAGCCCGCCGAACCAGCCCTCGCCGACCTGCTGGCGACGGCAGGCCTCGTCGAGGTTCACGACCAGATAGGCGTCCTCGGTGTCGAAGTCGGCCGGCGGGTCGTTGAAGGCCAGGTGGCCGTTCTCGCCGATGCCGCAGCAGCACACGTCGATCGGGGCGGCGCCGATGGCGGCGCCCGCCTCGGCCCGCACGCGCTCCGGATCCCCCTCGCCGTCGAGCAGCAGGGCCGATCCGACCGGCACGCGGCTGAACAGGCGCTCCTGGAGGTACTTGCGGAAGCTGGCCTTGTGGCTCAGCGGCAGGCCCAGGTACTCGTCGAGGTGGAACGCGTCGATCTGCGCCCACGGCACGTCCGTCCGCGCCACGAGCGCGTCCAGGAAGGTGAATTGCGAGGCGCCGGTCGCCACGATGATGCGCGCACGGCCGCGCGCCTGCACCGCCGCGTTGATGGTGGCAGCGACGTCGGCGGCCGCCGCGGCGCCCAGCGCCGCCGCGTCTGCATGGACCGAGATGTTCATGGCGCGCGACTCTAGCACAGGGGGCGCATGCCCCAACGTGGGGCAAAGGGCCGGGGAGCGGGGCGCGGGAATCGGGGAGCGCGAACCGGCCCGTCGGCCTGCCAGCGCCGTACCCGGCACCCGGTCCCCCGTACCCGGCTGCTATGCTGAGAGATTGATGTCGACCCCGAAGCCCGCGCCTATCCGCGACATCGTGGTGAAGGGCGCCCGTACGCACAACCTGAAGCAGGTGGACGTCACCTTGCCGGCGCGCAAGCTGATCGTCATCACCGGCGTCTCGGGTTCCGGCAAGTCCTCGCTCGCGTTCGACACCATCTACGCCGAGGGGCAGCGGCGGTACGTCGAGTCGCTCTCGGCCTACGCCCGGCAGTTCCTCGAGCGGATGGAGCGGCCCGACGTCGATGCCATCCACGGCATCTCGCCGGCCATCGCCATCCGGCAGAAGAACAGCATCCGCAACCCGCGGAGCACCGTCGGCACCACCACCGAGATCCACGACTACCTCCGGCTGCTCTTCGCCCGGGTCGGGCGCACGTACTGCCGCAACTGCGGCCGCGAGGTCATCCGGGAATCGGCCGAGGTCGTGGCCCAGCGCCTGGCCGCGCTGCCCGACGGGACGCGCCTGCTCCTCGGTTTCGAGATGCCCGTCGTGAGCATGCACGTCACGGCCGGCGACGAGGCGCCCAATGACGATGAGGAGTCGGCGGGCAGCGGGAAGACCACGAAGAAGGACGTGCGGCTGTCGCTCGAGGCCACGCTCGAGACGCTCCGGCGGCGCGGCTTCACCCGCGTGCTGCTCGACGGGCAGGTCCACAACCTCGCCGACCTGCCCACGACCGCCCTCGAAGGGCGCACCACCCTCGAGGTGATCGTCGACCGCATCAAGGTCGGCCCCGACGTCGTCGCCCGGCTCACCGACTCGCTCGAGATCGCCTACCAGGAAGGTGGCGGCGCCGCGTTCGCGCTCGAGGTGCACGAGCGAGCCCGTCCCGCCGACGCACCGTCGGCGAGTGCCACGTCCGACGGTGCGAAGGCGGATCGTCACGTCTTCTCCGAGCGCTTCGAGTGCCGCTCCTGCGGCATCCCGTACGAGGTGCCGCAGCCGCGGTTGTTCTCGTTCAACAACCCCTTCGGCGCCTGCCCGACCTGCCATGGCTTCGGCAACGTCATGGAACTCGACCTCGGGCTGGTGGTGCCCGATCCGTCGATGTCACTGGCGCAGGGCGCCATCGACCCGTGGACCAAGCCGCAGTACCGCGGCTACCTCACGCACCTGAAGCGGCAGGGCCGCGAGGGCAGGGTGCGCCTCGACGTGCCCTGGGAGCAGCTCACCGACGCCGAGCGCGCCTTCGTCGTCGACGGCGACAAGAGCTACGAGGGCATCCGCGGGTTCTTCGCGGTGCTCGAGCGCAAGAAGTACAAGGTGCACGTCCGCGTGTTCCTGAGCCGCTATCGCGCCTACCAGACGTGCCCGGACTGCGGCGGGTCGCGGCTGCGCCGCGAGGCGCGCGACGTGCAGGTGCAGGGCCTGACCATCGATCGCGTCGGCGCGATGACCGTGCGCGAGGCGCTCGACTTCTTCGGCGCGCTGCAGCTCTCCGAGCGGGAGGTCGCCATTGCCGACAAGCTGCAGGCCGAGATCGTCAAGCGCCTGACCTTCCTGAGCAACGTTGGCCTCGATTACCTGACCCTCGATCGCCTGTCGTCGACGCTGTCGGGCGGTGAGTCGCAGCGCATCAGCCTCGCCACTTCGCTCGGGTCGGCGCTGGTGGGAACGCTCTACGTGCTCGACGAGCCGTCGATCGGCCTGCACCCGCGCGACAACCTGCGGCTCATCGACATCCTCCGCCAGTTGCGCGACCAGGGGAACACCGTGCTCGTCGTCGAGCACGACGCCGACATGATCGCGGTGGCCGACGAGATCATCGACATGGGGCTCGGGGCCGGGGAACTCGGCGGACGCGTCGTGTACGCGGGCTCGCTCGAGGGCCTGCGCAAGGATCCGCGGTCGCTCACCGGCAAGTACCTGCGCGACGACCTCGCCATCGGCGTGCCCGGCGTGCGGCGCAAGCCGACGGGGCAGCGCCTCCGCGTGCTCGGCGCCACCGAGCACAACCTGAAGGGCGTCGACGTCGAGATCCCGCTCGGGCTCTTCACGGTTGTCACCGGCGTCTCGGGTTCGGGCAAGAGCACGCTGGTGCACGACGTGATCCACGCCGGCATCAAGAAGGCCAAGGGCGACTGGGACAAGGCGGTCGGCGCGTGCCGGCGCATCGAGGGCATCGAGCTGGTCTCCGACGTCGTGCTCGTCGACCAGGCGCCGATCGGGCGTACGCCGCGGTCCAACCCGGTCACGTACCTCAAGGCCTTCGATCCGATCCGCGAGCTGTTTGCCACGACCAAGGAGTCGCGCACGCGCGGGCTCACCGCCTCCAGCTTCTCGTTCAACGTGCCGGGCGGCCGCTGCGACGCCTGCGAGGGCGAGGGGCAGGTGCGCGTCGAGATGCAGTTCCTCGCCGACGTGTTCGTGCCGTGCGACGTGTGCGAGGGCACGCGCTTCCGTCCGCAGGTGCTCGAGGTCAAGTACCGCGGCAAGAACATCCACCAGGTGCTCGACCTCACGGTGCGCGAGGCGCTGCAGTTCTTCAGCGGCTCGCCGAAGGTCCTGCGCCGGCTCCAGGTGCTCGAGGAAATCGGCCTCGGCTACCTCCGCCTGGGGCAGCCGGCGACGACGCTGTCGGGGGGTGAGGCGCAGCGGATCAAGATCGCGTCGCACCTGTCGACGCAGGGCGGCGAGCGGATGCTCTACATCCTCGACGAGCCGACCACGGGCCTGCACTTCGACGACATCGCGAAGCTGCTGGCCGCCTTCCGGAAGCTGTTGTCGGCGGGGCACTCGCTGCTGGTGATCGAGCACAACCTCGACGTGATCAAGACCGCCGACTGGGTGATCGACCTCGGCCCCGAGGGCGGGCACGCCGGCGGGCACGTGGTGGCCGTCGGGTCGCCCGAGACGATCGCCGAGGTCGAGGCCTCGCACACGGGGCGTCACCTCCGCCCCGTGCTCCAGGCCGCGCAGCGCGCATGACGAGGTAGGGCGGCATGTCCTCATGCCGCCGCTGTCCGGGACGCCGCGGCCGACGGCGCGGTAGGGACACCGCGACCTACCCTTGAGCTGCAAGCCGTGAGCCCTGTGTAGACTGTTCCTGATGCTTCCCGTGAAGACGAGCGTTCTCGTGGCCCTGCTTGCGGTGACCACGCCGGCCCTCGCCCAGCAGGCGCCTCCGCCCGCCGCGCCGCGCGCCTCGTACGACCAGGTGGTGGCCAACCTGAAGTCGCCGGAGGCCGACGTCCGGCGGGACGCGCTGCGGGCCCTGGGTGCGACCGCCTATCCCGAGGCCATCGCGCCGCTGAGCCAGCTGCTCACCGACCCGGTCGACGATATCCAGCTCGAGACCATCTACACGCTGCTCAGCTTCTACCACGTGGAGAAGCCCGAGGTGGTCGACCGCGAGAAGGGCCTGCGGGTGCGCCCCACGTCGCGGCTCACGGCGGCGGCGCAGCGCATCTACGACCTCGGCCCGTACGGGTTGATTCCCCAGCCGGTGCCGGTCGAGCTCACCAACGGCCTCGCCCAGTCGATGTTCGACGACAACCCGCGCGTGCGCCTCGAATCGGTCTACGCGCTGGGCGTGATGGCGCGTCCGCCGCTGGACGGCTACGCGGCCGAGGCGCTGCCGCGTTTGCTGAAGGACTCGGTCGAGGACATCCGCGAGGCTGCGGCGCGCGTCATCGGCGGCCTGCGCGTGGCGACCGCCGGCGACGCCCTCGTCGAGGCGCTGAACGACAAGAGCACGCCGGTCGCGACGGCGTCGATGCGTGCGCTCGGCGACATCAAGGCGTGGCAGTCGATCCAGGCGCTCACGGACCAGTTCACGTACTACAAGGGCAAGGGGCCCCGGGCCGAGGCGGCCTTCGACGCACTGGCGCGCATCGCGCACGCCTCGTCGCAGCCGCTGTTCCTGGAGCACCTGTCGTCGAAGCAGCCGAACCTGCGGCGCCTGTCGGCCGAGGGGCTGGCTCGCAGCGGCAATCGCGAGGCGGCGCAGCAGGCCGGCAACGCGCTCGTGAACGACAAGGAAGTGGACGTGAAGCTGGCCGGCGCCTTCGCGGCCGTCGTCGGCACCGGTGTGCAGAGCGGCGGTGTGTCGACCCTGGTGAGCGCGCTCGATCACGGCGCGCATCACGAACAGGCGATGGCGTACCTGGTGGAACTCGGGCCGCGCGCCGTCCCCGGCCTCGACCAGGCACTTGCGTCGCCGGATCCCGCGACCCGCGAGCGCGCGGCGCTCGTGCTCGGCTTCATCGGCGGCCAGGAGGCCCTGGTGCTGCTCGAGCGCGCCCGCGGCGACAGCGACCTGCGCGTCGTGCGTGCGGCGGAGCGAGCCATCGCCCGCCTTCGCAAGGCGGCATAGAGCGGCCGCCTTGCTACGGCGGGGTTGCGCCCCAGAAAGCGCGCAACCCCGCATAGCAATTCAGAATTCAGAATTGAGCGGCCAACACACGGCTACGGACTACTGGCGGCAGGCTGCCTGAGCGCTTCTGCGTGATGCTGGACGAGTGTGGGCCCCGCCCTTCATTCTGAATTCTGAATTCTGAATTGCTACCGCACGACCAGCAGCCGGTGGTTCGCCGGGTGCAGGAACTGCACGCCGTCCTCCAGCAGGATCGCGTCGTCTTCGATCGGGATGCGGAGCTTCTTGCCGCCCCATTCCGGCAGCGGCGTGTACGCGAAGTACTCGAAGGCGAACATCTGCATGGTGCGTAGCTCGAACGTGCGCTGCACGGGCTGCCAGGTGGTCATCGATGCGCCGACGTCGTGGCCGTCGTTGCCCACCGGGTGGAAGCCGTACACCACGTCGGTCCTGTCGTCGGCGTTGGGCTTGTTGAACTCGATCACGCCGAAGCCCGCCGCGCGCAGGGCCTCGTCCATCGCCGTCATCGTGTCGGCGGCGGAGCGGCCGGCCCGCAGTACGCGCCGCAGCACGGGGCGTACGGCGAGCGCGCGGTCGAAGGCGCGCCTGATGCTGGCCGGTGGTTCCGTCTCGCCCTCGCGCAGCACGTAGGCCACACGCTTGACGTCGGTCGCCGTGTTCATCACCTCGACGCCCCAGTCGATCATCACGACGTCGCCGCGCGCGATGGCGCGCGCGGTCGACACGGCGGCGATGCCCTCCGGCCCGGTCACGTAGACGGACGGCATGTCGAAGGCCGACCCGAGTCCCCGCTCGAGCAGTCGATCCTGCAGCCACCACGCGACATCCTCGAGCGTGGTCACGCCCGGCCGGATGACCTCGTTGGAGAGCGCCCGCTCGGTCAACTGGATGGCGATGCCCGCCGCCTCGCCGACGGCGACGATCTCGCCTGCGACCCGCCGCGCACGGAAGTCCGAGACGAGCCGCTCGGCGCTGACCATCCGCGACGCCCACGGCTCGCCGAGCGTCGTCGCCAGGTGCTTCGCCATCGTCGCCGACAGCCCGTCGGCCGCGCCCATCGTGTCGGACATGTTCACGCCGATGCGCTTCGGATCGCGTGACTTGACGTACGCCGCCAGCTCCGACGCCGGGCCGATACGGTCGTAGGCGCCCGACTGCTCGAGCAGGTACCCGCTCGGGCCGAGCGCGACGCGCTCCACGCGGTCGCCCCGGTCGCTGAACACGTAGTAGCCGACGCCGGTCACGTAGCCCCGCCCGAGGTCGTTCCACAGCGGCTCGGGATGGTTCTCCTTCATGGCGACGATCCACATGTCGATGCCATGGGCGCGCATCGCCGCCGGCAGCACCTGCTCGAACTTGTCGAGGCGGATCTGCCGCTCCATCTCCCAGCGGCGCCGCGCCTCCTGGGCCGTCGCCACGCTCGCGGCCGCCAGCATCGCCAGGGCCAGCCCCATCGCCACTCTCGCTCGCACGTTCGTCTCCCGGGCTACGCTAGCCGGATGCCCCCGGCGCGCCCGCTTCCGCCGTCGTTCTATGCCCGCCCCACACTGCAGGTCGCCGCCGACCTCATCGGCATGCGGCTGCGACACGAGGCGCCCGACGGCACGGCCGCCGGCGTGATCGTCGAGGTGGAAGCGTACATCGGCGAGGACGACCCGGCGTGCCACGCCGCTGCCGGGCCGACCGCGCGCAACGCGCCGCTCTACGGGCCGCCGGGGCTCGCGTACGTGTACTTCAACTACGGGATGCACTGGCTCGTGAACGCCGTCACCGAGAGCGACGGGGCGCCTGCCGCGGTGCTCATCCGCGCGCTCGAACCGGTCGAGGGGATCGACCTGATGCGGGCCCGGCGGGCCTCGCGCCGCGCGTCGGGCGACATCGGCTTCGCCGGGACGGATGCGGACCTGTGTCGTGGGCCGGGCAACCTGACGCGGGCCCTGGGCATCACCGGGACCGAGAATCGCCAGCCGCTGTGGGAGGGGCCGCTACGCATCGAACGCCCCGCGCGACGGCCATCACGGCCCGTCGCCTGGAGCCCGCGCATCGGCATCCGCGTCGGCCAGGACCGCCCCTGGCGCGCCTACGTCGTCGGCCACCCGGCGGTGTCAGGCCGGCCGAGATAGACCGGCTACGGGCTACGGGCCACGGGCCACGGGCTACAGGCTACAGGCGGCCTGTCGCCCGTCGCCTGTGGCCTGTCACTGATTGCGAATGGGAGCGTCGGAGATCGGCACCTTGATGTCGAACTCCTCGCGGCCGCGGCGGACGCGCAAGGTCGCCACCGACCCGACCTGCGCGGTGAGCATGGCGCGCTCGAGGCCCTCGGTGTCGGTGATCGGCGCGCCGTTGAAGCCGATGATCACGTCGCCGGCGCGGATGCCGGCGGTCCAGGCATCGCCCTGCCCGCGCCGCATCCGGTAGATGACCACGCCTTCCACAGACCGTACGCCGAGGTCGGCGGCCAGCGCCGTGTTCATCGGCACCACACGCAGGATGCCGGCGATGGTGCCGCGTCGCACCTTGCCGAACTTCTCGAGCTGCGCGGCGATGTCGCGCGCGAGGTTGCTCGGCACGGCGAAGCCGATGCCCTGGTAGCCGCCGCTCTGGCTGAAGATCCACGTGTTGATGCCGACGAGTTCGCCGCGACGATTGACGAGCGCGCCGCCCGAGTTGCCCGGGTTGATGGCCGCGTCGGTCTGGATGTAGTCGGCGACGACGGAGATCTGCGGGTTGGTGCGGCCGAGCGCCGAGACGATGCCGAGTGTGACCGTTTCGCCCAACTGGTAGGGGTTGCCGATGGCCATCACCCACTCGGCGACGCGCAGCCGCGAGCTGTCGCCCCAGGTGATCGGCTGCAGCGTCGGGTCCTTCACGCGCAGCAGCGCGAGGTCGGCGTACGGGTCGAGGCCCACCAGTTCGGCCGGGCGCTCGCGCCGGTTGAACAGCACCACGGTGAGGTCGGTGGCCTCGCCGATCACGTGCGCGTTGGTGAGCACGTAGCCGACGTCGCCGGTCTTCTTGATCACCACGCCCGAGCCGGCGCTCTGCGTCGGTTCATCGAAGAAGCCGAAGGGCAGCTGGACCTGGCGCGATCCCACCGCCGAGATGTTGACCACGCTCGGCATGGCGCGCTCGGCCACGTCGGCCAGTTCGGGCAGGGGGCCGCTCGGCAGGGCCGGTCGTGCCGGCGCGGGCGCCGCCGGGACAGCCGGCGCGGGCGTCTGGGCCGTGGCCTGCTCGGCCGGGCCGATGCGCCCGGTGACGACCATGCCCGCGAGGAAGCTGGCCACCGCGAGGGCGGCCGGAAGCAGGAGGCGCCGCATCTGGCTAGCCGACCTCGACCCGCCGCCCGCGCGTCTCCGGCGACTTCGGCAGCGTGACGGTGAGGATGCCGTCCCGGAAGTCGGCCTGCACATCGTCGACGGACAGGCGGCCGGGGAACGTGAAGCGGCGGACGAACTGGCCGTGCCCGCGCTCGAGGCGCACGTAGCAGGCCGGTTCGCAGCCCGGATCGGGGCGATGGCCGCGGATCGTCAGGGTGTCGTGGGTGGCCGCAACGTCGACGTCGGCGCGCCGCACGCCCGGCAACTCGGCCACGACGATGAAGGCGTCCTCGGTTTCGCTGACGTCGGCCGGCGGGGTCCAGCCGGAGTCGCCTCGGCGGTCGGCCTGGCCGGCCCGCGACCGGTACTCGCGAAGGGATTCCCAGCGCATGGAGACCATCGTAGCAAACCGGCCACGTGCTACCATCCTCCGGTTTGCGTACTCGACCGGTGATGGTCCCGGTCTGCCAGGAGTGTCATGAGTTCCGTCGCCGCCACGCGTCTCCGCAAGGGCAACCTGATCAAGCACAACAACGAGCTGTGCCGGATCGTCGAGACCCAGCACGTCACGCCGGGCAACCTGCGTGGGTTCGTCCGCGCCAAGATGCGCAAGGTCAAGGACGCGACCATGTTCGAGCACCGCTTCCGCTCCGAAGACATGGTGGAGCGGGCGCACCTCGACGAGCGGGAGATGCAGTACCTCTACAAGGACGGCGACACCTTCTACTTCATGGACACATCGTCCTACGAGCAGACCGGCCTGTCCGATGAGGCCCTCGGCGACTCGATGAACTTCCTGCTGCCCGAATCGATGATCAACGTCGAGTTCTACGAGGGCAACCCGGTGGGCATCGAACTGCCGCCGACCGTGGATCTCAAGGTGGTCGACACGGTGCCCGGCATCAAGGGCGCCACCGCCAACGCGCAGACCAAGCCCGCGACGCTCGAGACCGGCTACGTGGTGACCGTGCCCGCCTTCGTCGAGGTCGGGACCGTGGTCCGGATCAACACCGAAACGGGCGAGTACCTCTCCCGAGTCTGACGCTCGTGGCGGCAATGCCGCACTGCCGCGCTGCCGCGCTGCCGGCCGTGGCCTTGCGGCATGCTCGGCATTCACGGCATTCCCGGCATTTCACGTGACAGATCAGAGCTCCCAGCGTCCCATCCCCTCGTCCGGGTGGATCGAAGTCATCGTCGGCAGCATGTTCAGCGGCAAGAGCGAGGAGCTCATCCGCCGGCTGCGGCGTGCGCAGATCGCCAAGCGGCGCGTGCAGGTGTTCAAGCCGGCGATCGACGTCCGCTTCTCGGACACCCACATCACGTCGCACAGCGAGATGCGGTTGCCGTCGCTGGCGGTCAAGACCGCCGACGACATCCTCGCCGGCGTGCTCGACGAGACCGAGGTGGTGGGGATCGACGAGGGGCAGTTCTTCGACGTGGAACTGCCGGCGGTGTGCAGCACGCTGGCCGACCGCGGCAAGCGCGTGATCGTCGCCGGGCTGGATCAGGACTACCTCGGCCGGCCCTTCGAGCCGATGCCGCAGTTGCTGGCCGTGGCCGAGTACATCACCAAGACGCTGGCCATCTGCATGGTGTGCGGCGAGCCCGCCAACCACACGCAGCGCCTGGTGAAGAGCCACGAACTCGTGCTCGTCGGCGCGACCGACTCGTACGAGGCCCGCTGCCGGAAGTGTTTCGACCCGACGCTCGCTGGCTGATGCTCCTTCGGCCTTCGGCCTTCGCGGGCGGTGGCAATGCCGCGATGCTGCGATGCCGGAATTTCGAAGGCCAGACATCCATACGAACACCGCCACTGTTGGCAGCCTTGGGCGAGCACCGACGCTGTTGGCGGCAGATCCTGAACTGCGACATTCCCGGCATTACCAGCGACGCGAATGACCGAGCGGAGCCTGCACACGAGGCGAAGTGAGGCCGCCAACAGTGGCGGTGCCGGCCCAGAGGTCTGACCTTCGACATTCCGGCATCGCAGCATCGCGGCATTACCAGCGACGCGAATGACTGAGCGGAGCCTGTAAACGAGGCGGAGCCGCCGCTACGCGTCGTCTCTGGAATCGTGTGCGCCCAGGTCGAGGGCCTTGCCCCAGAAGTCGATGTCGTGGTCGGCGATCTTGTCGCGGAGCAGGCGGCGGGTCGCGCCGTAGAGCGGCGTTGGTACCACGAGACTGCGGGCGACCTGCTTCATCCGCGGGATGAACAGCAGGGTCAGTTCCTCGCCTTCCCGCCAGCTCAGCCCGCCAATCTGGTGGTACGGCAGGAAGCCGTTGTCCACCCACACCCCGTCCTCGTAGAACCCGCGCCCGATGCGGATGCTCAACGGCACCAGGTAGCCGTAGTAGAGCAGCATCATCGCCTCGCCGAACACGGCCTGCGGCGGCAGGTGCAGCCAGGCCAGCTTGACGATCAGCACCAGGCCGAGCATGGCGGCCATGGCGAGGAACAGCGGGTAGTAGCGCGGTGGTTGGCCCGGCCAGGTCAGCACGGCCCGGGAACGCATCCGGAAGAACCGGACGACGTCCACCAGGATTCGCAGGTTCGCGACGAGGAAGCCGGCTCCGAGCAGGAGCAGCACGTGCGAGAGGAACGCCGGGGACACGCCAGTGTTTCTATCGGACTGACGTCGTGGGGGCAATTGGAAATTTGAAATTCGAAATTCCGGGCGAGGGCCTTGCGGCCACTCGCCTCGAAGCGCCATGACGCGGCAACGGCCGGAGGCCGGCCGCCGAGAACTTCACATGTCGAATTTCGAGTTACCAGCCCAGCAGCCAGCCGAGCAGGCCCATGCCGTGCGCCGTCGGGTCCTGCAGCCAGTCGGGCGGCGTGAGCCACACGAACGCGAGGATCGCGATCACCATGATGTCGTAGGGGATCGTGGTCCGCTCGTACGTCCAGTACATCAGGCGGAACGGGATCAGCAGCGGGAGCGGCAGGCGGTCTTCGATGCGTGGGCGGCTCATGCGGGGCGCCCCTCGAGTTCGCGCCAGGTGTGGAAGATGCGGCCGGCGACGGTCAGCACCGACAGCACGAGGATGACCCACAGCACGGCGGCGAACCGGTTGGTGAACGCGCCGATCATGAACAGCACGATGCGCTCGGGACGCTCCATGAAGCCGACCTTGCACTTGTCGATCAGCGACTCGGCTCGTGCGCGCGCGTAGCTGGTGAGCACGGTGAAGATCATCGCCAGCGCGGTGATGAGCACGTAGTCGGCTCGCTGCATCGAGGCGTACAGCCAGAGCAGCCCGAGGAAGAGCGCCAGGTCGGAGAACCGATCCATCACCGAGTCCCAGAAGCCCCCGAAGGCGGTGGCGGTGCCGGTCTGGTGGGCGACCTTGCCGTCGATGAAGTCGAAGATGTTGGCGGCCACCATGATGACCCCGCCGAGGGTGAACCGGCCGAGCGCGAGCGCCCAGGCGGCGGCGAGGTTGATGCAGACGCCGATGAGCGTCAGCACGTTCGGATGGATCCGGAGCGCGACGCACAGGGCGATGATCGCCCGCAGGGGTAGCCAGAAAATCGCGCCGACGGCGCCCGTGAAGGTCATTGGCCCAGCGATAATAATGACGGCTCGGGCCCGTTGGCCGCAACCAGCCCGGCCGTGGCGACGTGGGCCGGGGGGCGACAGGCCCCCGCCGGCCCGCCGCGCGCGCCCCGAACGACCGCCATGGCCATCGAAGACCTCAGAGCACAGATCGCCCGGTTGCCCGAGCAGCCCGGCGTGTACCTGTACCTGAACCGGGCCGGCGAGACGATCTACGTGGGGAAGGCGCGCGCCCTGCGCGACCGGGTGCGCAGCTACCTCGGCGCCAGGGGGACCTCCCCGAAGACCGAGGCGCTGCTCGACGAGGCGGCCGGGCTCGAGGTGATCGTCACCGACTCGGTGGTCGAGGCGCTGGCGCTCGAGAACAACCTGATCAAGGAGCGGTCGCCCCGGTACAACATCAAGCTCCGCGACGACAAGACGTACCCCTACCTGCGGCTCAGCACGTCCGAGCCGTTTCCCCGCGTCTCGGTGGTCCGGCGCGTGGCCAACGACGGCGACTACTACGCCGGGCCATTCATGCCGGCGTCGCTGGCGTGGCAGACGCGCAGCCTGTCGCACAAGCTGTTCGGCATCCGCTCGTGCCGCGAGGTGATCACCGGGCAGCGGGGCCGGCCCTGCCTCGAATACGACATCAAGCGCTGCCTGGCGCCCTGCGTGGCGTCCATCTGCTCGGCCGACCAGTACCAGCACGCCGTGCGCGACGCGCGGCTGCTGCTCGACGGGCGCACCGACGAACTGGTCTCCGACCTCGAGTCACGCATGTACGCGGCGGCCGACGAGGAACGGTTCGAGCAGGCCGCGCAGCTCCGCGACACCATCCGCACGCTCGAGACGCTGCGCGACCGCCAGCAGAAGATGGCCACGCCCCGCATGGGTGATCGCGACGCGATCGGCGTGAAGCTCGGGCCTGCAGGAGCCGTCGTGCAGGCCTTCCAGGTGCGATCGGGTCGCGTGGTGGACCGTGTCGAGCTGATCACCAACGCCGACCAGGCGCGCGATGCGCGCCTCGAGGACCTGCTGGACCGTGCCGTGATGCACTTCTACGGCGACCACGCCCCGCCGCCGGAAGTCCTG
The DNA here is from genome assembly GCF_044337415.1 of Luteitalea sp. Lineage (GTDB taxonomy): Bacteria > Acidobacteriota > Vicinamibacteria > Vicinamibacterales > Vicinamibacteraceae > Luteitalea. Next base: position 19,939 of record NZ_JBIINP010000068.1, read on the forward strand.
CTGCCCGTGGCCCTGCCGGACATGGACCTGCTCGCCGAGTGGCTGTCGGCGCGCGCCGGCCGCCAGGTGCTGGTCAGCGTGCCGCAGCGGGGCGACAAGAAGGCCTTGCTGGAACTGGCCGAGCGCAACGCGTCGCTCTCGTACGACTCCCGGTTCAACGAGGAGGGCGCGGCCAACCACGAAGCGCTGGAGACGCTGCAGTCCGCCCTGGGCCTGCCGGCGCTGCCGCGGCGCATCGACTGCTTCGACATCTCGACGCTGCAGGGCGCCGAGACCGTCGCCTCCATGGTCGTGTGCCAGGACGGCCGGATGAAGCGGTCGGAGTATCGGAAGTTCAGGATTCGGCACACGGACGGGGAGCGGGTATCGGGGAGCGGGTATCGGGAGACCGCCGCCTCGAGCGCCGCCGCCCCGCCTTCCGAACATGAGGTCCGCCGCGCAGCGGACGCCGAGCCGGAGATGCCCGCTTCCCGTAACCCGCTACCCGCTCCCCGGTCACGGAGGCGAGGCGCAGCCGAGCCGACCCGCTTCCTCGACGACTTCGCCGCCATGGAGCAGGTGGTGGGCCGGCGGTACCGGAAGGTGGCCGAGGACGAGGGGCCGTGGCCGGACCTCGTCGTGATCGACGGCGGCAAGGGGCAGCTCAATG
>NZ_JBIINP010000231.1:0-5862 GCF_044337415.1 Luteitalea sp.
GGTCGCCAGGGCGGCGGAGCGGAGGAGGCGGGACGAGCGCGTCATGTCGGAGGTCTGTTCGATACGTCTTGCGGCTTACGGCTGCGGCGTGGCGACAGGCGCGGCCGCGGCGGCCCCGTCTGCCGGAACCGCGGCATCGGCCGGCGCCGCCTCGGCGGGCGGCGTGGTGACCGGGAGTCCGCGCTCGGCGATGAGCGCCTTGGCACGGTCGAGCGGCAGGCGCACCACGCCCGCGCCCTTGTCCACCCAGCCGTAGCTGGTCACCGTCGCCTGCTGCTTCGCCTTGATGTCGCGCAGCCACACCGGCTCGTTGGTGAGCAGCTTCGGGCCGGCCGGCGTCGTGCCGACCTGGTCCAACGTGTTGGCCGGGTCCATCAGCGGACGCGACCGGACGTCGGTGCCCACGCCTCGCCCCTCGTTGATCTTCGAGATCGACGTGTCGGCGGCCGTCGCGCGACGGTCGAGCATGCGGTACGCCCCGAACACCACGAGCGACACGACGCAGAGGATGACGACGAAGCCGACCGTCAGCTTCCCGACCCCGTCGAGCGAGATGTCGGTGGTCTCGTGGTTCAGCGGCCCGGCGCCGTCGTCGCCGTGCGAGCTGTGCGGATGGTGGTGATCAGTGGCCATCTGCCAACGCCTCGGGGAGATAGGGATCGCCGACCGGCAGCAGGGCCCGGCCCTTCAGCAGGTAGCAGAACGCGCCGACCCACAGGCCGAGCACGCAGAGCGCCGCGGCGATGTCCATCCAGTGGATGCCGAACGCGCCCTGCTTGACCCACGGCGCGATCAGCCAGAACACGTCGAGGAACCGCATCACGAGCATGAACGACGCCACCGCCACCAGGCGGCCGCGCATGCGCTTGGTCGAGCGGAACAGCAGCAGGAGCCACGGCAACACGAAGTGGCCAGCCACGATCACGAGCGTGATGCCCTGCCACCCGTCGCCGAACCGGCGCAGGTAGTAGGGAATCTCCTCGGGCAGGTTCGCCGACCAGATGATCAGGAACTGCGAGTACGACAGGTACGCCCACAGCATGATGAAGGCGTACATCAGCGTGCCGTAGTCGTGGAAGCGGTCGACCGAGAGCGCCTTGGCGACGTTGGCGTTGTTGTGGATCAGCGACGCGACGACGATCGAGAACGCCAGGGCCGTGAGCGCCATGCCGACCAGGAACCACAGGCCGAACAGCGTCGAGAACCAGTGCGGGTCGAGCGACATCACCCAGTCCACCGATGCGAACGTCACGGTGAGGCCGAGGATGAGCACGCCGGGGCCGGCGATCTTGTTGAACCGGTCGAGCGGGAACGACGGCTGCGTGTCCTGCTGGAGCGACCAGCGGGCCAGCATCATGGCCAGGCCCGACCAGATCGTGAAGTACGCGACGGCGCGGAAGATGAAGCCCCACTCGTTCAGGTAGGGCGCCTTGGCGCGCAGGATCGGGTCGTTGGCCACCACGTCGAGGTGCGACCACTCGTACAGGTGGTGGATGCCGAAGATGATCGGCAGGAACAGCACCGCCATCAGCGGGATCGTGCGCGCGGAGGCCTCGAAGGTCCGCCGCAGCGCGAGACTCCAGCGACCGCCCGACAGGTGGTGCACCATCAGCAGCGCGAGGCTGCCGATCGGGATCCCCAGCACGAACACGTAGCCGAGCAGGTACGACTTGTAGAACTGCTCCGGGTTGCTCGCGAAGCCGACCGCGAGCGCCACCAGGCCGAGCAGGCCGATGCCGAGCCCGGCCTTCTGCAGGGTGTCGATCTGCGGCGGCGCCTGGAAGAGATCCGGGTTGAGGTTGGGCTCAGTCATGGGCGGCCCCTCCTCCATGGGACGCCTCCGCCGCGGGGGCGGACGCAGCGCCGTCGAGTGCGCCGCGCTTGTCGGCGGGCACGTCGTCGATGGTCGCGTTCTGGCTCAGCTGGAGCGCGCGGATGTAGGCCGCGATGGCCCAGCGATCGGCCGGCGCGACCTGCGCCGAGTAATCCGGCATCTGTCCGAAGCCGTTGCTGATCACGTCGTAGAAGTACCCGATCCCCATGTTGCGCAGGCGCGCGTCGTGGTACGACGCGGGCCGCTTGTAGCCGCGCTGCACCACCGTGCCGTTGCCGTCGCCGATCGGCGAGTGGCAGGGCGCACAGTAGATGTTGAAGCGCTGCTGACCGCGGTCGAGGAGCGCCTGGTCGACCTTGATCGACGCCGGGAAGTCGTGCACGACCTCGCCGTCGACCTTGCCCGAGTAGAACACGTCGTCCTCGCGCAGGTTGCCGCGCGCGACGGTGCCCTCGGGGATTGGCCGCATGGCGCGCTTGTCGGCGAAGAAGTCGCTCTCCTCGAGCGCCTCGTACCGCGGCGTGTCGTGCATGTCCTGGCGGCAGCCCGCGACCAACGAGCCGGCCAGCAGCAGGCCCGCGACCGCCAGGCCCCGGCTGGTGGGGGCGGCTCGCCGAGCCGCCCGCGCGATGTGCGTTCCGAAAGCCATGGCTACGGGTTCACCTCGTTGATCGCCTTCGGGTGCAGACCCTCGAGGAAGGCGCGGGTGCGGGCGACGTCGAAGCGCGGGTCGGTCGCCTCGAGGCACAGGAAGAAGCCCGTGCTCGAGGCCGTCTTCCGGAAGGCCTCGACGTTGAACACCGGGTGGTACGGCTGCGGGAACCCGCACAGCGCCAGCATGCCGAACGTCGTCGCCAGGCCGCCGAACAGGATCGTCAGCTCGTAGGTCGGGATGGAGAACGCCACCCAGCTGTTGAGCGGGCGACCGCCGATGTTCAGCGGGTACTCGATCACCGACGCCCAGTAGCACAGGCCGAAGCCGGCGCAGAAGCCGAAGAAGCCGCCGGTGAAGGTGAACTTCTGCACCCGGCGATCGTCGTGCCCGAGCGCCTCGGCCAGCCCGTGGATGGGCGCGGCGCTGTAGGCGTCCATGTGCCGGTAGCCCTCGGCATGGGCGGCCTTGGCGGCACGCACCAGCTCGGTGGCGTCGGCGAACTCGGCCATCAGGCCGTACAGGGCGGGAGCCTGGACGGTCTCAGCCATGGTGCGCGTCTCCCTTGGCGTGGGCCGCCGGCGTCAGCGTGCGGACCTCGAAGATCGAAATCATGGGCAGCACACGGATGAACAGGTAGAACAGGGTCAGGAACAGGCCCATCGTGCCGATGAACGTGCTCCAGTCCCAGATGGTCGGGTAGTACATCCCCCACGAGCCGGGCAGGTAGTCGCGGTGCAGCGACGTGACGACGATCACGAAGCGCTCGAGCCACATGCCGACGTTGACGGCCATGCACACGGCAAACAGCGGCAGCACCGAGGTCCGGACCTTCTTGGACCACAGCAGCTGCGGCACCACGCCGTTGCAGAAGATCAGCGCCCAGTAGTACCCGGCGTACGGGCCCTTCATGCGGTTGACGATCATGTAGGACTCGAACTGGTTGGCGCTGTACCAGCCGAAGAACGCCTCCATGCAGTAGCCGTAGAACACGATCAGGCCGGTGGCCAGGGTCACCTTGGCCATGTTCTCGATGTGGCGCTCGGTGATGAAGTCGTGCAGGCCGTACAGGGCGCGCATCGGGATCATCAGCGTGAGCACCATCGCGAAACCGGCGTAGATGGCGCCCGCGACGAAGTAGGGCGGGAAGATCGTCGCGTGCCACCCGGGGATGACCGACACGGCGAAGTCGAAGCTCACCACCGTGTGCACCGAGAGGACCAGCGGGGTGCTCAGGCCGGCCATCAGCAGCGAGGCCATCTCGTACCGCTGCCAGTGGATGGCCGAGCCGCGCCAGCCGAGCGAGAAGATGCCGTACAGCTTCCGGGCCAGCGGCGACTTGGCGCGGTCACGCATCGTCGCCAGGTCGGGGATGAGGCCGAGGTACCAGAAGACGATCGAGATCGTCGCGTAGGTCGAGACCGCGAACACGTCCCAGATGAGCGGGCTGCGGAAGTTGGGCCACAGGCCCATCGTGTTCGGGTACGGCAGCAGCCAGTAGGCCGCCAGCCATGGGCGGCCGGTGTGGAAGATCGGGAAGATCGCCGCGCAGGCCACCGCGAACACCGTCATGGCCTCGGCCGCGCGGTTGATCGAGGTGCGCCAGTGCTGCCGGAACAGCATCAGGATGGCGGAGATCAGCGTGCCGGCGTGGCCGATGCCGATCCACCACACGAAGTTGATGATGGCAAAGCCCCAGCCGACCGGGTTGTTGATGCCCCAGATGCCGGTGCCCTTGAACAACAGGTAGGCGATCGCCACCAGGAGCACCTGGAGGATCGAGAAGCCGATCAGGAACCCGATGAACCAGCTGAACGGGGTGCGCCCCGTGATGATCCCGCTGATCTTGTCGGTAATCGACCCGAAGTTGTGCCCTGGCGCCAGATAGCGCGCTCCCGGGACTGCTTCCTTCGCGTGGTCTAGCACGTGTGCCTCGCGTCCTGTCCTGAGTGCTGCATCAGCGGCCGGGCGCCCCGCGGGCGCCCCGGCCACGTGTTCCTAGTGCGTCGACGCCGGGGCGGCCGGAGCCGCCGCCTTGCCGTGTTCCTCGGTCCCCGCGGCCGGGCCCGCCTTCGGGGCATGTCCCTCCGCCGGCGCCCCGTGGCCACCGCCATGTGCGGGCACGTGGACCGCCTCAGGCGAGATCACCGGGTTGGGATTGCGGACCGCGGCCAGGTACGTGGTGCGCGGCCGCGTGTTGAGATCCTCGAGCAGGCCGTAGTTGCGCGGCTCGTTGCGGAGCTTCGCGACCCGGCTTTCGGGGTCGTTCAGGTCGCCGAAGTGGATGGCCTGGGTCGGGCAGGCGGTCTGGCACGCGGTGCGCACCTCGCCGTCCTTGATGCGCCGATCCTCGAGCTTGGCCGTGATGCGCGCCGCGCTGATGCGCTGCGTGCAGTACGTGCACTTCTCCATCACACCGCGGCTGCGGATCGTGACCTCGGGGTTGCGGGCCATCTTCAGCGACTTGGTGTCCCAGTCGCTGTACAGCAGGAAGTTGAACCGCCGCACCTTGTACGGGCAGTTGTTCGCGCAGTAGCGCGTGCCCACGCAGCGGTTGTAGACCATGTCGTTCAGCCCCTCCTGGTTGTGCACCGTCGCGGCGACGGGACACACCACCTCGCAGGGCGCGTTCTCGCACTGCATGCAGGTGAGCGGCTGATCGTGCACCGTGGGGTTGTCGAGATCGCCCTCGTAGTAGCGGTCGATGCGAATCCAGTGCATCTCGCGCCCCGTGGCGACCTGCTGCTTGCCCACGACCGGGATGTTGTTCTCCGACACGCACGCCACGACGCAGGCATTGCAGCCGTCGCAGGCGTTGAGGTCGATGATCATCCCCCACTTGTAGCCCTCGTACTGCCACTCGTTGCCATGCAGGGTGTCCTCGTACTTCGGGACATGCGTCATGTGCTGAGCGAACGTGGGCTCGGCCTTGTACAGCGGGAGCGACGCGGTCCGGACGATCGCGCGCTGCTCCATGTTGAAGTGCATCTGGGTGCTGGCCACCGTGTAGGTGTCGCCAGTGCCCTCGACCTTCGCGCCGGTGGCGAACCACGGCGCCGACGATCGGCGGATCAGGTTGGCGTTGTACCCGAGGCCGGTGCCGACGCGCCCCGCCGCGGCGCGGCCGTAGCCGATCTGCAGGTTGATGCTGTTGTCGGGATGGCCGGCCTGCACCCAGACCGGACCGGTCACGGCGCGCCCGTTCAGGGTCACCGTCGCCAGCTGCGCCTGGTACTTGGTGAGCTTCTGCGCCGCGATGCCGAGCGACTCGGCCGTGCGCGGGCTCATCACGATGACGTTGTCCCACGTCACCTTGTTGAGCGGCTTGGGCAGCTCCTGCAGCCACGGGTTGTTGGCAAACCGCCCGTCGTGCACG
>NZ_JBIINP010000085.1:0-17451 GCF_044337415.1 Luteitalea sp.
TCGCCCGCCATGAGGTCGCGAGCGAGTCGGCCGATCCGGAGCGCCGCGGCACAGTGCGAACTCGACGGCCCGCGCATCACCGGGCCGATGACGTCGTTGAAGATCGAGACAGCGTTCATGGTGTGTTGGCGATCCTACACGGTGCGCGCCCCGTGTTGCAGGACCCGCGTCGCACTGCCGCGATGCCGGGACACTCGGGGCGCCATGTCCGGCGCGCGGCACCCGCACCCACGGCGGGCGCGACCCGCGACGAGGTCGCGCGTGGAAACCGGATGGTCGCCCGCCTCCCGGCGTGCGAGGCTGTGGCGTGTCCCACACGCGACTCCGCTGGACCCAGGCCTGGGCCGGGCCCTACGACTGGCCCGCGATGCAGGCGTGGCTCGCGGCCCGGGCGCTCGACGATGTGGAGGAGGTGACTGGTGGGAGCTACAAGCGCACGTGGCGCATCGGTGATGTCCGCGGCGTGATCGAGGTCAGGCCACGCGTGGCGTCGGCGTGCCTGGACGTCGATGCGGTGGCCGATGGGCCGGTGCCAGGCGAGGCGCTGGCGGCCCACGTCGTGCGGGTGTTCGATCTCGAGCGCGATCTGGCCGTGGTGTCGGCCGCGTTGGGGACCGACCCGTGGATGGCGGCCATGCTGGCGCGTCATCCAGGCGTGCGCGTGCCCGGGGGCTGGGAACCCTTCGAGCTCGCGGTGCGTGCGGTGCTGGGCCAGCAGGTGACTGTGCGGGCGGCCCGGGCGCTCGTCAGCACCGTGGCGCGACTGGCGGGCCCCGACATGCCCGCCGGCCTGGCGCGCGCGGGCCTGACACGCGTCTTTCCGACGGCGGCCGAGGTGCTGGCGGCCGATCTGTCACCGCTGCGGGTGCCGGCGTTGCGGCGCGCGACCGTCATCGCCCTCGCGCAAGCGGCCAGCGACTCAGACGACCTCTGGACGCCCGACGAGTCCCTCGAGGCCATCGTCACGCGCTTGCGCGGCGTGAAGGGCGTCGGCGAGTGGACGGCGCAGTACATCGCCTTGCGGGCGCTGCGGCATCCCGACGCGTTTCCCGCGAGCGATGTGGGGTTGTTGCGCGGCGCGGCCGATGCTGCGGGCGTGCGCCCGTCGCCGGCCGACCTGCTGGCCCGCGCCGAGGCCTGGCGCCCGCACCGGGCCTACGCGGCGCAGGTGTTGTGGGAGTCATGCCTCATGCGCCATGACTCATGAAGTCATGCGGCATGAGGCATGAGTCATGACCAATGCCTAGTGCGCGCCGGCAGCCGTGATCGTGCCGCAGGCGATGCGGTCACCGGCGTTGCCCGCCGGGTCGGTCTTGAGGTCGTCGGCCTTGGCGTGGATCACGAGCGCGGTGCCGCCGTTGGTGAACAGCGAGTTCGCGCCCTCGCCGAGGGTGACGGCGGTGTTGGTGATGGTCTTCTGCAGCGTGCCGTCGGCGCCCACGGTGATGTTGGGCATGTCGCCGGCGTGGTGGCCGTTCGGGTTCTCGAGGCCGTGCTGCTTGGTCGCCGGGTTGAAGTGCGGACCGGCCGACGTGAAGGCCGGACCCTCGCACTTGGCAACCGCGTGCACGTGGATGGCGTGATCGCCGGCCGGCAGGTTCGAGAGCGAGAGCGCGATCGAGACGCCCTCCTTGGCCGACGTGATCATGGCCATGCCGACCGACTGCCCCTTGCCGTCCTGCAGGTTCACGTGGAGCATCTTCGGCGCCTGGGCCGCGCCGACGAGGCCGGTCGCGATGATCGCGGCCGCGCCGAGGATGATGGCGAATTGACGTCGCATGGGTGAGGGTCCTTTCGAAGCGTCCGGCAGTCCGGACGGAAATGATGTCGCTCCCATGATGCCTTACCGCGCCATCCCGTCCACGCGCGTCCGGCTGTCAGACTCGTGCGCCACGCCCGTCCGGGAGTCATGCACACGCCCGAGGTTGTCCCCGGTCCGTCGAGGTGGTACGCTTCCCAGGAGGCGAAACAAAATCGAATGTCGCTCCCACGCTCACGCGCCCACCTCGAAGCGTTGCTGCAGGCTCGTCGGCTCGACGGCACCCTGGCCGGGCGGGTGCCCGCCACCGGGCTGCTGTCGACGGGGCTGCCTGAACTCGACACGACGCTCGGCGGCGGGTGGCCCCGCGGCCATGTCTCCGAGATCGTCGGGCCGGCCTCCTCGGGGCGGACGCGCGTGCTCGTCTCCACCCTGGCGGCCGCGACCACCCGTGGCGACGTCGCGGCCTGGATCGACACGGTGGATCGCGGTGATCCGGCCGGGGCGGCGGCGGCCGGCGTGCGGCTGTCGCACGTGCTGTGGGTGCGGGGGATGCCGTTGTCGCCGGGCGTGCTGGCGATCCGGCCCCGGCGTGGCGACCCCGATCTCACCCACACCGTGCTGCAGCGTGCCCTGAAGGCCGCGCACCTGGTGGCACAGGCCGGCGGCTTCGGCGTCATCGCGCTCGACCTGTGCGACATGCCGGCGTTCGCCCTGCGGCAGGTGCCGGCCTCCACGTGGCTGCGCCTGCACCGGGCGGTGGAGGGGCGCGAGTCGGTGCTGGTGGTGCTCGGCGCCGACCCCATCACGCGCAGCGCCGGCGGCGTGTCCGTCCGCGTCCAGGGCCGCCCCCGCTGGGAGGGCGAGAGCCCACGCGCCTGCCGCCTGGCGGGCATGGACTGCGCCCTGCGCGTGGTGGGCAGCCGCAGCCTCGACCCGTCGCGCGAAGTCCAGGTCGCCCTCGCCGGCTGAGCTCTGCCCTCAACCTTCAACCTTCTGCCTTCATCCTTTTGCCTGAGCCCTGAGCCCTTCTGAGGCATGAGTCATGAGGCATGACGCATGACGTTCGCCGCCCTCCACCTCACCTCCGCGCCCGTCGGTCTGACGCATGAGCAGCTCCTGACGCGACTGTCGGCCGTCGCCGCCGACATGACGCCGCGATGGGAGTGCTTCGGCGCCGCCGCGATCGTGCTCGACGTGTCGGGCCTGCAGCGCATCTTCGGCGGCCCGGCCGACATCGCCGCCGCGGCCCGCACCCTGGCCCTCGAGCACGACCTCGTCGTGCAGGTCGCGATCGCGCCCACGTGGGTCGCTGCGCTCGTGCTCGCGGGCGCCGGCGTCGAGTCGACCGTCACGGGGCGCGACGTCGCCGCGGCGCTGGCACCGCTGCCCGTGGAGGCCCTGGCGGCAGTGCCCGGCGTCGACCTCGTCCTCGAGGGCCCCGCCCGCGTGCGTCGCCTCGGCGGGGCGCGCAACTACCGGCTGTCGGCAGGCCTCGGTCTGTTGAACCCGGGGGCGACGCCTGCGGCCGCCAACGAGGAAACCGGCGCGGCACTGGTGCGCACCGCAGAGGCGCCCCTGCGCATGCCCGCAGGACGCCCCTGGCCCGATGTGCTGGCGACGCTGCAGCGCTGGGGGATCACCACCTGTGGCGCGCTCGGTCGCCTGCCGGCGGCCGACCTGCAGGCGCGGCTCGGGGAGCGCGGGCTGTGGCTGCAGCGCCTGGCCGTGGGGCTCGAGCCGCGGCCGCTCCGCCTGCAGCCCGTCGAGGTTGCCTTTGCGCAGACCCTCGAACTCGAATGGCCCATCGACGGGCTCGAGCCGCTCTCGTTCGTGCTCGGGCGCGTGCTCGATCCGCTGTGCGCGCAGCTCGAGGCACACGACCGCGCCGCCGCCGTCGTGCGGCTCACGCTCCGGCTCACCGATCGCCAGGCGCACGTGCGCACCATCGACCTGCCGGTGCCGGTGCGCGAGGCGCGGGTGTTGCGTACGCTGCTGCTCCTCGACCTCGAGGCCCACCCGCCGCATGCCGCCATCGATGCGGTCACCGTCGACGTCGAGCCCGTCCCCGGCCGCATCGTCCAGTTCTCGCTGCTGCGCAAGGCGCTGCCGTCCGACGACCAGCTCGCGGCCTTGCAGGCCCGGCTCACCGCCCTGATGGGGCAGGGGCGCACCGGCGCGCCCGCGCTCGTCGATTCCCATCGCCCCGGGGACGTGGCGATGGCGCCCTTCACGCCATCGGGCGTGGAAGGCACCGACGATGGCCCTGCGGCCCTGCTGGCGGCGCTCGGCCTGGCCGCCTCGCGCGATGCGGGGCGGGCGCGCGAGGACGAGCGCGAAGCCGCGCGGGAAGGCTGGCTCGACACGGCCGGGTATCACGTACGTCGCTTGCGCCAGCCCTGGCCCGTGCAGGTGGTCGTGGGATCGGGGCGCATCCCGGTGGCCATTCGCTTCGGCATCCGCTCGCGCGATACGGCCTTCCGAGACGGCGCCATCGTGCAGGCGGCCGGGCCGTGGCGGTCGTCGGGCGCCTGGTGGCAACCGGCCACCGAGGTCGAAGGCGCCTGGGATCGCGACGAATGGGATGTCGCGCTGGAGACCGGTGCGGCCTATCGCGTGTTCCAGGATCGGGCGACGGGGCAGTGGTGGGTGGAGGGCGAGATCGATTGACCGCGCAGGACGCGGGCAATCGATCTCCCCAATGCCGCGATGCCGCGATGCCGGGAATGACGAACAGAAGGACAAAGGCCGAAGGCGACTGCCTAGTCCGGACGTAGCCGTCGAGCTTGCTCGACGGTCAGGGGCACGTCAGGGGAGGCAGGCAGCCTGTTACCGTTCCTGATCAGTGCGCCGTGGCCGGCAACCTGCGCACCAGCAGCACGGCGATCAGCGCGAACACGGCCATCCACACGCTCCACGGCAGCCCGGTCATCGACGGCAGCGTGAGCTTGCCCCAGGCGCCGAGCGGCAGCACGTGCGCGACGAACCACGGATGCGCCTCGGCGTAGAGTCCGGCCCCGGCGATGCCGCCAAGCACGCCCACGACGGCGTCGCGGTTGCCTTCGCCGATGGCGGCGATGGCTGTACCCGGGCACAGCCCCAACACGGCCATGCCCACGCCAAACAGCACGCCCCCGAGCACGTTGGCGCCGAGCAGCGTGGCCTTCACGTGCAGTGTGGCGACCAGTCCTGCCTGGTGCAGGCCGAGCACGCCGACCCCGCCGACGACGATGGCGGTCACCATGACCTTCACCATCGTGAAGTCCTCGAGCAGGAACTGGCGCAGGATGTTCACGCTCCGCGTCATCCCGGCCTTCTGCAGCAGGAACCCGAACACGAGCCCAGTCAAGGCGCCGGCGAGCAGCACGCGCCCGGCAGCGAAGACGCCCATCTCGAATCCCATGTCAGCGCTCCCCGGCCAGCGCGGAGCCGCGCAGCCGTCCGTACAGCAGGTAGGTGGTGGCGATGCCGGCGACGAACAGCACCGCGGTGAACACGAAGCTCGACACGGCGAGCTGCAGGCCGCCCGAGATGCAGTGGCCCGACGTGCAGCCGCCGGCCAGCCGCGCGCCGAACACCATCAGCGCGCCGCCGAGGAAGGCCGCCACGTCGCGCCGCACACGCGACGTACCGAATCGCTGGCGCCAGTAGTCGGGCATCGATGGCCCGGCGCTGCCTCCGCCCAGTCGCCACGCGAGGAACGCCCCGACAGGCAGCATCACGTCGAGCGCCATCTGCCAGTCGAATGGCGGCTTGGCCACGACGAGCGCCGACAGGTACGAGGTCTCGCGCACGTGGGCCGGGTTGACGATGTGCTCGACCATGCCGGCGGCGGAGGCGAGGGACGTGGAGGTGCCGAGCGCCTCGCCCATGAGCCAGAACGTGATCCAGGACAGGACGCCGATGCCGGCGCCTGCGGCATACGGGGACCATCGACGTGCGGTGAGCGGGTTGCCCATGTTGTGCGGTGCCGATGGTATCGCCTTCGCATGAGACATGAGGCATGAGGCATGAGGCATGAGGCATGAGGCATGAGGCATGAGAAACCCGGAACCCGACTGTGTCTCTCGCGTACCTGTCTGAGTGACATCCGGAGAGCGCTTCGCGCGACGCGTATTCATGGGGGCCGGCATCTACGGCCTCATCGTCCTGCTGCCGCAGTACTTCATGGAGGCGCAGATCGGGCGCGACTCTCCGCCCGCGATCACGCATCCCGAGCATTTCTACGGGTTCGTGGGCGTCGCGCTCGCGTGGCAGTTCGCGTTCCTCGTGATCGCGCGCGATCCGCAGCGGTTTCGTCCGTTGATGCCCGTGGCGGTCATCGAGAAGCTGGCGTTCTTCCTGCCGACCCTGTGGCTGTTCCTCGGCGGGCGCGTGGCGGCGGCCGTTCTGGGGGTGGCCACGGTCGACCTGCTGCTCGGCACGCTGTTCCTCGCGTCGTTCCTCCGCACTCGCGACGCGGCAGCGCCGCCTGCGTCGACGTAAACGTCGACGCCCACGAACAGAGGTGGCTGACGTCGACGCCCACGAACCCGGATGTTCGTGGCGGTCGAACCTTGGTTCGACCGTCCCCATGCGCAACTCAAGCGGCCCGTTCGCAGTTGATCATCCAGCTCAGGCCGAAGCGGTCCTTCAGCATGCCGAAGCGGGGCGCCCAGAAGGTCTCCGCGAGTGGCATCACCACGTGACCGCCCTCGGCCAGCGCCGCGAAGATGCGCTCGGCCTCGCCGGTGTCGTGCAGCGTCACCGACACCCACACCGCGTCCTTCGGCCCGTCGCCACCGGGGCCGTCCGAGCCCAACAGCACGGCGCCGTGCGCCTCGAGCCGCGCATGCATGATGTGGTCGGGCGACTGGCCGGGCTGCTGCACGCCGCCGGGCATCTCACCGTAGGTCGAGAACGTCACGTCGCCGCCCAGGCACTGCGCGTAGGTCGAGAAGGCCTCGCGGCACTGGCCGTTGAAAATCACGTAGGGATTGATCTGCATGCGCACGTCTCCTGCCGCTCGCGTCGATTCGCGTGCGCGGCAGTGTATGCGACGGCCCCGCCGGGCGAGTCTGACAGTGGCCATTTGAAATTGGACATTTGAAATTCTCGTGGGGCGCGGCTTCGCCGTCGCCCCTCGGGATGCCTCGAGCGAGCGAAGGCCGAAGGCCGAGCCGCCGATCAATTTCAAATTTCCAATTTCAAATTGCCAGGGTCAGTTACGATCGCAGCTGAAGTGAGTTCCACCGCGGCCGTTCCCGCCACCCTCGAAGACGTCCTCGCCAGGTACTGGGGCTACACGCAGTTCCGGCCGCACCAGCGGGCGGTGATGGACGCGATCCTGGCCGGTCGTGACTCGCTGCTCGTGATGCCCACCGGCGGCGGCAAGTCGCTCTGTTTCCAGGCGCCCGCGCTGCTGCGGCCTGGCCTGGCCGTGGTGGTGTCGCCGCTCATCTCGTTGATGAAGGATCAGGTCGACGGCCTGGTTGCCAATGGCGTACCGGCGGCCTGCTATCACAGCGCCCTCGACGAGGATCAGAAGCGGGAGGTGACCCGCGGCGTGCGCGAGGGGACCACGCGGCTGTTGTACGTTGCGCCCGAGCGTCTCGTGGGCGAGGGCGGCGACCGCTTCGTGCGCTGGCTCGCGCAGGTGGGCGTGAGCTTCATCGCCGTCGACGAGGCGCACTGCATCAGCCAGTGGGGCCACGACTTCCGCCCCGAGTACCGGCGGCTCGGCGAGATCCGCGCGCAGTTGCCCGGCGCGAGCATCCACGCGTTCACCGCCACGGCCACCGGCCGCGTGCGTCGCGACATCGTGACGCAGCTCGGCCTGCGTGACGGGCTCGAGGAGGTCGGCTCGTTCGACCGGCCCAACCTCGTGTATCGCGTGCTGCTGCGCGACCAGCTGAAGAAGCAGCTGCTCGAGGTGCTCGGTCGTCATCGCGGCGAGGCGGGCATCGTCTATTGCCCATCGCGCAAGGAGGTCGACGCGCTGGCGGCGTGGCTGAAAGAAGAAGGCTGGAGCGCCGTGCCGTATCACGCCGGCCTCACCTCCGACGAGCGGTCGGCCAACCAGGAGGCCTTCCTCACCGAACGCGCCGACATCGTCGTCGCGACGGTCGCCTTCGGCATGGGCATCCATCGCTCGAACGTGCGCTTCGTGATTCACACCGGCGCGCCGCAGTCGCTCGAGCACTACCAGCAGGAGTCGGGCCGCGCGGGCCGCGACGGGCTCGAGGCCGAGTGCGTGCTGATCACGTCGGCGGCCGACTTCCTGAAGTGGCGCGTGATGCTCGAGAAGAACGGCGAGCTCACCGAGTCGGCGCAGGGCCTGCTGCGCGACATCGAGCGCTACACCGCGAGCACGCGGTGTCGGCACCGGCACCTCGTGCAGTACTTCGGCGAGACCTACGACCGCGACGACTGCGGCGCCTGCGACGTCTGCCTCGGCGAACTCGAGCTCGTGGACGATGCGGTGACGATCGCGCGGAAGGTGCTGTCGTGCGTGGCGCGTGTGGAGCAGCGGTTCGGGGCCGCGCACGTGGCGACGGTGCTGGTCGGCAAGGCGTCTGAGGCCGTGACCGCGCGAGGGCACGCGCAGCTGAGCACCTTCGGGCTGTTCGCGGGCGTGCCGATGACCGAGGTGCGCGGCTACATCGAGCAGCTCACGGCGCTCGGCTACCTGCGGCAGACGCCTGGCGACTATCCGGTGCTGGTGCTGGCTCCCGAGGGGCGCCAACTGATGCGCGACGGGACCAGCGACCAGCCGCTCGCGTTGTTCCGCCAGAAACGGCGCGCGAAGGATGCGGGGCCACGGCGGTCGCGCGTCGAGACCGAGTCGTGGGAGGGCGTGGACCGTGCGCTGTTCGAGCGCCTGCGCGAGGTGCGGCTGGGCCTGGCCCGCGGGCGCGGGGTGCCCCCGTACGTCATCTTCCACGACACCACCCTGCGCGAAATGGCCCGGCTTCGCCCCACGACCGAGGCCGCCCTCCGCGACATCTATGGGGTCGGCCAGCGCAAGGCCGAAGATGTGGGGCTCGCCTTCCTCGATGCCATAAGGGCGTCAAATACCGATTAAATTCGCCTCTTTACGCTTTCTCTTCGCTGCGCTATCGTCGCTCCATCGGCCCCGCCCTCGGGGCCTTTTTCGACGACAGAGCTTTCGCTTTTTATTTGCCTTTGTCGGGTATCGGGTATCGGGAAGCGGGGAGCGGGGGCACTCCCAGAGCAGATGGCCATCCGCTCCCCGTAACCCGCGGCCCGTAACCCGCTGCCCGTCCCCGCTCCTCGCTCCCCGTAACCCGTAACCCGCTCCCCGTGTCCTACATCGAACTCCACACCGCCTCGGCCTTCTCGTTCCTCGATGGCGCCTCGCTGCCGGAGGCGCTCGTCGAGCAGGCGAAGACGCTCGGGTACGACACGCTCGCGCTGCTCGACCGCGATGGCGTGTACGGGGCGCCGCGGTTCTACCAGGCGGCGCGCAAGGCGGGCCTGCGGGCGCTCGTGGGCGCCGAGCTCACGATGCAGACGGGCACGCCGGGACGCGATCCGTCGCGGGCGCCGCTGCACGCACCGCTCATCTGGCGCCTGCCGGTGCTCGTCGCGTCGGCCGAGGGGTATCGATCCCTGTGCCGGCTCGTCACGCGGATGAAGCTGGCGGCTTCAAAAGGGCAGGGCGCGCTCACCATCGCCGATCTCGACGGGCAGGTCGGCGGGCTCGTGGCGGTGGTCGGGCGGCCGATGCTCGCTGCCGATCGGCACGGCGTGGCCGGCCTGCTCGATCAGCTCGTGGGCGTGTTCGGGCGCGGGCAGGTGTACGTCGAACTGCAGCGGCACCTCGCGCGCGACGAGGAAGCCGACAACCGCATCCTCGTGTCGGCGGCCGAGGCCTATCGCGTGCCGCTCCTGGCCACCAATGGCGTGCGCTTCGCCACGCCCGAGGCGCGGCCGCTCTACGACGTGCTCACGTGCATCCGGCACGGCACGACGCTCGAGCACGCGGGACGCCGCCTGGCCGCCAACGCCGAGCGCTACCTGAAGTCGCCGAAGCAGATGGCCGCGCTGTTCCGTGACCTGCCGCAGGCGGTGGCCAACACGCGCACGCTCGCCGATCGGCTCGACTTCACGCTGGCCAACCTCGGGTACCGCTTCCCCGACTATCCGGTGCCCGACGGCGAGACGCAGATCTCGTTCCTGCGGCGCATCACGGAGGCCGGCGCGCACTGGCGGTATCGTCCGCTCACCGAGAAGGCGCGGCGGCAGATCGCGCGCGAGCTCGACCTGATCGAGAAGCTCGATCTCGCCGGCTACTTCCTCATCGTCTGGGACCTCGTCAACTACTGTCGGCAGCAGGACATCCTGGCGCAGGGGCGCGGGTCGGCGGCCAACAGCGCCGTGTGCTACAGCCTCGGCATCACGGCGGTCGATCCGGTGGGCATGGAACTGCTGTTCGAGCGCTTCCTGTCGGAGGAGCGCGGCGAGTGGCCCGACATCGACCTCGACCTGCCGAGCGGCGATCGGCGCGAGCAGGCGATCCAGTACCTCTACACGCGCTATGGCGATCGCGGCGCGGCGATGACGGCCAACGTGATCACCTATCGCGGGCGCAGTGCGGCGCGCGAAGTGGGGAAGGTGCTCGGTTGCCCGCCGGAGATGATCGACACGCTCGCCAAGGTGATGAGTCCCTTCGAGTGGAAGGATCCGCAGGACACGCTGGCGCGGCACCTGCGCGAACTCGGCGTCGATCCCGACCTGCCGCAGATCCGCCAGTTCGGCGACCTGTGGATGCAGATGCAGGACATCCCGCGGCATCTCGGGCAGCACTCCGGTGGCATGGTGCTGTGCCAGGGCCGGCTCGACGAGGTGGTGCCGCTCGAGCCGGCGAGCATGCCGGGCCGCGTGGTGGTGCAGTGGGACAAGGAGGACTGCGCCGACATGGGGATCGTCAAGGTCGATCTCCTCGGGCTCGGCATGCTGGCGGTGCTGCAGGAGGCCATCACGATCGTCAACACGACGGCGGCCGAGCAGGCGCGTGCCGAGCGTGGTGGGGATCTCGAATCCGATCCGCCGCCGGCCATCGACCTCGCGCACCTGCCGCCGGACGACCCGGTCGTGTACCAGATGCTGCAGGAGGCCGATACGGTGGGCCTGTTCCAGGTGGAGTCGCGCGCGCAGATGGCGACGCTGCCGCGGCTCAAGCCGACGTGCTTCTACGACCTGGTCGTCGAGGTGGCGATCATCCGCCCGGGGCCGATCGTCGGGCAGATGGTGCATCCGTACCTCGCGCGTCGCCGGGGCGCCGAACCCGTCGTGTACGCGCACCCGTCGCTCGAGCCGATCCTGAAGCGCACGCTCGGCGTGCCGCTGTTCCAGGAGCAGTTGCTGCGGATGGCGATGGTCGTGGCGGGGTTCACGGGCGGCGAGGCGGAGGAACTGCGTCGCGCGATGGGGTTCAAGCGGTCGGAAGCGCGCATGCGGCAGATCGAGGGCCGGCTGCGCAGCGGCATGGCCGAGCGCGGCATCACGGGCGAGACGGCCGAGACGATCCTGCGGTCGATCTCGTCGTTCGCGCTCTACGGATTCCCCGAGTCGCACGCCGCGAGTTTCGCGCTCATCGTGTATGCGAGCGCCTACCTGAAGGCGTACTACCCGGCGGCGTTCTACACGGCGCTCTTGAACAACCAGCCGCTCGGGTTCTATCACCCGGCCACGCTCATCAAGGACGCGCAGCGGCACGGCGTGCGCTTCCTGCCGGTAGACGTCCAGCACTCGCAGTGGGACTGCCGCATCATGGACGACGGCGCTGTGCGCCTCGGCTTCCGCATGGTGCAGGGACTGCGGGAAGAAATCGGCAGGAAGATCGCTGACGGCTCAGGGCTCAAGGCTCAGGGCTCAGGAAATGGCTCAAGGCTCACGGCTCACGGAGACGTAGCCGCCGGGCATGCCCGGCGGTCAGCGGCCCAGGACGATGCGCTGACCTGTCCCAAATGCGGCGCCGATGATCCGTCGATGTTCGAGCACGACGTGCACGGCGAAGGACGTCGCAGCTATTGCGGCGTTTGCGCGCACGATTGGGAGGACACGGCGCCGGGTACCGGGTACCGGGTTCCGGGTACTGGTGCGGCCGCCGCGGCCACGAAGGCCGAAGGCCGCATGCCGAAGGCCGTCCCCGTACGCTGGTCCTCCCTCGACGCCCTGGTGGCCGCGACGGGTATCCGGCGCGACGAACTGAACACGCTGGCGAGCCTCGGCGCGCTCAATGCCTTCGGTACCGACAGGCGCGGCGCGTTGTGGGAGGCCGAGCGCGTGGTGCGGCCCACGGGCGACCTCTTCGCGATGCTCGACGAGGAAGCGCCTCCGGTGCGCGTGGGCAGGGACACGGCTCAGGCACAGGCACAAGGCTCAGGGCCCAAGGCTCAGGAGGCGCCGCAGGTCTCAGGTCTCACGTCCGAGAAGGTCCAGGCCAAGGGCGGGTTCCCGACTCCCGAGGAGACGCTCCCGACTCCCGATTCCCGATTCCCGACTCCCGATGCCGTGCCCAAGGCCGACTTGTCCCGCCGAAGCCTCGACGATGATCGGGAGGCGAAGGCGGACAGTGAGCAGGCGAAGGCGGAAGGCGGACTGCCGACTGCCGAGGGTGTTTCGACTGCCGACTGCCCACTGCCGACTGCCGACAGGGTGGGCGACAGTCCGTTACCCCCCATGACCCCCATGGAGCGCATCGTCGCCGACTACCAGGGGAGCGGTGTGACGATCGGGCCGCACCCGATGACGCTGCGGCGCGCCGACCTGCGGCTGCGCGGCGTGTTGCGATCGGACGAACTCGTGCGCACGCGCGGCGGACGTCGTGTGCGTGTCGCCGGTGCGGTGATCACGCGGCAGCGCCCCGGTACGGCCAAGGGCATGGTGTTCCTGACGCTCGAGGATGAGGCCGGCCTGGCCAACATCATCGTGCGGCCCGACGTGTTCGATCGCCAGCGCGCGCTGGTCATGCGCGCACCGTTCCTGGTAGTGGAGGGCGTGCTGCAGCAGCTCGAGGGCGTCACCTCGGTGCGCGCCGAGCGCGTGATGGCCTTCGGCGGCGACCAGCTTCGCACGCCGTCGCATGACTTCCGATGAGGGCTCACGGCTCAGAAGGCATTCCGCTTCAGGCAATCCAGGCACGCACGCAACGATCCCTTGCATGCACATCCGAATCGGGATGCTCTTTGAGCCCTGGTCCCTGAGTCTTGGGCCTGATGCTGAGCCTTGGGCCTTCTCCAGCCCCCAGCCCCCAGCCCCGAGCATGTAGGACAATCTGCGCATGTCTCGTTTCCGCCCCCTGCTGGCCATCACCATGGGCGACCCGGCGGGCGTCGGACCGGAGATCCTGCTCGCGGCACTCGCGACCCCGGCGATGCACGAGCGGTGTCGCGCGCTGGTGGTCGGCGACGCGCGCATCCTGGAGCGCGCGGCTCGCTTCCTCGGCGCGGCGGGTCCAGCTCTTCGCTTCGAGGTCGTGCGCACACCAACTGACGCACGCTTCCTCGACGGGCACATCACGGTGCTCGACCTCGCCAACGCACCTCCCGACGACTGTCCCGTCGGGCAGGTGAGCGCCGCGAGCGGCCGTGCGTCGGTCGAGTACGTCTTCGAGGCGTGCGACCTCGCGCGTCGGCACGAGGTCGACGCCATCGTCACGCTGCCCATCAACAAGGCCGCGATGAACCTCGGTGGCCACGCCTACGCCGGACACACCGAACTGCTCGCTGACCGCACGAAGGCTGGCAAGGTGAGCATGCTGCTCGTCGGACCGAAGCTCCGGGTCGTGCACGTCAGCACCCATGTCGCACTCGAGGAGGCCATCGGTCGCGTCACCCGGCAGCGCGTTGGCGAAGTGATCGACCTTGCCGCGCAGGCGTGCCGCGTGCTCGGCGTCGACGCACCGCGTATCGCCGTCGCCGGCCTCAACCCGCACGCGGGGGAGGGCGGCCTGTTCGGCCACCAGGAGGCGCGCGAGATCGTGCCCGCCATCGAGGACGCCCGGGCCCGCGGGCTCGACGTCTCCGACCCGCAACCGCCCGATACCGTCTTCCTGCGCGCCGTCCGCGGCGCCTACGACATCGTCGTCGCGATGTACCACGACCAGGGACACATCCCGATGAAGTTGCTGGCGTTCGACGAGGGCGTGAACGTGAGCCTCGGCCTGCCCATCATCCGCACGTCGGTCGACCACGGGACGGCCTTCGACATCGCCGGCACGGGCCAGGCGCGTGCCGACAGCCTGCATGCGGCCATCGACGTCGCCCTGCAGATGGTGCGGGCGCGCGAGGACGCTGCGGCGCGCGCGTGACGACCAGTCGACTCGCGCTTCTCGCCGACGACCTCACGGGCGCGGCCGACACGGGCGCCGCGTTCGCGGCCGTGGGGCGTCGCACAGTGGTGCTCCTGTCGCCCGACGCGCCAATTCCGCCCGACGCTGATGTGCTGGTGATGACCAGCGAGTCCCGCGCCCTGCCGCCCGACGACGGCGACGAGGCCACTCGACGCTGTGCGAGCCACATCTCGACGTGGATCGGTGACGACGCATCGGCCCGCGGGTACGTGAAGATCGACTCCACGCTGCGCGGTCATCCGGTGATGGCACTCGCCGTGGTGATGGATGGGCTCGGCGTCCGTGGCGCGCTCGTCGCCCCGGCCTTTCCCGCGCAGGGCAGAACGACGGTGCGCGGACGCCAGTGCGTGAACGGCGTACCGCTCGAGGCCACGACGTTCGGTGGGGAGGTGCCGACTTCAGATCTCGCAGTGCTGTTCGGAGCGAACGCTCCCGAGCGGGTGGTGCGGCTCTCACGCGACGACCT
Source organism: Luteitalea sp. (assembly GCF_044337415.1). Lineage (GTDB taxonomy): Bacteria > Acidobacteriota > Vicinamibacteria > Vicinamibacterales > Vicinamibacteraceae > Luteitalea. The sequence continues at coordinate 14,584 of NZ_JBIINP010000085.1, forward strand.
GCAGCACGGCACCGATCATGTCGCCCGCCTGCTGGCTGCCGAGGATCGCGTGTGGATCGCCGACGTCGAGGACGACGCCGATCTCGCGATGCTGGCTGCCGCCGCACTCGCGTCACCGCTGCGCGTGCTCTGCGGTTCCGCCGGCCTGGCGCGCGCGCTTGCTCATCGACGCTCGCAGGGGCTGGGGGGGCGGGGCTGGTCCGACGATCGGGCCGGGCTCGGAGAGCCGGCCCTACCGTCACGGGACGAAGGACGTGGGCCAGTCCTGGTGGTGACCGGCAGTCGACACTCCGCGACCGCAGCCCAGGTGGAAGCACTCCGCGAATCGGGCGCGTTGGTCGTCAGCCCGGACGCATCGTATCTGACCAGCGGCGCCGCGGATCAGGCCTCGGCTACGGCCGCGCGGATTGTCGACGGCCTCGCCGCGGGGCGAGTGACGGTCCTGGCGACGAGTGGCCTGCCGGCGGTCGACATCGGCGGCGCCGTCGTCGCTGCCAGGCTTGCCGCGATCGTGGCGGCAGTGTGCGCGCGTGTGTCCGTCAGCGGCCTCGTGCTCACCGGCGGCGATACGGCCGCGGCTGTCTGCGCCGCGCTCGGCTCGACGAGCCTGTGGCTCACCGGCGAGCTTCAGCCGGGCATCGCCACGGCAACGCTGATCGGCGGTCGCCATCCGGATCTCGCCATCGTCACCAAGGCCGGCGGCTTCGGTGACGATGGGGCACTTGTCGATGCGGTGACGTATCTGGCGCCAGGCGCGGCCGCTGACTGAGACGCGAAGGCACGTGACCCGAGCCGTGGTCATGTGTGAACGAGTCACGCCCCGTCGTCTGCCGCCCGGTGGCGCTACTTCTTGACCAGTTCCACCCGACGGTTCTTCGCGCGACCGTCTTCCGTGCGGTTGTCGGCAACGGGCGTGGTCTGGCCATAGCCCTTGGCAGTGAGTCGAGCGGCCGGCACGCCGCGCTCGATCAGGGCGGCCATCACGGCCTTCGCGCGCTGGTCCGAGAGCGTCAGGTTCGCGTCGGGCTTCCCGACGTTGTCGGTGTGCCCACCGACCTCCACCTTCAGTCCTGCGGCGACCTTCAGCGCCCCGGCCGCCTCGTCGAGCACCTTGGCCGAATCGGGCGTGATGGTGGCCGTGCCGGTATCGAAGTTCACCGAGAGCGTGATGAAGCCCTCCTTGGTGAGCTTGTCGGCGATCTCGGTGACGCTGACGTCCTGCTTCATGGCCTCGCGCTGCGTGACCGTCATCACGTAGCTCCCCTCGTCCTGGCTGGCCATCAGGAAGGCCCAGGTCTCCTTGGGGCCCTTCACGAACTTCATGGTCAGGGCGAAGCTCATGCACCCGTTGCCCATGTTCGGCATGCGCCCGTCGTCGTACTTGGCCTTGCACCACCCGGGCCACTGGCCCTCGATGGTGCCCCCGGCTTTCTTCGCCGCGTTCTCGAAGTTGCGCATGATCTGCAGGCCGCTGGCGGGGGTGACGCCCTCCTTCATCGCGTAATGGAGGAACTCCACGGGGCCTTCGATTTCCACGGCCTTGGTCTCGCCGTCCTTGTCGGCCGGACCGACCGGGAAGGCCCGCATGTCGAACTGGCTGCTGGAGCACGCGTGGATACGCATGTTGGGCATGCGCGTGAACAGCGGGTGGTCCTTGCAGCCCTCCGCGTCATCCTGGGCAACAGCCGGAGTCGTGCCGAACAGGCACAGGGCCAGGGCGCCAACGACCATCGATTTCATGTCGAGTCTCCGATTTGCCGCAGCGCGAAGGGCTGCCTGCGGCAGCATCCATGCGGTCGGTCTCGGGCGGCGTGCCAGGGACCAGGGGCATGGTCCACCACTATCAAGTACGGCTGCGGTCCCGCGCCTGTTTCAGACACCGCGACGGGGCGCCGCCACGGGGCGAGATCTTTCCACCGGCAGATGGGTGCGTAGCCGTCGGGCTTGCCCGACGGTCAGTGTTCTTCCCTGGAGGTCTCGCTACCCGGTAGCGCCGACGACAGCCGCAGCCAGCGTGACATCCAGCACCCGCGCACCGGGGCATGCGGTCACCACGCGCGCGGCGAGACGGGCGCGTGCCTCGGCAGACGACGCCAACACCGTCAGCGACCCGCCGGCGCCGCCCGCGCCGTTCACCTTCACGCCCAGCGAGTCCGCGCCGGCGACCGCCGAGATGATCGCGCGCGCTTCGTCGTTGACCAGCGACGGATGGAGCGCCGCCTGCGCCTCGGTGTTGCGCGTCAGGATGGCGCCGTAGGCCTGCAGGTCGCCGGCGCGCAAGGCGTCGGCGCCGGCGTACGCGCACTGGCGCAACGCCTCGAGTCGCGGATCGTTGCCGCCCGCATCGGTCAACTGCTGCACCACGAGGTGATGCACTGCCGATGAGTCGTGGCCGCGGGCGAGCAGCACCACCAGCAACTGCGCGTCGAGCGCCTGCCGCGTGTCGTCGGCGATCGCCAGGGCCTCGCACCGGGCGTGCGGGTAGGCATCCATCGTGATCAGGTTGATCCCGCCAGCGGCGGCTGCCCACTGATCCTGGATGCCGCTCTGCTGGCCGAGTCGCTCGGCCTCGACCGCGTGCGCGCGCCGTGCGAGTTCCGCCGGACCGATCGTGGCGCCGGTAGCCCGCGCGAGCGCCGACAGCACCGCCACGCACACGCTGGCCGACGTCCCCATCGACGCCCCGGGCGGAATCACCGACCCGACCTCCATCGCCCACGCGCCCTCGCGCACGCCGGCCTCGTCGAGGCACGCGGCAATCAGGGGATCGGGCGTTCCGCGCGGATCGACACCGGGCGTCCAGTGCCACGTCCGCCCGAAGTTGCGCAGCCGGACCTCGACGCCGGCGGGGCCGTCGACGGCCCGTAC
>NZ_JBIINP010000370.1:0-2855 GCF_044337415.1 Luteitalea sp.
CGCGGGTCGGCCGGGGCCTCCGGCACGATGTCGGCCGGTAGGTCTTCCGGCCGCAGCTCGTCGCCGGCCAGCAGGCGATCGGCAATCCAGCCGTGCACCTCCGGTTCCGGTCGTGCGAGCAGCGCCTCGAGCGGCGAGCGCGGGTTGTCGAACACCGCGCGCTCCTGCATGGGCACGTAGGAGCCGTCCGCGGCGCGGGGCACGTGCCGGCACCACAGCCCGAGGTGCCATACGAGAAATGGGCGGAAGCGCGTGTAGCCCCGCTCGTCCTCGCCGAAGTGCTTGCGCCCCAGTCGGACGTACTCGCGGTAGATGGCGAGCCGGCCCTCGGCGGAGTCGTCCACCACCTGGCCCAGCGCCTCGGCGAAGATCCAGGGCTTGATCAGGGCGCCGCGCGCAATCATCACCGCCTGTACACCCGAGATGGCCCGGCTGCGCTCGATGTCCTCGGGGAAGAGGATGTCGCCGTTGCCGACCACGGGGATGCGCACGGCCTGCGCGACCTCGCCGATGGCGACCCAGTCGGCCTGAAACCGGTACCGGGCCGAGCGGGTCCGGCCGTGGACGGTCAGCGCGTCCGCCCCACCTGCTTCGGCCGCCCGTGCAACATCTACCGCGTTTCGTTCGTCTTCATTCCAGCCGAGTCGAATCTTGACGGTGACCGGCAGGGCGCCCGCGCCCGTCTTCATGGCCGCCACCAGCCGCTCGATGCGGCGGGGCTGCCGGAGCAGCGCGGACCCGAGTCCCCGGCGGGTGAACTCGTCGATGGGGCAGCCGAGGTTGAGGTCGACGAAATCGGCGCCGCGTTCGGCCACGAGGGCCGCCCCCCACTGGAGTTCGTCGGGGGACCGGCCGGCGAGCTGGACGCCGAAGCATCGCTCGTCGGGGGCACGCTGGATGAGCGCGAATTCGGCCCGTCGGCGCTGCTGCAGGCTGCGCACGACGGCCATCTCGCTCATGGTCACCGTGGCCCCGAAGGCCTGGCAGAGGCGTCGATAGGGGAGGTTGCCTCCCTTGGTCATGGGCGCCATCACGAGCGCGGGACCGGAGAGGACCGAGAGAACGGACATGGGCGGCCGTATGATAAGCGGTGGCAGGGTGGTCGAGCTCGAGCTTTGCGTCTACACTAGCGGCCATCCGGACGAGGACTACTGATGCCCCACCCGTTCAAGGTGCACCGGACCGCTGAAGGCGACGTCTCGGTGCTGCATCTCGAGGGCTTTCTCGACGCCCACACGGCGCCGGCCTTCGAGCAGGCCATCCAGGCCGAACTCGACGCCAGCCGCCCGCGGCTCGTCGTCGATGGCGAGAAGCTGACCTACATTTCGTCGGCCGGCCTCGGCGTCTTCATGGGCTTCATCGAACAGATCCGTGAGCAGGGCGGCGACCTGAAGATCTGTGGCCTCAGCCCCAAGGTGAAGCAAATCTTCGAGATCCTGGGTTTCCAGGCCATCTACGACATGGTCGACACGGTGCCGGACGCGGTCCAGCGCTTCGCGACCAGCCCCACCCGGGAGGCATAGAGCGCGATGACCTCCCTCGAGCGGACGTTGACCCTGACCGTGCCATCGGCCACCGAGAATCTGGCACTGATCCGGGAGTTCGTCGTCAACGTCGGCTCGCAGGCAGGCCTGGGTGAAGACGACGTGGCCAAGCTCGAACTGGCGGTGGACGAAGCCTGTGCCAACGTCATCGAGCACGCGCACGGCCACGACGCCAACAAGGAAGTCACGGTGCGCGCCACCTTCGATACCGCCACCCTCCGCATCGAGGTGGTGGACGAGGGCGAGGGCTTCGACCCCACTGCCGTCCCGGCAACCCCCGTCGAGCAGATGGTCCACGACCGCCGCACCGGCGGCCTCGGCCTGCGCGTGATGAAGTCGCTGATGGACGAGGTCTCCTACGAGATCCTCCCCGGCGACCGCAACCGCCTGCGCCTCCTCAAGCGTATCCAGAAGTAGGGGTCGCGTGGCGCACGTCTCCGTCAGTCGCCTCGAGTCCCTTCTCGAATCGGCGCAACTGCTGCACGCGTCGCTCGATCTCGACCACCTCCTCAAGCACCTGCTGCGCACCGTGATGGGGCGCTTGTTGGTCACCCGAGCCATCGTCGCCATCGACGCCGGCGACGGCCCTCGCATCGCCATCGCCCGTGGCGTGCCCGACGCGCGGCTCGGGCAGCCGTTCGACGAGACGCGTGCCACCGCCCTCGGCTTGCCGCATCACCTGCCGATCGGCGTGCCGGCCGTGGGACTGCTGGCCACGGCGGCGCCCGCGCGTCCTGCCATCGACGATGATGAGCGGGGATTCCTCGAGGCGCTCCTCGGCCTCGCGGCGACCGGCATCAGCAACGCCAACGCGCACGCGCAGGCGACCCGGCTCAACCTCGACCTCGATCGCAAGATCCAGGAACTCCGCACGCTGATGGAACTCGGGCGCGCCTTCTCCCGCGTGAACGACGTGGAGGAGGTGGCGCGCATCTACGGCCTGACGATCGCGGGGCAGTGGATGGTCACCCGGTACGCCATCGTGGTCTGCCGCGACGGGCTCGGCACGGTGTCGCGTCAGCAGGGCGTGAAGTTGCCGCCGCTGTCGACCTTCCAGGAGGCAATGCACCGGCTCCCGGAGGCCGCGCTCGTCGAGGACCTCGAGGACCCGGAGCTGCGTGCCCTCTTCGAGGCCCACAAGCTGTCCGCCGTGTTCTCGCTGCGCAGCGGCGAGCAGGTGTGCGGCTTCGCGGCGCTCGGCCAGCGGCCGGGCGGGCAGACGTACACCGTGGCCGACCTCGAGCTCGGCGCCGGCATGGCCGCGCAGGCCGTCGTCGCCTTCGACAACTGCTGGTACTTCCGCGAGGTCCT
>NZ_JBIINP010000070.1:0-20234 GCF_044337415.1 Luteitalea sp.
GGGTGGTCCTGCAGCAGGATCTGCAGCGGGCGAAGCGGGACGTGCGCCGCCAGCAGCGGCGTCAGGGCCTGCAGGGTCCCTCGTCGGGGCTGGCCCGTGAGGAGTGGCCCAAAGCCGGTCCAGGTCCCTGGTCCGCCGACGTGCGCCACGGGCGACAGTGGCGCACCCAGGCCCGAGGTCATCGCCAGCGCCCCTTCGCAGACGCCGTAGATGCCTCCTGGGGAATCGCCGGCGAGATAGATCGTCTCTCCCGCCTTGAACGGCTGCCATTCACAGCGGTCCAGCAGCGCCAGTCGGAACTCCTGCGGCATGGCCGCCAACCAGCCGTGATCGGAAAGCCGCCGGCGCGCCTGCGCAGTGTTCATCGCGGAGTTCTGCCAGAGCCGGGTCCGTTTGTCCAGCATTGGACAGACTTCGCTGCCGGCAAGCCGGTAACTGTGGATCACACAGCAGGTGGAAGAGCGTTGTCGATCGGTGCGCCGCCCCGACCCTGTCGGACTTCGCCCGCCTGAACAGACCGAGGTACCCGAGATGATGAACAGCCTGAACCCCGTCCGTCGCGCACTGGCGATCGGCATGTCGCTGCTGGGCCTCGGCCTGGCCACCCTGCCGGCCTGCACCCAGGCACCCGTCGCCCAATTGCCTGTGTCCGAGATGCAGGCACTGGCCAGGGAGGCGTACATCTATGCGTACGCGCCCGTCTACATGGAGCGACAGCGGCGCAACATGGTGAGCGTCGATGCCGATCGCGGCGACGGCAGCGCGCCCGAGAACACCTTCGGCCACGTGCGTGCGCTCGGCAGTCCTGCGCTCACGACCATCGTCATGCCGAACAACGACACGCTGTACTCGAGCGCCTGGATCGACCTCTCGAAAGGGCCGTTCCTGCTCGAGATTCCCGCGATGGGAGAGCGTTACTTCACCTTCCAGATGATGGATGCGTTCTCCAACACCTTCGACTATGTCGGGACGCGCGCCACCGGTCCGCAGGGAGGACGATTCCTGCTGGCGGCACCCGGATGGGCCGGCACGACGCCGCAGGGGATCGACAAGGTGTTCGTGGCGCCGACCAGACGCATCTGGATTGCGGCACGCTTTGGCGTGCGCGGCGAGGGCGATCTGCCCGGCGCGCACGCGGCGCAGGATTCCATCCGCTTGACGGACATGAACGGCAAGTCCAGCCCGGGCGGCAATCCTCGCTTCAGTCCCCTCGCGCCGCCTGAAACCTGGTCGGCGACCGAGTTCTTCACGGTCTTCGGCGATCTCCTGAAGGACACGCCGATGCCGGCCGCGGCGCAGCCTCTGATCTCCCGCCTGTCGGCCATCGGGCTGAGCCCGACGACCGGCTACGCCCCGTCGTCGCTGTCCGACGAGACCCGCGCGGCGATCGAGGCCGGTGCCAAGGAAGGGTTCGCCGCCATCCAGGCGGCCAAGCTGGGCGAGAACGCCAATGGCTGGGATTTCAGCATGAAGAATGGTCGCTTCGGCGAGGACTATCTCGTGCGCTCAGCCATCGCGTTCCGCTCGCTGGCTGGCAACGCTCCCGAGGAGGCCATCTACTTCAATGCCGACAAGGATGCCTCGGGGCAGCCACTCGACGGCGCGAACGCCTACACCATGCGCTTCGAGAAGGGCCAACTGCCGCCCGTCAACGGCTTCTGGTCGCTGACGATGTACGACGGCAAGACCTTCTTCATGGTGGAGAACCCGAAGAAGCGCTACTCGATCGGCAGCCAGACGCCCGGTCTCCAGTTCGCGGCGGACGGATCGCTGACGCTGTACATCCAGCACGACACCCCCGGGCCGTCCAGGGAAGCGAACTGGCTGCCCGCGCCCGTCGGCGCCTTCGACGTTCATCTGCGCACCTACGTCCCGCAACCCGCCCTGCTCGACGGCACCTACAAGCTGCCACCAATCACACGGACGGAGAGCGCGGGCAAGTAGGCGAGCGAAGGCTCAGGACTCAGAATGCTGAGCCCTGAGCCTATGCGCGAAGCGCTTCCAGCGTGTCGGCGGTGACGTTGGCGGCGGCGCCGAAGTCGGTGACGAGGCGGCCACCCGCGATGGGGAGCACGTAGAACGCGAAGTCGCCGAGCGTGGTCATCAGCTCGGCCTCCGGGTACTTGAGCAGGTAGAGGTGGCGCAGGGCGTCGTGGGCCGGCGTGCCGCGTTCGGGGACGTGCACCGGGCCGCGCAGGGTGAGGCGCTTGACGCGCAGCGGGTCGACGTCGCCCACGACCGGTTCGTGCAGCAGCGCGTCGAACTGCGCGCCGTCGTGCAGGCCCTTCGAGTGCCGCGCCAGGCTCGAGGCGTGCACCACCAGCGCGCGGAAGTCGGGCGTGGCCACGAACGGCAGCAGCCCGATGACCGGCGCGTCCTCCACGATGAGCGCCAGCGAGACCACGCGGCTCTCGGTGATCAGCTGGCGGACGACGGCGAGTTGCTCTGGTGACATCGGCATGCGCACAGCGTACGCCCTGGCACCTGGTTTCCGAGCGCCCAGCCCGCAGCCCCTGCCACCTGGCTTCCGAGCTTCCAGCGCCCAGCCCCGGCCACCTGTTGTCCGAGCCCCGAGCCCCCATCCCCCAGCCCCTGCCACCTGGCTGCCGAGCTCCGAGCCCCCAGCTCCGAGCCCCTGGAATCGCTCCGGTGCTACAGTGCGCGCGATGATTTCCAGTCGCCCTCTGCTGCCCCTGCTCGTCCTTGCGGCGGGCTTCGCCATTCCGTCGACGGCCGCCGCGCAGGTGACCATCACCGCCAAGGCCGACGAGGTGACGGTCGCCATCGACGGCAAGCCGTTCACCGTGTTCCACACCGGCGGCCCGACGCTCAACCGCGTCTACCTGCATCCGCTGCGCGCGGCGACGGGCACGGTGGTGAACCGGTCGTTCCCCGCCGGCCAGGTGCCGGGCGAGACCACCGACCATCCGCACCACGCGGGCCTGTTCTACGGCCACGGCGACGTCAACGGCTTGAACTTCTGGGCGATCCAGAACGTCGCGACCCGGGCCGGCGAGCCTGCCGCCGACCCCTCGCGCCCGCTCCCGGGGTCTGCCGGACCCGCGCCCACCGACGCCACCCTGGGCCGCATCGTGCCGAAGGGCCCCGTGAAGGTGGCCAGCGGCAAGACGAGCGGGACGATCGACGTCGTGCTCTCCTGGAACAAGCCCGGCGGCGCGCCGCTGCTCACCGAGACGCGGCGCATGACCTTCCATGCGCACAAGACGCTGCGGATCGTCGACGTGGATCTCGACCTCGTCGCCATCGAGCGGGCGCACTTCCGCGACACGAAGGAAGGCATCTTCGCGCTGCGCATGGCCACCGCGCTCGAGGAGCCGCCGAAGACGCCGAAGGCCGGTGCGCCCACCCGGACGGGCCGGCTTCGGAACGCGCAGGGCGGGGAGGGCGAGGCCCAGGTGTGGGGCAAGCGGTCCGAGTGGGTCGACTACGCGGGCCGCATCGGCGACGAGCCGGTGGGCATCGTGTTGATGGACCACCCGTCGAACCCGCGCTACCCGACGTACTGGCACTCGCGCGGCTACGGGCTGCACGCCATCAACCCGTTCGGGCTGCACGACTTCCTGAACGACCCGAAGGCCGATGGATCGCTGGTGCTCGAGCCTGGCCAGCACGCGCGCTTCCGCTACCGCATGGTCATCCACCCCGGCCTGGCGCCGGAGCGAATCGCCGAGCTGTTCAAGGAGTGGGCGGCGACGAAGTAAGCGGGTACCGGGTACGGGGTACGGGGTACAGGCGACGGGCTACAGGCGGCAGGCGGCAGGCTGCCTGCGGGCGACGGGTCGCCTCTCGCCCCTGGCCTGTGGCCCGTTTCAGGGCACACCTCGGCCACCGCGGAGTGCGGAGGACGGGAGCATTGTGGGGAGTGCGTTGAGGCCTCGAGGCCTGAGGGCGGGTGGGACGCGCTGCGGGGGGCAGGCGGCGTCGCACACCTCTTGGCGGGCAGGCCCGAGTGGGGCGTGCCTGCGCCACTGGCGGACGGACCGGCGACATTTCGCGCCGGTGGACCGTCGCCTAGTGAAAAATCTGCATGTGGCTCGGGACGCGCGGCGTCTCGTCCATTTCGTCGATCCACACGGCGCCGCCCTGCTGGCGGGCGACGAGAAGACCGAGCGAGATCGCGGAGAATCGGTCGGAAAAACGCTGGTCGAGCACCGGCCTGTCGGCGTGGTCGACCACTACCCAGTGGTCGCCCTCGGCTCGAACCGCCACATCGGCGAAGTTCAGGGGTCGTGACATGTCAGGATCGACGAGCAGGAGGCGTGCCACGTTCCCGTCGGATGGAATGAAAGAGAGATAAGGACTACGGGTGTCGGCCGCTCGATGTCGCACGCCTGCGGCGGCCCGAACCCTACACAGGGTGCATAAGACTGAATCGGCAGCCGTCTGGTTCCCTTGCAATCGGGGCATGTCGCCACACTCTCCCTTCGTCCAGCTCGTGCCGCCGCCGTGACCCGATTTCCGACCCGCGTGTGGGCGACGATCACCCGCCACTCCCTGCTGTCGGCCGGGGACCGGGTGCTCGTGGCCGTGTCGGGCGGAGCCGACTCCGTGGCGTTGTTGCTGGTGCTGGCCGCGCTCGCGCCGCGGGCGGGGGCGCAGCTGGCCGGAGTGGTGCACGTCCACCACGGCCTGCGCGGGGCCGACGCAGACGCCGATGCCGCGTTCTGTGAGCAACTCGCGGCCAGCCTCGGCCTGCCCTTCGACCTCGTGCCCGTCGACGTCTCCGGGGAGGCGGCCCGTCGCCGCTGGTCCGTCGAGCGCACGGCCCACGTCCTGCGCCATGCAGCCTTCCGACGCGTGGCCCGCTCGCGGATGGCCACGCGTATCGCCCTCGGCCACACCCTCGACGACCAGGCGGAGACGGTGCTGCTGCGGTTCCTGCGCGGCGCGGGCACCCGCGGGATGTCGGGCATGTGGCCCACGCACGGCCTGCTGGTCCGCCCCCTGCTCGACGTGCGCCGCGACGAGGTCGAGCGGTTCGTCACCTCGAAGGGGCTCACGTGGAGAAACGACGACTCGAATCGCGACGCGACAGTCCCGCGCAACCGGGTGCGCCACGAGATCCTGCCCGTCCTGATGGCGATGGCCGGGGCGTCCCTGCCCGAACGGCTGGCGCGCCAGGCCGACGCGTGGCGCGACGATGAGCAATGGTTGGCGGCCTGCGCGGCGGTGGAACTGCCGTCGGTCCTGACGCCCGCGGCCGACGGGGGCTGGTCGATCGACCTGCCCCGCCTGGCCGACGTCCCGCCGATGCTCCAGCGGCGGGTGCGCATGGCGGCGCTCGAGCAGATGGTGGCGCACGGCCGAGTCACGTCCCGGTTGGTGGAGGGCCTCGCCCGTCTCGAGCGGATTCGCCAGGGCGAGTCCGGGCGGCTGGGCCCCTTGCAGGTGAGCCGGCAGGGCGCGCGCCTGCGGATCGTGCTCGCCCGCCCCGGCTATCCCCGCCCGTGGGCGCAGCCTGGCGGGGCGCCGGCCCTGCCCGAGCGCTACTGGACCGTGCCCGGCGAGGTGCGCGTCGATGAATTGGGGCTGTCGCTGGTGGCGTCGGTTCTCCGACGCTCCCACGGCCAGGCCATCGCCCTGTCGGACGCGCTCGGCACCTGGGAGGTGGCCCTCGATGCCGACGTGGTCGGCGCCCGGCTCCTCGTCCGCGGACGACGGCCGGGAGACCGGATGCGGCCGGTTGGCGTATCCGGTAGTCAGAAGATCCAGGACGTGATGGTCAACAGGAAGGTGCCCCGGCTCCAGCGCGACCGCGTGCCGGTGGTGACGACAGAGAGCGGTCGGATTGCGTGGGTGGTTGGCCTCGCAGTCGGCGAGGAATTTGCGGTCCAGCCACATACGACCGCCGTGCTACTCTTGCAAGCCACGCGGTCAGGAGGAAAGGCTTGAACTCGACGCTCAGGAGCCTGCTCTTCTGGATGGTGCTCGTCATCGTCGGGGTCTTGATCTGGAATTTTTCGACCACGTTCCAGGCCCGCGAAGAAGTCATCCCATTCAGCGAATTCGTACAGCAGCTCGACACGAACAAGATCGACAAGGTCACCATCACGGGCCAGGAAATCGTCGCGACCTACAAGTCCGGCGGTGAGCGGGTCCGCACGTATGCCCCGACCCAGTACGAGGGTCTCGGCAACAAGCTGGTGGCCAACAAGGTCGAGGTCATCGCCAAGGAAGAGACCGGCAGCCCGTGGGGGATGTTCCTCTACACGTGGGCCCCGATTCTCCTGATGATCGGCTTCTGGGTCTTCTTCATGCGGCAGATGCAGAGCGGGGGCAACAAGGCCCTGTCGTTCGGCAAGAGCCGCGCGAAGCTGTCCTCGGGCTCCCAGAAGAAGGTGACGTTCAAGGACGTCGCCGGCGTCGACGAGGCCAAGGAAGAGCTCCAGGAGATCATCGATTTCCTCAAGGAGCCGCAGAAGTTCCAGAAGCTCGGCGGGCGCATTCCGAAGGGCGTGCTGCTCATCGGCCAGCCCGGCACCGGCAAGACCCTGCTGGCGCGCGCGGTGGCTGGTGAAGCCAACGTGCCGTTCTTCTCGATCTCGGGTTCCGACTTCGTGGAGATGTTCGTGGGCGTCGGCGCCAGCCGCGTGCGCGACCTCTTCGAGCAGGGCAAGAAGAACGCGCCCTGCATCATCTTCATCGACGAGATCGACGCGGTCGGTCGTCACCGCGGCGCCGGTCTCGGCGGCGGGCACGACGAGCGCGAGCAGACGCTCAACCAGTTGCTGGTCGAGATGGACGGCTTCGAGAGCAACGAGGGCGTGATCCTCGTCGCGGCGACCAACCGCCCCGACGTGCTCGACCCCGCGCTACTCCGCCCGGGCCGCTTCGACCGCCGCGTGGTGGTCGACCTGCCCGACGTGCGCGGCCGCGAGCAGATCCTCGCGGTGCACACCAAGAAGATCCCGATGGGCGACGACGTGAAGCTGAACGTCATCGCCAGGGGCACGCCGCGCTTTGCCGGCGCCGACCTCGCCAACCTCGTCAACGAGTCGGCCCTCATCGCTGCCCGCCAGAACCGCAAGGTGGTCACGATGGACGACTTCGAGATGGCCAAGGACAAGGTCATCATGGGCGTGGAGCGCAAGTCGCGGATCATCAGCGACGAAGAGAAGCGCCACACCGCGTACCACGAGGCCGGCCACGCGCTGGTGGCGTTGCTGTTGCCCAACGCCGTGCCGCTGCACAAGGTGACGATCATCCCGCGCGGCATGGCCCTCGGGTTGACCTCGTTCCTGCCGCAGGGCGAGCAGGTGGACTTCTCGAAGGAAGAGGCCGACTCGCAGATCGCCGTGGCGATGGCGGGCCGCATCGCCGACGAGATCTTCTGCCACACCAAGACCGCCGGCGCGCGCAACGACATCGAGCAGGCCACGGGCCTCGCGCGCCGCATGGTGTGCGAGTGGGGCATGAGCGAACTCGGCCCGCTGAGCTTCGGCAAGAAGGAAGAGCAGATCTTCCTCGGTCGCGAGATCAACCAGCACCGCGACTACTCGGAGCACACCGCCATCCGCATCGACGAGGCCGTCCAGTCGATCGTGATGACCGGGTACGACGTGGCGCGCGCCATCATCGAGCAGCACAAGGAAGCGATGCAGCGCATCGCCGACGAGCTGCTCGTGCGCGAGGTGCTCGACGCCGATCAGGTGCGCGCCATCATCGCGGGGCAGTCGCTCGACGCGCCGGAGCCGGTGGCCACCACCCCGGGCACGCCGTCCGAGGTCTCCAGCGAGGAACGTCGTCCGCGGCCGTCCATCGTGCCGCCGATGCCGATCCCGAACAAGCCGCTCGCTCAGGAGTGAAAAGCACTCGTCATTTGAAATTCCAGATTTGAAATTCGAGTCAACTCGAACAAGGGCGTCACCTTCCGGGTGGCGCCTTTTGCTTTGTGAGAACGTCTAGCGGCGAAGGCGTGAGCCAAGCCCTCTAGAATTTCGAATGTCGAATTTCGAATTGCCATGACGCCCACCACCCGCAGACGCTACGTGCTTCCCCTGCCCGGCGGGCGCACGCTCGAACTCGGACGGCGGACGCTCGTGATGGGCATCCTCAACGTGACGCCCGACAGCTTCTCCGACGGCGGCCGCTTCGACGATGTGCCGAGGGCGGTGGACGCGGCGCTGGCGATGGTGGCGGCGGGTGCGGACATCATCGACGTCGGCGGTGAGTCGACACGGCCAGGCGCGCCTGCTGTCGACGAAGCCACCGAGCGGGCCCGTGTCGAGCCCGTGGTGAAGGCGCTGGCGGCGCAGGTGTCGGTGCCCGTGTCGGTGGACACCACCAAGGCAGGGGTCGCGCGCGCGGCGGTCGAGGCGGGCGCCTCGATGCTCAACGACATCAGCGGCCTCCGGCGCGACACCGCGCTGGCCCGCGTGGCCGCCGAGACCGGCGCAGCGCTCGTGTTGATGCACATGCGCGGGGTGCCGGCCGACATGTACCGCTACGCGCAGTACGACGATGTGGTGGCCGACGTGGCGGCCGAGCTGGCGTGGAGCGTGGCCCAGGCGGTGGAGGCGGGTGTGCCTCGCGAGTCGCTGGTCATCGACCCGGGCCTCGGGTTCGCCAAGCAGGCGGCGCAGAGCTGGGCGGTGCTCGGCGGCCTGACGCGGCCCTGCCTGCGCGACCTCGATCTCCCAATCCTGCTAGGGGCATCGCGCAAGTCGTTCCTGCAGGAGGCGATCGGGGAGCACGCGCCGGGCGAGCGCGACGCGGCCAGCCTGGCGGCGGCGACCGTGGCAGCCTTGTCGGGCGCCCACATCGTGCGGGTGCACGACGTGGGCGGCAGTGTGCAGGCGGTGCGCGTGGCAGATATGATCAGCGCCGTAGCAGAGACGGGCCCGCGCTGACGCGGGGCCTGCCGGCCCGCTCATGGACTTCCTCCTCTCGTGGCTCAGCCGCACGCCCCTGACCTGGTGGGACGTCATCGACGTCCTCGTGGTGGCGCTGATCATCTACGAGTCGCTGAAGCTGATCCGCGGCACGCGCGCCATGCAGATGGCGTTCGGATCGGCGCTGCTGGTGGCGCTGTACTTCTTCTCGCTCGCCGCGCCGCTGCAGACGGTGAACTGGCTGATCCGCAACATGATCGGCTACGTCGTGTTCGCGGCCATCGTGCTGTTCCAGAACGACATCCGCCGCGCGCTGGCGCACTTCGGCCGGACCCCGTTCGTGCGGGCCTTCTCGCGCGCCGAGACCGACGAGGAGACGATCGAGGAGGTCGTGACCGCGGCGACGCAGATGGCTGATCGCCGCACGGGTGCGCTCATCGTGATCGAGCGGCAGATCGGGCTGCGCAACTACATCGAGAGCGGCATCCCGCTCGATGCGATGGTCACGCACGACCTGCTCGTGACGATCTTCCAGACCAGCGGCCCGCTGCACGACGGCGCGGTGATCATCCAGGAGAACAAGGTCGCAGCGGCCTCGTGCTTCCTGCCGCTCACGGTCAACCCGACCGTGGGGTCCGACCTCGGGACACGGCATCGCGCGGCCATCGGCCTGACCGAGGAGAACGACGCGGTGGCGGTGGTGGTGTCTGAGGAGACCGGCCGCATCTCGGTGGCCACCGAGGGCCACATCTCGCGCGGGTTCACCCCGGACACGCTCCGGTCGCGGCTCACCCAGCTCGTGCTCAACCGCAAGGCGGGGCGCCGGCAGTTCCCGCGCCCCTGACGCCATGGCCCTGCACCCGTTCGCGAACCTGCCGCTGAAGGTCGTGTCGCTCGTCGTGGCCGTCGTGCTCTGGCTCGCCGTGGCGGGGCAGAGCGTGGTCGAGCGCAACATCCAGGTGCCGCTCGAGTTCCAGAACGTGCCGCCGGGGCTCCAGATCGTGGGCGACCCGCCGGGCGCCGTGGACGTGCGGCTGCGCGGCTCGTCGGGCAACCTCGCGCGCGTGGTGCAGGGCGACGTCGTGGCCGCGCTGGACCTGGCCGGCGCGCGCCAGGGGACACGGATCTTCAACATGCAGGCCGGCGAGGTGCGGGTGCCCTTCGGCGTCGAGGTGGTGCAGGTGACCCCGCCGACCGTCTCGCTCGACTTCGAACGCGCGGGTCAGAAGGTGCTCCCGGTGTCGCCGGTGGTGGAGGGCGATCCGGAGGCGGGTTTCGTGGTCGGCCAGATCACGGCGTCGCCGTCGACGGTGCAGGTGATCGGCCCGCTCCGCAAGCTCGACGCGATGAGCTCGGCAGCGACCGAACCGGTGAGCGTCGAGGGGGCCCGCAAGACCGTGCAGGACAAGGTGACCGTTGGCGTCGAGGACCCGTCCGTGCGCCTGCGCGAGCCCATCGTCGCCACCGTGACGGTGGAGATCGTGCCTGCGCCCACCCTCGAGACGCTGGCTGGCGTGACCGTGCGCGCGTCCAACGTCGGCAACGGGCTCGCGGCGCGGATCACGCCGGGCACCGTGGCCGTGGTGGTGCGTGGCACCCGTGAGCGCATCGCCGGGATTGGAGCGGGTGACCTTCAGGCCGATGTCGATCTGGCGGGCCTGACGCGCGGTCGTCATCAACTGCCCGTGCGCGTGCCGAGCCGCGAAGGTGTGGCGATCGAGCGCGTGACGCCCGAAAAAGTCACGGTCGTGATCAAGTGACGTGAAACCCTTGGGGCTTGGGGCTTGGCGCTTGGTCCCTGAGCCTTGAGCCCTGAGCCTGCTTTTCTGAGCCTCGAGCCCTGAGCCTTGAGCCCTTTATGAAACTGTTCGGAACCGACGGCGTACGCGGGGTGGCAGGTGAGTGGCCCCTCGACGAGACCACCATCCTGCGACTTGGCGCGGCGCTCGTCCGCGTGTTGCCTCACCAGGGGCCGGCGCGCCTGCTGACGGGGCGCGACACCCGCGAATCCGGCTTCTGGATCGAGCGGACGCTGGCGCGCGGCATCCGGGCCATGGGTGGCGACCTGCTGTCGGCCGGCGTGGTGCCGACCCCGGCCGTGGCCGTCATCACCCGCGCCCAGGACTTCGACGCGGGCCTCGTGATCTCGGCCTCGCACAACCCCTACCAGGACAACGGCATCAAGGTCTTCTCGGGCCACGGGCAGAAGTTCGACGAGTCGCTCGAGCGCGAGATCGAGGCGCTGGTGGCCGACCCGCACTTCGTGGTCTCGCCCGATGCCTCGGCCGACATCGAGTACCACGAGGTGGTCGAGCCCTACATGCGTCACTGCGAGCAGGCGCTGCCGCTCTCGGGGGCGCTGTCGAACCTCCGCATTGCCATCGACTGCGCCAACGGCGCGACGACGACGGTGGCGCCGCGGTTGTTCCGGGACATGGGCCTCGACGTGCAGGTGATCGGCAACGACCCCGACGGCCGCAACATCAACCTGCACTGCGGGTCGACGCACCTCGAGGCGCTGCAGACGTACGTGCGCGAGCACCGGCTCGCGGTGGGCATCGCGTTCGATGGCGACGGCGATCGCTGCCTGATGATCGACGACCAGGGGCAGGTGGTCGATGGCGACGCGATCATGCTGATCCTCGCGCTCCACCTGCAGCGCACCGGCGGCCTGACGAAGGACACCCTGGTCGCGACGGTGATGAGCAACCTCGGTCTCGAGCGGGCCCTGGAGCGCCACGGGATCCGGTTGCTGCGCACGGCCGTGGGCGACAAATACGTGATGGAGGAGATCCGCGAGCACGGCTACGCGCTCGGCGGCGAGCAGTCGGGGCACGTCATCGTCGCCGAGCACCTGTTCACCGGCGACGGCATCGTCACCGCGCTCAGCGTGCTGCGCGTGATGGCCGAGACCGGGCGGTCCCTGCGCGACCTCGCGTCCGAACTGGTCACGTATCCGCAGGTGCTGGTGAACGTGCGGGTCGGGCGCCGCGTTCCCGTGGCCGAGGTGCCGGCGATTGCAGCGGCCATCGACGCCGTGGAGCGTCGCCTCGGCAAGGAAGGGCGGCTGCTGGTGCGCTACTCGGGCACCGAGCCCTTGCTGCGGATCATGCTCGAGGGCCGCGATCAGGCCGAGATCGAGGCCTGGGCGCACGACATCGCCAATGCCGCCAAGGGCGCGCTGGGCGCAGGATAGATAATTCGAAATTGGACATGTGAAATTCTCGCGGCGCCGGCCTTCGGCCTGGCGCCTCGGGCTATCTCGAGCGAGCGAAGGCCGAAGGCCGAGCCGCCGGGAATTTCGAATGTGCAATTTCAAATTGCCGAAGCACGATGGCCAAACTCTCCGTCAACGTCAACAAGGTCGCCACGATTCGCAACAGCCGTGGCGGCGCGATTCCCTCCGTGACCGATGCCGCGCGCGTGTGCGTCGAGGCTGGTGCGCCGGGCATCACGGTGCATCCGCGCGCCGACGCGCGGCACATCACGTTCCAGGACGTGCACGACCTGAAGGACCTGCTCGAGCCGTGGAAGAACGTCGAGTTCAACATCGAGGGTGACCCCCGCCCAGACCTGCTGAACCTCGTGGAGACCGTGCGGCCGCACCAGTGCACGCTCGTGCCGGTGCGTCCTGGCGAGATCACGAGCGAGGCGGGCTGGTCGCCGGAGACCGACGAGAAGGATCTGCGCGACGTGATCGCCCGCCTGCGTGGCTTCGGCATCCGCGTGTCGCTGTTCATCGACCCCACCGAAGCGGCGGTCCGCTTTGCCCAGCGGGTCGGGGCCGACCGTGTGGAGCTCTACACCGAGCCGTACGCGCGGGGCTTCAACACCAAGGGCCTGTCCCTCGGCGACGCGCTGGCTCCGTATGCGCGGGCGGCAGGCCTGGCCGACGAACTGGGGCTCGGGGTGAACGCCGGGCACGACCTCGACCTCGAGAACCTGCCGGACTTCGTCGGGGCGATGCCCCGGCTCGACGAGGTGTCGATCGGCCACGCCCTCCTCAGCTACGCCCTGTACGTCGGCCTGCGCCAGGCGGTGCTCGAGTACCGGGAGGCCGCAGGAGATATCATCTGAGGGATGGTGGCAATGCTGCGATGCCGCGATGCCGTAATGTCGAAGGCACGAGGCACAAGGCAGAAGGCCAAAGGAAAAAGGCACTAAGGTGCAGGGGAAGAGGGTCCAAGCCCCCAGCGCCAAGCCCCAAGTTCCCTAGTTCATGAAACCAGAATCGATCATCGTCGGAATCGCGGGGGCCCTGTTCGGGCTGCTGTGCGGATGGATGCTTGGCGCGCAACAGGCGGGCAGCGGCACGCCGGGCGGGCCGGCGGCGCCTGCGGCTCAGGTGGCCCCGGCCTCGGCGGGCGCCCAGGGCGCGCAGGCCAGCACGGCGCCGGCGCTCGACCTCGCCCGGGTCCAGTCGCTGGAGAAACAGGCGGCCGACCAGCCCAACGACGCCGACGTCCGGACGCAGCTCGGCAACCTCTACTTCGATTCGGAGAAGTACACCGAGGCGGCCAAGTGGTACGAGGCCTCCCTGAAGCTCTCGCCGGCCAACCCGGACGTCAGCACCGACCTGGCGGTGAGCTACTACTACTCGAACCAGGTCGATCAGGCGCTGGCGCAGTTCCAGAAGTCGCTGGACATCAACGCCAAGCACACCAAGACCTGGCTCAACCTCGGGATCGTGCGGGCCTTCGGCAAGCAGGACCTCGTTGGCGCCGGCCAGGCCTGGGAGAAGGTGATGGAACTGGCCCCGGCCGATTCGCCCGAGGCGCGCGCCGCCAAGCAGGCGCTCGACGGCCTGAAGTCGGCCCACCCCGAGACCGGCTCGGCGGCTCCCGCGACGGCTGCTCCCAAGCAGGGAGCCTGATCCGGTGCTCGGCTGGCTGCTCCGGCTGCTGCTCCTGTTCCTGCTCGTCAGGGCGGTGATGCTCGTGGTCGGCGGCCTGTTCCGGGGCCTGATCGAGTCGGCTCGCGTGCCGGCCGACGCCCGCCAGCCCGGGGGCGCCGCTGCGGGCGGTCCCGTGGCGCGCTCGCAGGGCACGCTCGTGCAGGATCCGGTCTGCGGCACCTACGTGCTGCAGGAACGAGCCCTCACCGCACGAGGCGCCGGCGGGACCATCGCCTACTTCTGTTCAGAGCGCTGCCGTTCCGCCTATGATGCGCAGGCGGCTCGGCCGCACTGACCCCGGCGGCCCTCCGTACCCCGTACCCGGCTCCCGATACCCGCTCCCCGATACCCGATACCCGTCGCCCCATGCTGCCCCGCGAAGAAGAACTCCGCGCCCTGATCTGTGAAGTGGGCCGGCGTGTCTACGCCCGGGGCTACGTGGCGTCCAACGACGGCAACATCAGCTGCCGCCTCGACGACCGCCACCTGCTCGCCACGCCCAAGAGCGTGTCCAAGGGCTTCATGACCCCGGACATGATGGTCGTGACCGACATGCAGGGGAACAAGGTCGCCGGCCACCGGGATGCCTCGACCGAGCTGAAGATGCACCTGGCCGTGTACGAGATGCGGCCCGACGTCACGGCCGTCGTCCATGCGCACCCGCCGCTCTCCACGGGGTTTGCCGTGGCCGGCATCCCCCTGAACAAGTCGTCGCTCGCCGAGATCATCTTCTCGCTGGGCAGCGTCCCCATCGCCGAGTACGCCACGCCGTCCACGCAGGAACTGCCCGACGCGGTGAAGAAGTACATCACCGCGCACGACGGGCTCCTGCTGGCCAACCATGGCGCGCTCACCTGCGGGCAGGATCTCCTGAACGCGTACTACAAGATGGAGACGATGGAGCACTTCGCGCAGATCACGCTGGTGGCGCGACAGCTCGGGCGCGAGAACCTGATCTCCCGCGAGGAAGTGGACCGGCTGCAGGGCCTGCGCGACTTCTACGGGATCAAGTCGCCGGCGCCCATCTGCACCGACCCGAGCCAGGCCGGCGCCGACGGCGCCACGTGCCAGTTCGTGGACGCGCCCGCCTCGGACGGGCCGCGCATCGTGCCGTCGCCGGTCGTGCCGCCGGGTGGGGGCCTGCCGGGTGGCGGGCCGGGCGTCGGGGGCGGGGAAATTCGGCTAACATACCGCGAGCTTGCGGCCCTCATCGCCGACGCGGTACGCCAGGTGACGCGCGACGCGTAGTTGCGGGGCGCCTCGTGGGCCCCGACCGCCGGAGGCATCCGGCGCCGGGCGAGGATCAAGTCCAGGACCGCGCGGGATGGCCGCGCAAGCCGGCGCGACGCGCCAGGGAATCGAACTATGGGTGAAGCACTCGGGATGATCGAGACCAAGGGCCTCGTGGCAATGATCGAGGCCGCCGACGCGATGGTGAAGGCCGCCAAGGTCAACCTCGTCGGCTGGGAGAAGATTGGCGCCGGTTACGTCACGGCGATCGTGCGTGGCGACGTCGCGGCCGTGAAGGCTGCCACCGACGCCGGCGCTGCGGCGGCCCGCCGCGTCGGCGAGCTCGTGTCGGTGCACGTGATTCCGCGCCCGCACAGCAACCTCGAGGACGTGCTGCCCATCGGCAAGGCCTCCACGAAATGATCCTCGGCAGGGTCGTCGGCACCGTGGTGGCGACCCGCAAGGACGAACGGCTCCTGAGCGCCAAGCTCATGATCGTGCGTCCCGTGTCGCCCGAGGGGCAGCTCGAAGGCACGCCCCTCGTGGCCGTGGACACCGTGGACGCCGGCACCGGCGAGACCGTGCTGGTCGTCTCCGGCAGCTCGGCGCGCATGGCCGACGGCCTGTCGCAGTCGCCCGTCGATGCGGCCATCGTCGGCATCGTCGACACCGTGTCGATGGCCTGATCGCGCACTCCCGCCCATGCACCTCGCCCGAGTCGTCGGCACCGTCGTCTGCTCGCACAAGGACGCGAAGCTGTCCGGCGTGAAGCTGTTGCTGGTGCAGCCCGTGGCCCGCGACGGATCCGACGTCGGCCGGCCGCTCGTCGCCACCGACGCCGCGGGCGCCGGCGTGGGCGAGCGCGTGTTCTTCGTGCGGGGCAGCGAGGCTGCCTACCCGTTCCATCCCGTCAGCGTTCCCACCGATGCCAGCATCGTCGGGATTGTCGACTCCACCGACGTGGTCGCCTGACATGCAGGTGGGCACCGTGGTCGGCACCGTCGTCTCGACGCAGAAGCACGCAAAGCTGCACGGCGCCAAGCTGCTGCTCGTGCAGCCGGAGCTGCCCGACGGCACCGCGAAGGGCACGCCCGTGCTCGCGGTGGACAGCGTCGGCGCCGGCGTGGGCGAGCGGGTGCTGCTGGTGATCGAGGGCAAGGCCGCCGGCGATGCCCTCGGCCGCAAGGGCGCCCCTGTCGATGCCGCGATCGTCGGCATCGTCGACCAACTCGAGACCAACGGAGCGTGGTCGTGAACGAAGCACAGGTCCGCGCCCTCGTCCGCGAGGCCCTCGCGAGGCATCTCGGTGAAGGTCGGGTTGGGACACCCGGCCCTGCCGTGGCCGCATCCTCGTCCTGCGCCACGTCCGTGGCCGCGTGGAAGACGCACCTCTCGCACGGGCGCTTCATCGCGCTCGCGCCGACCGACCCCGACGCGCCATGCGTCGTCGAGCCGCAGGTGACGTGTCATCACTGCGGGTTCTGCCAGTCCTACGGTCACTGACCGCTTCACAGCCATCGCCATGTCCACGCCTTCGCGCCCGCGCGTCTTCGTGTCGCGTCGCCTGTTCCCCGAAACCCTCGACCTGATCGCGCAGCACGCCGAGATGGACGTGTTCGACGGCAGTGGCAGCCCGACGCCCGAGGAACTCCTGGCGCGCACGCGGGGCTGCGCCGGTCTCGTGGCGCAGGGCACCGACAAGGTCGATGCGGCCTTCCTCGACCAGTTGCCCGACCTGCGCGTGGTGTGCAACGTCGCCGTCGGCTACAACAACATCGACGTCGCCGCGGCGCGTGTGCGCAAGGTCGTCGTGACCAACACGCCCGACGTGCTGAACGAGGCGTGTGCGGCGCTCACGTGGGGGCTCATCCTCGGCGTGACCCGTCGCCTCGGCGAGGGCGAGCGCATCCTGCGCGCAGGGCAGTGGAAGGGATTCCAGCTCGACTTCCTCCTCGGCATGGACCTGGTGGGGAAGACGCTGGGCGTCATCGGCATGGGCCGCATCGGCCAGGCGGTGGCGGCCAAGGCCGCGGCCTTCGGCATGCGCACGATCTACATGCGCTCGCCCCGAAGGCCAGACGAGGTCATCACGGGCCCGGACGGCACGCCGTACGAGGGCACGACGCTCGAGGAAGTGCTGCGGCGCTCCGACGTCGTCACGCTGCACTGCCCGCTTTCGCCCGAGACGCATCACCTGATCAACCGCCACTCGATTCGGCTGATGAAGCCGTCGGCGTACCTGGTGAACATGGCGCGCGGCCCGGTGGTCGAGGAGGCGTCGGTGGTGTCGGCGCTCGACAACGGCTGGATCGCGGGCGCGGCGCTCGACGTCTATGAACTCGAGCCGGTGGTGCACCCCGGGCTGCTCAAGTTCGACAACGCGTTCCTGATCCCGCACCTGGGCAGCGCCACGCGCGAGACGCGCACCGCGATGTGCAACCTCGCCGCGCGCAACCTGGTCGAGGTGCTCGAGGGACGGCCGCCGGTGACGCCCATTCCGGGCAGCTACGTTCCCTGATGCAGGCAATTGCAGGATTTCAGGATTTCAGAATTGCCTTGCCTGCCGTCCCTGAAATTCTGAACGTCTGCAATTCTGAAATGTCCCGATGCCTGTCCGCCCACAGTCAGTGCCGACGCTGAGAGCTCCGCTGCCGGTCGCGCCGACGCTCACGAAGCTCGGGCGCGCGATCAGGTCGCTCGAACTCCCGGCCATCGAGAAGATCGCCGAGGAACTGATGGGCGATGCCTTCCAGGTGCTGATCTCGACGATGCTGTCGGCGCAGACCAAGGACCCGGTCACGCTCGCGGCGTCGCTGCGGTTGTTCAAGGTGGCGCCGGATCCGGCCTCGCTGGCGCGCCTCACCACCGCCCGCATCGAGAAGCTGATCTACCCGGTGAGCTTCTACCGCAACAAGGCCGTCCACCTGAAGGAGACTGCCCGCATCCTGGTGAAGGACTTCGGCGGCCAGGTGCCGACGACGATGGAGGCGTTGCTGACGCTGCCGGGGGTGGGGCGCAAGACCGCCAATCTCACGCTCATCGTCGCCTGCCGCAGCGCCGACAACATCTGCGTCGACACGCACGTGCACCGGATCGCCAACCGTTTCGGCTGGGTGCGGACGCGCACGCCGGAGCAGACCGAACGCGCCCTGTACGAGGTGGCCCCGCGCAAGTGGTGGGCCACCATCAACCTTCACCTCGTCACCTGGGGTCAGCACGTGTGCAAGCCGATATACCCTCAGTGTGGACGTTGCCTGCTCAACGACACGTGCCCCAAGATCGGGGTCGTGCGGGAAGGACGCATCGCATGACCCACCCACGTCGAACGTTTTTGTCAATCGGCTCCGCCGCAGTCTCCATCGCGGCCCTTCCAGAATGGGCGCTGGCCATGGTCCAGAGCGTGACACGCGGCAGCCGCATCGTGCGGCAAGCCGTGCCAGAGAACCTCGAGAGTGACTTCGGTGCGCTGGACGAGTTCCTGACGCCGACGGCGCAGCACTACGTGCGCAGCCATTTCGCCGTGCCGACCGTCGACGCTGCCGCGTGGCGCCTCGAGGTGCGTGGTGCCGTGGGGCAGCCGCTCTCGCTCTCGCTCGACCAGTTGCGGGCGCTGCCGAAGACGTCGCGCGTGGTCACGATGGAGTGCGCCGGCAACGGGCGGCAGTTCCTCACGCCCGCCGTGCCGGGCGTGCAGTGGGAGCGGGGCGCCGTGAGCACCGCCGAGTGGACGGGCGTTCGCCTGGCCGACCTGCTGGCCAAGGCCGGCGTGTCGACCGAGGCGACGCGGGTGGCGTTCGAGGGGCACGACAAGGGCGAGGTGAAGAACACCCCGCTCCCCTCGGGGCCCATCACGTTCCATCGCAGCATGACCCTCGCCGAGGCCAGGACCCGCGACGTGCTCGTCGCGTACGCGATCAACGGCGAGCCCCTGCCGGCCGCCCATGGCGCGCCGGCACGCCTGATCGTCCCCGGCTGCTACGGGATGGCGTCGGTCAAGTGGCTGTCGTCGATCGAGGCGGTCACGGGCGAGTTCGACGGTTACTGGGAGACCACCGACTACGCGTACTGGGATCGGTCGACCGGCAGGCCGCTGCGCCGTCCGCTGATGGGCATGCAGGTGAAGTCGCTCATCGCCAGGCCCTCGGCCCGTGGACAGGTCGCGCGCGGCACGGTCGTCGACATCGGCGGCGCCGCGTGGAGCGATGGCGCCGTCACGCGCGTCGAGGTGAGCACCGACGGCGGCGCCACGTGGCGCGATGCCGAGTTCATCGACCCACAGGGCGCCTCCACCTGGCGGCGCTGGCGACTGCGCTGGCAGGTGCCTGCCACGGCCGGCGAGGTGGTGCTGATGTCGCGCGCCACCGACGCGCAGGGCCGCACGCAGCCGATGACGCGCAACCCCGACTGGGGCACGTACGTCATCCACCATGTCGTCCCCACCACAGTGACGATCGTGTAGAAGAGTAGAAGAGCAGAAGAGCAGAAGGCAGGGCGGGAAGGTGGAAGGCCTTGAAGTCTTCAAGGCTTCGAAGGCTTGGGTCCTTTGTCCTTCCCGGTTTGCCTTCTTTCCTTCTGCTCTTCTACTCTTCTGTCCTTGTCCGAACACAGCGCTGTCGTTTCCTGGGATCGATACACCGCCGAGTTCACCGACGGGCGGTACAGCCGCGCGCATCGCTGGACGTTCGACGGGGGCGCCACGGTGCCCGCGTCGTCCTCGCCGCATGTCGTGCCGATCCCGATGTCCGATCCACTGGGCGTCGACCCCGAGGAGGCGTTCGTCGCGTCGCTCTCGAGCTGTCACATGCTGTGGTTCCTCTCGATTGCGGCGGGGCGGGGCTTCATCGTCGATCGCTACGAGGACCACGCCGTAGGCACCATGGGCACCGACCAGGCCGGCCGCCTGGCCATGACGCGCGTGGTGCTGCACCCCGTCGTGGACTTCGTCGGCGAGCTCCTGCCGACCGATGTGGACATCCGCGCCATGCACGAGGCGGCGCACGCGTCGTGCTTCATCGCCAACTCGGTGCGCTGCCCCGTCGTGGTCGAGGGCCGGTGAGCAGCGCGATGGATCTCGCGGCGACGTTCGGCCACATCGACATCTACCTGTTCGATCAGCTGCTGCGCGGGCGGATCGCCCCAGGGATGCGGGTGCTCGATGCCGGCTGTGGCGCCGGACGCAACCTCGTGTACCTGCTGCGCGAGGGCTTCGATGTGCACGCCGTGGACGAGGACCCGCAGGCGGTCACGTACGTGCGCGG